>JAMCQN010000059.1 GCA_023382055.1 Chloroflexota bacterium
CATTTGCTGCCCGCGCCGGTGTTCCGCATCACGGCGGAGATACAGGCGCGCCGCCGGCTGGGGCTGACAGCCACGCTGGTGCGCGAGGACGGCCGCGAGGGCGAGGTGTTCTCGCTCGTCGGGCCCAAGAAATACGACGTGCCGTGGAAGGATCTGGAGCGACAGGGCTGGATCGCCACAGCCGAATGCCACGAGGTGCGCATCACGCTGGACGAGGACGACCGCATGGAATATGCGGTGACCGACCAGGACAACAAGTACCGCTTCGCCGCCACCAACCAGAAGAAGTTGGAGCTGATCTCCATGCTGGTGCAGAAGCACCGTGAGGACTCCGTCCTGATCATCGGCCAGTTTCTCGACCAGTTGGGCAAGATCGGCGAGCGAATCGGCGCGCCGGTCATCACCGGCGAGATGCCCGTGCGTCAGCGCGAGAAGCTGTACGCGCAGTTCCGCGACGGCGAGATCAACCACCTCGTGCTGTCGAAGGTGGGCAACTTCTCCATCGACCTGCCCGACGCCAACGTGCTGATCCAGGTCAGCGGGATGTTCGGCTCGCGCCAGGAGGAGGCGCAGCGGCTGGGGCGCGTCCTGCGGCCCAAGCAGAACGGCCTGCTGGCGCATTTCTACACCCTCGTCACACGCGACACACTCGACCAGGAGTTCGCCGCGCGGCGGCAGTTGTTCCTCACCGAGCAAGGCTACCACTACGACATCTTCTACGAGGACGAAGTGCCCGCATTTCAACCGGCGGTCATCGCGACGAACGCGGCGCCTGTGCGCCGCAGCGCCAGGGGATTCCTGAGCTAACCATGCCGCGCAACAAACCATTCAACATTGACGAACTGGCTCAATCCCTCATCGAAAGCGATCCCGGCCTGGGCGAGATTGACATGCAGGCGCTGGCCGCGCAATTGCCGCCCGGTCTGGACCCGCAGCGCCTGCTGGATGCCATCGGCGAATTTGGCAACTGCGCCATTTTCCTGGATGAAGAGCTGATCGGGGTGATGTGCAGCGTCAGGGCGTTTGAGAAAGGCCGCAAACTGTTCTCAGCGGGGCAGATCGTGCTCAAGTCATTTGACGGAAAGACGATCCGGGGCATCGTTGCCGACGGCAACCGGCGTTATGAACCGGAGGTCGAGTTCAAACTCAATTCATACGGATGCAATTGCACTGAACCCGGCATCGAAGGGTGCAGCCATATCGCGGCGCTGATGCTGGCCTGGGTACAGGATTACACCGCGTTCCTGCCATCCCACCCCTCGCAGGAGGACGTGGCGCTGCTGGGGCGCGGGCCGTACGGCAAGTTCCTGATGGCCATCACGGGAGAGAAGAACTTCACGCGCGCGCTGGAACGAATCAGTGAGATACAGGCGCAGCCCGGCGGCCAGACCGTGCCGGGGCATCTGTTGCCGGACAAGGCGCAATCCAATATAAGCACAGGCGCGGCCTTCTGGCCGACAGCCAGTTCCATCCGCATGAACCCGCCCGCCCTGAAACAGACGATTGAGGCGGAGTTCAACACGGCGCAGTTGCGCGAGCTGGCCAAATGGCTGGGGATCAAGCTGAAAGGCAACGCCAAATCCGCCTACGTCGAGCAGGTCACGGCGGAACTGGGCGCCCGCGTCGCTCGGCTGCGCGAGACTCCGGAAGCGCTGGTGGCGGGATTGACCGACGATCAAGCCGCGTTCGTGCGGCGGGCGCTGACCGCGCGCGACTATTACCTGCCGTTGCCGCGCAACCTTGCCAACGCCTTATGGTCGCAACTGGTCAACCGCGACCCCGACAAGCGCCTGGTCGATATGCTGGATGCGCTGCGGCGACGCGCGGTTCTGTTCCCCACCCATATCTACGTCGGCTACCGTGACGTGTATTACCAGTGGTTGCCGCTGGAAGCCAGCGGCGGGAACGTGCCGCTCATGACGTGGCCGCGCGGGCCGATCACCACCAGGGGACAGGCGCATCGTCCTGCAGTTGCGGACACCCCGCACTTTCTGGATGCCTTCGACTTGCTCATCAATGCCGTGATGTCGACTGGCGCCGAGGTGCGCCCCCGCCTGCCGCCGCACGCAAAAGCGGGCAACACGGCCTGGCTGAAGGATTGGGAACACCAGTCCGAGGAAGCGGATCGGCTGTTGAATTCGCGCCCTGGCTGGGTGCCTAACCCGCAAAGCGGCATCAGCGTGCCGCTATTATCGCCACTCACATCAGAGGCGCTGACGCGGCTGCAGAATCAAACCGGGCTTAGCGGCGCGCACATCGAGTTCCTGTTCGAGATCGCGGCTACGCTGCAATTGATTGAGGCGCCCGACTCGCTCGCGAGCGCCCGCAACGGCGCCAGTGCAAAACGGATGCAGACCGCATGGCGCGTCAACGCGCGCGCCAGCGCCGTGGAGGAATGGTTCGCGCGGTCAGGCGCCGGAACGCTTCCAATCCGTGCTCGCCTGGCGGGAGCAGATGGCTTTCGCGTGCGAAATCCAGCACGCCGCAGGCGGTTACGGCGGCGCCAGGACGGAAAACTTCCGGGTTTTACGGGCCATCGGCGCGCGGGAATTAAGCCCTGCTGGTCTGGCCGCCGAGTGGTGCTCGCTGCGGCGCTATGTGGCGCGCGTGTTGCGCGGGCTGCCCGGCGATCAATGGATCGGCTGGCCGGAATTGCGCAAACTGCTTTTCGAGTTCTACCCCGACTGCGCCTGGACCATGTTCAGCCAGGACACCTGGTGGTTCAGCGCGCCGGGCAAAGCCGGCAGGCTGGATATCAACAAACCCGACGATTGGAAACGCACGATCGGCGCCATCATCGAGACGCTGTTGATCGAACCGCTGCGCTGGTTCGGCGTCATCGAAATCGCCGAGCCGGGCGAGCACGGATTGGAAGCGTTCCGGCTGACGGAGTTGCACGAATGGCTGGGCCGCGTGCAGGGGCTGCTCGACAACGCCGAACAGGCCAGCCTGCCCTATCTGCCCGTCGGCGCTGCAGCGCGCCCGCGCCAGGCCGAAGCAGTCGCATGGCTCGACGACGTGCAATGGCGGCTGCCGCCGGCGCCTGACCGCGCGGAATTCATCTCGTTCGCCCGTAAAATCGCCGAACCCGCCGGCGCGCCGTTCACCTACGCCCTGACGCCGCTCAGTATCGAGCAGGCGCTGACGCAGGGCATCACGCTGGACGAGGTTGCGCGCCAGTTTGGGGCCTATGGGGCGGCCATGCCGGCGCAGGCGCAAGCCATGTTCCGCTCGATCGCCGAACGCTTCGGCCGGGTGCGCGTTTACGAAGCGCTCACGGTCCTGAAGTTAGCCGATGACTACGCGCTGAGGGAATTGCTGGCCAATACGTCGCTGGCGCAGCATATCATCTACCAGATATCGCCGCGCGCGGTAGTCGTCGCAGACGCCGCCGTCGATGCGCTGGCGGAGGAGATGGTCGCGCGGGGATATACGCCCGGAATTCTATGAATTGGAACGACGTTCTCAAGCCATATTCCAGCCAGGCGCTGTCGGCCATGTGCGCCGCGCTGGGCATCAACGAGTTTGCCGGAAAGGTAACCCCGCTCAACCGGCCGCGCGCCATCGACGCCTTGCGCCGCCAGGTCGGCAGGCCGGAAACGGTGCGCCGCGCGCTGGAAGTGATCACCCCGGCCGAGACCGCCATTATCAAAACGCTGATCGGTCTGGGCGGACGCGCCGAGACGCAACAGGTGCGCCGCGAGATCGAGCAGTCAGCTCCCTTTCGTCGTCCGACAGTTGCGCCGTCCCAGCCATCTCCCGGATACCAGGGCGCGCCGAGTTTCGACGACGCCGCTGCCCGTGCGATGTGCTATGGTCTGGTGTTCTCGCGGGACAACCGCGAGATCGACTTCAAACCAGGCCGGCAGTTGTATATCCCTGAACCCGTTCTGGCTATTCTGCGCACCGACCCGGCCTGGGTCAACGCGCTGGCGCGCACAAACATCACCGACATACAGCTTAGCCCGGTCCATGATCCGGAGGTGGCAGCCACAAGCTCGGCAGCGGATTTCCAGCGCGGCCTGAGCCGTTACCTGCGCCATGTCCGCAGGCAGCGGGCCGTGCCGCTGACCACGCAAGGGTGGATCTACAAGAGCAATTTCAAGTCGTTTCTGGCTGCGCTGAACGCCCCGGCTGACGCGCCGGGCGATGAGGCGTCTCATGCGCGGCTATGGTTCATGCGACGGCTGTTAGCCGAGATGGGCGAACTGGATATCGATGGCGCTGCTTTCCATCCGCACCCGAATGGGAAGCTGCTCATCCTGCCCATAGCTCAGCGCATCAAGCTCGCATTTGAGACCTGGACCGCCAGCGGCGCCTGGAACGAGCTAAACCGCATCGCCACCGAACACCAGGGCTACGATTACCGGCGGGATGCGCCGCCCGAACTCGCCAAGGCGCGCAGCGCTATCCTGCGCCAGATGGCGCATCTGGCTACCCATGCGATCGCCGCCAATCAGCGCGGACACTGGTTCGCTACGGCGCAGTTGATCGAACTGGCGCGGCGCAGCGAGTACCAGTTCCTGTTCCCGCGCAAACAGCGTTATATCGACCTGACCGGCACGAGCGGGTATTACAACACCCCCTACTACGGCACCAACAACCCATACGGCATGACTTTTCCCACCGTGCAAGGCGAACAACAGGGCTGGGAAGCGGTGGAACGCCAGGTGATCGTCGCCATGCTGAGCGGGCCGCTCCACTGGATGGGTCTGGTGAACCTGGGATATCGCAAAGGCGCTACGCCGGGCGAAGGCGTCGAGCCGTCGGCATACCGGCTGACCGAGGAAGGCGAATGGTTGCTTGGCCTGGCCGAACAGCCGCAATTCGTCGAGAGCGGCGGGCGCGTGTTGATCCAGCCCAACTTCACCGTCATCGCCATGGAGCCGATCAGCGACGCGGTATTGATCGATCTGGACGAATTTGCGGAACCGCAAGGCGGCGACCGCGCCATCACCTATCACCTCACGCGCCAGTCAGTGTATCATGCACAAAGACAGGGGTGGGATGCGCAGCGCATCAGCGCATTTCTCGAAATGCACCAGGGCGCGCCAATCCCGGCCAACGTGCAGCGCTCGCTGGAGGAATGGCAGACGCAGCATGAGCGCATCACCTTCCACCGCGCGGCGCGCGTGATTCAGTACGCGGACGAGTCCGCGCGCGAGGGTGTGCAGGATACCCTGGCCAGAGTCGGGGCGCAACGACAGGCGTTGTCGCCGGCGTTCGAACTGGTTGAGAACAGCGCCGGAAAACCGCTGACAATCGGGCAGCTAAGCAAAGCGCTGAGCGAGGCGGGCTGGCTGGCGCTGGTCACGCCCGCAGGCGGCGGACCCGCTCATACAGAGAGCAGCCTGCGTATCAGTGAAAATGGAGAAGTCACTTTCAAGCAAGCCGTACCCAGCCTGTTCGCGCTCAGCCAGTTGCGGCCGTTTACCGAGAATGGCGATGGGCGTTTGCGCATCAGCGCGCCCAGCGTGCGCGCCGCGATGTCACGGGGGATGCAACTGGACGAACTGCTGGCCTCGCTGGCGCATCTGCACGACGGCCCGCTGCCTGCGCGGGTCGAAACCAGCATCCGCGCCTGGGCCGGTTTTTATGGCGAGGCCGCGCTGCGCCCCGTGCACGTTCTGGAACTCTCCAGCCTGGAAGTATTCAACAATCTGCTTGAAGACGCGGAGATCGGCCAGTATCTGAAGCCGATTGAGGGCAGCATCGATCCGCTGGCGCTGGTCGACGCCGCGCATGTCGAACTGGTGCGCAAAATGCTGACCGAGCGCGGCGTGACGCTAAAATAGAAGAGAGGACCTATATGCTCCAGGCAATACGCATACACACCACGGTAGAAAGTGACGGTGAAATCCGGTTGAGCGGGTTGCCGTTTAAAAAAGGCGCAGAAGTTGAGTTGATCGTGCTGAATGAGCAGCCAGGAACTCCCGCTCGCGCCGTCTTGACTGCGGACCAGTTGCTCCATTCAGGGCTTGTCGGCCTGTGGGAAGATCGTACCGATATCCCGGACAGTTCCGCTTATGCCAGGCAGCTTCGTGAACTGGCACAGTCTCGCAATATGAACTAATCTCATGATCGCCCTGGACACCGACATCCTTATAGACATCCTGCGGAACTATGCTCCCGCAATACAGTGGCTTCTTCAACTTGGCCCCGGTGAGATTGCCATTCCCGGGTTTGTCGCAATGGAATTGGTCCAGGGCTGTCGCGACAGTGTGGAGCAAGTAAAAGTGGAGCAGTTTCTCAACCGCTTCATCGTCGTGTGGCCTTCTGCGCAGACCTGCGATGCAGCTCTTACTGTGTTTATCGAGCGCCGTTTATCTCATAATCTTGGATTGCTAGATGCACTTGTGGGGCAAACAGCGCGCGAACTCTCGTTGCCTCTGCACACATTCAACCAGAAACACTATCGAGCGATCCCCGACTTACAGACCGTGCAACCTTATATGCGTTGATAGTCGCCCACGCCGGAAAAGCGACGGCGCGAGAATGTCGCCTTCTTCCATCCAGTTAATTGATGCTGCCTGCCAGCGATAACGCCACCAGCCCGCCGACCATCTTGGGGTAGAAGTCGGTCGACTTCTGCGGCATCTTCTCGCCTGAGCGCGTGCAGGCGTTAACCTGCTCCATGCGGGTGGGGTTGAGCACGAACAGGAAGCCGGCCTCGCCGTTCTCCACTGCGGCATAGGCCGCATTGACATCGCGCAGGTAACGGATGTTATCGGCATCGTGTCCGCTGCCGTCGCCCAAACCGAGGATGCGCTCCAGGATGACCTTGTGCAGCACCGCCACGTCGAGCGCGCGCCAGGCCGGCGTATGCTCCAGGGCCAGTTCGGCCATGATATCGAACGAGCGCAACACGAGCAGCGTATACTGGTGACCATCATAAAAACCAAACGCCGGGTGATCGGGCGACGCCTGTCTGAGTTCGGCCTCCAGTTCGGCGCGCCCGGCCACAGGCCGCACGTCAAAATAAGGCGCGAGCGCCGCCAGCACCTCGGCGCCGCTGCGCCCCTGGTCGTCGCGCACCAGCCGATGCGTGGGCAGCACCACCAGGCCGGGATCGCTCATGCTGACGAAGGTAGCCAGCGCATAGTTGAATGCGGCGTCCGCCGGGGCCGCCGGATATTGGGCGCACATTTCCGCGCGATAGTTCAGCGCCGTCTCATAGCGGTGATGGCCGTCGGCGATGACCAGGCTGCGCTTGGGCGCCATCTCCTCGACAATCGCCGCCTGCAGAGACGGGTCATCCAGCACCCAGAAGCGCTGCTGCACCGCCGGCTCGATCACCAGCTCGCGCGCCGTCATCGGGGCTACACGCTCCACGAACGGCTGCAGCAGTGAGTTGACGCGATTTTGTGCGTCGGGATAAAGGATAAAAATGTGCCCCCAGGCGGCCTGAGTGGCGCGCGTCAGGTTCAAGCGGTCGGCCTTCGGCCCGCTGAAGGTGCGCTCGTGCGGCAGAATGATGCCCTCGTCAAACTCCGTCAGTTGCAGCGCAGCCGTGAAGGCGCGCCGGGTATGCGTTTGACCGTCCGGCGTGGTGAATGTCTGCTCGAGCACGTACAGGCACGGCCGGCGTTCGCGCTGCAACACACCTGCGGACAGCCACGCCGCAGCGTAATCGCGCGCGCGGGTGTATACGTTGTCCTGCGGCGTGTCCGGCTCGGCGGCGCCGTAGTCGATGCGGACGAAGTTGTTGGGGTGCTGCCGGTAATAGGTTCCCTGCTGCGCCTTGCCGATGCGGTCATAGGGCTGTGCAATGACCAGGGAGAGATCCTTGATTTTGTCTGTATCGTAGCGGATGCCGCGAAACGGTAGGATGGTTGCCATGGTGCGTTATTGTACCGGAGAGGAAGAGGAGAAGAGAGATTGGAGATTAGAGATTAGAAATTTATGATTCGAGATTGGGAATTACTGATGACGAAGTGTAATCACCAATCACCAATCTCTAATCTCTATTCTCTATTCTCTATTCTCTATTCCCAAATCTCTAATCTCATCCTGTTATTCGTCGAGGTGGCCGTATGCGAGGCCGACCGGCAGTGGCGCGGGGCGATAGCCGCTTGTGATATCAATGTGGCGGCCATCGCGCGAGGCGTCGTGGAAGGCGTGCATGACATCAAGAACGTGGTAGGCTAACTGGCCGCTGGCGCGGTGTTCGCGGCCCGTGCGCAGCGCATAGGCCAGGTCGGCCACACCCAGCCCGCGGCTGTTGTCCGCGTAGATATGCGTCAGCGGAATCTCGCTCCACTCCTTATCGCCGGGGCGGCGCAACAGCACCGGTCCGCCGAAACCGTTCGGGTCCGGCACGCCCAGGGATCCCTCCGTGCCATAGATCTCGATATTCGGCATGCGGTGTCCCCACACGTCGAAGCTGGTCACCAGCGTGCCGATGGCGCCATTGGCAAAGTCCATGACCCCCGCTACATGCGTCGGCACATCCACCTTGATCCGCGCGCCGTTCCTGGGCTGGCTGGTGATGGTGCGCTCCGGGAACGTGATGCGCGCCGAACCCGTCACGCGCTTGATTGGGCCGATCAATGACACCAGCGCCGTCAGATAGTAAGGTCCCATGTCGAACATCGGACCGCCGCCGACCTTGTAGTAGAACTCGGGATCGGGGTGCCAGCTCTCATGGCCGTGGCACAGCATGAACGCGGAAACGGCCACCGGCTCGCCGATAGCGCCATCCTCGATCAACTTGCGGCAGGTCTGCAGTCCGCTGCCCATGAACGTATCTGGCGCGCAGCCGACCAGCAACCCTTTGGATGCAGCGAGGTCGAGCAGCCTGCGTCCGTCTTCGCGGATGATCGCCAGCGGTTTCTCGTTATAAACGCTCTTGCCGGCTTCCAGCGCCGCCAAAGCTACCTCTGCATGAGCGATGGGGATAGTCAGGTTGATGACGATCTCGATCTCCGAATCAGCCAGCAATTCCTGCACGGTACAGGCGCGCGGAATGTTGAACTCTGCGGCGCGCGCTTTCGCCCGTTCAGGTACCAGATCGGCAACGGCGACGATATCCAGTATGTCCAGCCATTTGCCGTTCTTGAGGTAAATCCCACTGATGTTGCCGCAGCCGACAACACCCACTTTCGCTTTCTTGATGCCCATAGATCTCCTTGATGGATGTGCGCGGAATGATATCGATGCATGCGCGTATCGTTCGATCCGCGTTGTATTGTAGTGATGAACGTCAATCTTTGCGAACGTGGGTACTGATGCCTGTGTAACGCCTGATCAGATCGGGTCTGACGACATCAACCAGGACAGCCACACTGTGGGTTCCGTCGGTAACGATCGCGTAGAGCGGCGGCTCGGGGGCGATATCCAGGACGCTCAAGAACAGGAACCTCCCCAGCAGATTCACGCGCGACCACCCCAGCGCGACAGAATCGCTGTAATCCTGGGTGGCGCCGATCGAGACCAGGAGGCGTTCGCCCGGAGTCCAGCCTGCCCCGATGACGGTCAAGGTGAGGCCATTCAATGTGGCCGTCACCAGCGGGCTGCTGATCGTGGGCGTGGGGGTCTTCGTCGGCATTAGCGTCGCAGTCGGCGTCGATGTAGCTGTCGGCGTCAGCGTAGGTGTTGATGTCGATGTCGATGTCGGTGTTGCGGTTGCGGTCGCTGTCGGCGTTGAGGTTGGCGTCGCAGTGGCCGTATTCGTCGGAGTAGACGTATTCGTTGGCGTAGGTGTATTGGTGTCAGCCGGCCGCGACGTCGGGAGCGGGACGTGCGTTGGCGTCGGTGTGGGTGTCGGGGTTGACGTCGGTGTGGCGGTCATTGTTGGTGTGGCGGTATTTGTCGCCGTCGGTTGAGCAGTAGGTAAAGGAACGGGTGTCGGCGTGCGGCTCGGCGTTGCCGACGGCGGCGGCGGTTGAGACGGCAATGGCGTCACGGTCGGAGTCGGAGTCGGGGTTGACGTTGCCGTGGGTGTGGGCGTACTCGTCGTCGCGGGCAGGCGCGCGATACTGAAACGAATGGCTGCCACACCGGTCAGTTCGAAGTAACTGATGCGCACGTCGTGGTAGCCAGCGCCCAGTGTCAGGTCAGTAGACACGCTGCGCAACCCACCGGCCTGCCAGTCGTCGATGACCAGCACCCCATCTACCCACACGCGCGCGCCGTCATCCATGCGAACGGTAAAACGATAGGTGGCGAAGTCGAAATAAGGCCGGCGCGTCCATGTGGCGGAAAAGTTATCCGGGTTGACGCGGCTAGCCGGCGAACCGAATCCCCAGTAGAAATTGATGTCTGTGTCATTGCGGATCAGAATCGGGGAACCGCTCAGGTTGGGGTTATTGAAGTAGTCGCCGCGCCAGTCTGTGATGACGACCGGCGTGGGATAGGGCGTCCGCGTCGGGGGTCGCGGGGTTGCACTGGGCGGCAAAGGTGTCGCCGTCGGTGGGCGCGGCGTCGCGGTCGACGTGGCGGACGGCGCTGCCGTGGGTAAGGCTGTCGGCTCCGGCGTTTCGGACGCGGTCGGTGGTAAAGCCGTTACATCCGCCGCCGTGACCGTCAACATCGCGGTGGCGATCTGCAGCGGTTGGTCGCTGTGCGCGATCAGCGACCATTGACCCGGCGCAATCGCCGGCGGCAGTGCGCCGGCAAACCTGAAGCGACCCTGATCGTCGGCGTGGATGCTGCCCAGCGCCAGCGCGGCGCCGCCGGATGACCCGGCCGGCCGCAATTCCAGGACGACATTAACGCCCGCACTCCAGTCGGTTCCAATGACGGTAACCTGATCGGTGTTAAAAACAGGGTCTGGGGCGACGGCGACATATGGGGAGCGTGTCACACCGATGGTTGGCGCCGGCAGGGAAGTCGTCGGCGTCGGCTCGGGCGGGCGTAACTGGCAAGCCGGCAGCGCCAGCACCATGATCGCAGCGCACAAAGCGCAGAAGATACGGCGGCCCATACGTTGTTACCAGTGTACTATGAACCCGCAAACTGCGCATATCGCAAGAATGCCCTGTGCAAGGCCCGGCGGGCTTACCCCGGCGAGTTGACAGCCAGCTTGCGCTCCAGCCGTTCGATGCGGTGAGTGACCTCGGCTCGGGTGAACCGCTCGCGGCTCAGGGCAAGCGCGGCGCGCGCGCATGCCAGCGCCTGAGGCAGGTCGAACTGGCGCCATTCGTAGTGTTTGGCCAGTTCAAGCCAGGCGCCCGGATCGCCGGACTCGGCCAGGCGGCGCCAGTATGAGGCAGCCTGCTCGTAGCGCTCCTCGCGCTTCAGGCAGAGCGCCATGCGAAAGAGCACACGCTGGTGCAGCAGATTGTTGCCATCGCCGAGCGCCGCCAGCGCGGCCGAATAGGTCTCTTCGGCCTCATGCAACTGGCCGCGGCTCTCGTAGTACTGGCCGGCGGCCAGATATTCGCCCAGGTTCGCGGGCGCATCGACGGCGTTGCACAGCCGCGATACCAGCGTGACCATGGAGAGGATGTCGTGCAGGTTGTGATACATCACGCGCTGCATCTCGGCAGGCTCGCGGGTCTGCAGATACTCGCGGTAAAGCTGCGGGATGAGGAAACCGGGGATGTCCTGCTGATCGCGCCGCACGTCCAGCATGTGAAACTCCAGCGAGCTCAGGCTGCAGGAGGTCAATTCTGCGCGCCAGACGCGCCGCGCCGGCATCAGCAGATCCAGATGCGCCAGATCGCTGAACGCGGGCGCGATGCGCGACAACGTATAGCGCGTCTCCAACAACGGCACGTCAAAGCCGCGCCCGTTAAAGGTGACGAGAGACTGGCGCCCGTTGATACGGGCGTCCAGAGCAGCCAGCATGGCGGCTTCCTGCGCCGGCTCGTTCAGGAAGTACTGGTCCACCACAAACGAATCGGTCGCCGATGCGCTCGGTTCTTCTTCAGCCGCACACGATGTGAAATAACCCACACCGACCAGGAACACCAGCGTGCCGGCGCCGCCCGCCAGACCGGTGGTCTCCGTGTCGAGAAAAACAGCGTCGCGCAGGTCAATCGGGACGCCGCCGTTGATGCGCGCCAATGCGCTCTGAGGATGGCTGAGCGCATTCCGTAATGTCCAACCGCCGTGCTGGTGGTCCAGCGGGTAGATCGCCCGGCGCACATAGGCGATGCCGAACGCCGTCTGCTCCTCAAAATGCCACAGCGGGGCGGAGGTTAGAGATTGGAGATTGGAGATTGGAGATTCGTGGCGCGGCAGGTTTTCCCCACGCTGTATGGCAGGTTTGAGGTTTGATGCGCCTTTGTGCACGCCCAGGCGCCTGAGCCGGTCGCGAAGTTCACCGTTCATACACGACTATTGTAACGAGAAAACAGCCGCGCCGGTCAGGTGAATGCTCATGCAGCAGGCTGTGGCTTGGGGTAGAACGATGAATACACCGCTTTGCCGCTGCGCGCAATCACCGGCCCGTTTTCAAAGATAGCTCCGGTCGTGGCATTGCGGGCGCCGTCCACCGAGTACTGCACGATGTACGCCTTGCGCATGCCGCCGCTCAGGTTCGGGCCGCTATTGAACTGATCGTATGGGAATACGAGCGTAATCGGTTGGCGATTCCCATCAAGCGGTCGTTTAATTGGAAGCGCGCCAAACGTGTCTTCGCCAAGCAAATCAGTGAGTTGCGTGCGCGAACAACACCGCAGAATTAAGCGGTCAGTCTACTAGCCTGTCCAGCACGCCTATCGGTCGTCACCTGCACCAGCAGACCCGCCACCAGCGATCCGCCCGGAGCGCGATTCTGCTGCGGCTCATAGAAAATTCTGGAGGGCGTCACGAGCACGCTGCCCACGCCCTTGGGTTTTGCGGCGCCCAGCGACTTCAGCGGGATGGTCTGTACATCGGTGATCTTCATGCGTTACTCCTTCATATACACCGCAGAGGGCGCAAAGAACGCAAAGGCTATGACGACGCAACGAGCATCATCCTTTCTCTCTGCGATCTCGGCGGTTAAATCTTAAAGTAAGGTTGCAGGTCGGCCAGGATGGCATCCAGCTCGATCCGGTCGTCATCGTCCAGGGCGCCCGCACCGGGCGAGCGCATCAGCGCGGTCTGGAAGATGCCGCGCCGCACCAGCACCGTCTTGCTCACCGGTAGCCCCAGCAGCATGAGCTGGTTGATCAACGGCAGGAGCAGGTTGAAAATGCGGCGCGCGGTTGCCGCATCGCCGCGCTGGAAGGCATCCCAGACCTGCACATACACGTCGATGACTTCCGCCGCGGGCATGAAACCGCTCGCGCCGCGCCGCATCTCGGAGAGCATCCAGCGCCCGAATGCGCCGCCGAAGATGCCATCGCACCCGCCGTCCGGTCCGACCGCGCGCAACACCGCGCTGACGTTGTGCGCGCTTGCGCCGGACTCCTCCTTGATGTAGCGTATGTGCGGCGCTTCGCGCAGCAGGCGCACCAGGAAATCCGGCGAGACGCCCGGCGCGGCGTTCTGCACGATCAACGGCAGGTCGCAGGCCTGCGCGATGCGCCGATAGTAGTCGACGATTTCGTCGCCGCTGCCGTGGCTGATATAGGGCGGCAGCGCCATCACCGCGTCCGCTTTGACCCGCCCGGCATGGCGGGCGTGCTCGACGGCGATGGCCGCGCTGGGCGCGGAAACGGTGGCTACGACGGGGATGCGGCCGGATGCCTCAGAAACGACCACTTCCACCAGGCGCTGCCGTTCGCGATCCGAAAGGAACTGCACCTCGCTGCCGAGGGCGGGGAAGACCAGCCCGTGCGCGCCGGCCTGGATGCAGAAGGCCACCTCGCGGCGCAGGCTAGGCATGTCCAGCTCGCCCTGCGCATCCAGTGGCGTCTGCAACACTGGGAACATCCCGCGCAATCTACTAACCATTTACCCTCCGGATGAAAATACCACTTTCAAATCATCAGGTGTGTAGGTAGGAGTAGATTCGTCCTCCATGCCGCGCATGGCAAAAGCCAAAGACAAGCCCGACCAGTCTGATTCGTCTTGCTGGGCTGTTTCTCGCTCCACTTTTGACAGAAGATACTCAACGAAATCAAGCACCTCTGCTTGCAGCGGTTGCGGCAGTTTTTGAACATATTGCTGGATTCTCTCCACTTCTAGCATTACTCATCCTCCTCAAGCGCAGCTTGTTCGCTTCATGTTTTACCACCATCTCTGAATGAAATAAAGACGGATGTTCACCGCTCAACTGGATAGACCACACCTGCGACGAGTCGCTGCGGCGGTATTGTCGGCGTGCGCGTATTTGCAGACGCGCACTGTTTGTGCCTGTTTACAACTGTGCGAGCAGGTGCGCAATGTGCTGTGTATGGTCACGCTCGTGCCATAGCGCGCGCCGAATCACTTTGCGCGCCGACCACGATTCGCCGCAATTCAGGGTGATTCGCTCATCGCCGACAAGCTTCACGAGTTGCGCCCGCGTGTTGGCGCGCACGGCGGTGAGCATGTCCAGCGGGTCATCCGGCAGGCCCGCCCGATCCAGCGCCGAATCCAGTTGGTTCAGATACCAGTTTTCCGCGCCTGCGATATGTTTCATGATGCCGGCGATCGAACCACTTACTTCGCCGGCAATTGGCTGATTCAACTGCGCTGGCGTGGCTGACTGTATGGCTTGCAGTAGGTCCTGGCGCGTCCACTGCAACAAACGCAGCGCCAGCGCAACATCCCAGTAGCCCGGCGGGCGGCGGTCGTCAGCAAAGAAAGCATTCACAAGATATTCCGGGTCCTGGGCGCTGGCGAATGAATGAAAGGTCTCAGCAATGGCCACCTCGACTGGTTCGGTTATGAGCGGCAATGAACTATCGTGGCTTGAGAGCCATGAATAGTATGCCGATATGCGTTCAGGCGCGCGAGCGACAGCGTCGGCTTGCGTCTGCGCCGAACTAAAGCAAGCGGGAAGGTCAAGTGCCCACGCGACCCAGTGGTTTGGCTCGACATCTTCGCATGACAACTGATAACGCACGTTTCCTTCCCGCTCTCTGTTGCCCAACCCTACAGCCTGACGCTATCATATAACACGATCGGCATCACTAATCTCCAATCTCTAATCTCCAATCTCCAATCTCTTCCTTCTATGCCATATTCATCACCAGCAACTTCGGCTCGGTCATTTCCTCGATGGCGTACTTCAGACCCTCGCGGCCAAAGCCCGACTGCTTGACGCCGCCATAGGGCATGTGGTCGATGCGGTAGGTCGAGACGTCGTTGGCGATCACGCCGCCGACTTCGATGTGCTCGAAGGCGTACCAGATCAGCTTGACGTCGCGCGTGAACACCCCGCACTGCAGGCCATACTCGCTGTCGTCCACCAATTTGACCGCCTCTTTGAAGTCGTCGTAGGAGACGATGGTCACCAGCGGCGCAAAGACCTCCTGCGCGCACACCTTCATGTTAGCCTGCACGCCGGTCATCACCGTAGGCATCATCAGGCTGCCCTTGCGTGTGCCGCCGATCTGCACCTTCGCGCCGCCGGCCAGGGCCTCCTGCACCCACTCCTCGACCTTGGCGGCGGACGGTTCGTCGATCATCGGGCCGACGTCGGTCTTTTCGTCCAGCGGGTCGCCGACGACCAGCGCCCGCACGCGCGGCAGGAATTTATCCATGAAGGCCTGGAAGATGGACGAATGCACGAAGACGCGCTGCACGCTGATGCACGACTGCCCGGCGTAGCCGAACGCGAATGTGATGATGCGCGAGATCGCGAAGTCGAGGTCGGCGTCATGATGGACGATCACGCCGGCGTTGCCGCCCAGTTCCAGCGTGATGCGCTTGCGCCCGGCCTTATTCTTGAACGGCCAGCCCACGGCCGGGCTGCCGGTGAAAGTGAGCAGCTTGAGGCGCTCGTCGGTGATCAGCGGCTCTGCGGCGCCGGTGCTGCTGGGAACCACGCTGAACCCCCCTTTGGGGTAGCCGGAGTCGTGGATGATCTCGGCCAGCGACAGCGCGCTCAACGGCGTGGCGGAAGCGGGGCGCAACACGACCGGGCAGCCCGCCGCCAGCGCCGGCGCGACCTTGTGCGCCACCAGGTTCATCGGGAAGTTGAAGGGCGTGATCGCGCTGATCGGCCCGATGGCGAAGCGTTTCACGATAGCCACACGGCCTTCGCCGGGCTGCGCGATGTCCATCGGCAGCAACTCGCCGCCGATGCGCTTGGCTTCTTCGCTTGCGACGGTGAAGGTGAGGATGGCGCGGTCGATCTCCGCGCGCGCCGTGCGAATCGGCTTGCCCGCTTCGAGCGCCAGTTGGCGCGAGAGTTCCTCGTGGCGCGCCTTGATCGTCGTCGCGACATGAATCAACGCCTCGGAGCGCTTGTATGCGGGCATGAAGCGCGTCTGCGGCGCTGTTTGAGTTGCAATGCCGATCGCCTCGTCAATGTCGGCGCGCGATGCGCGGCACACGCTGGCGAATTCGCCGCCGTCGAACTTATTGCGCACGGTCAGGATATCGCTGGAAGTGCGCCATTCGCCGGCCAGGTAAAAAGGTTTGGGTGTCATTGCTGTATTGTCACAAGCCTCCGGTTCAGATGTACTCTGAGTGATTTGGTTCTAGGATACACCACTTACCGTAACCTTGCGAAGGCCGAAGGTCTTCGCAAGGTTACGGTTACAATCGACGGCGATGATGATAGGGGTAATCATTCTGGCGGCCGGCGCGTCGTCCCGCTACGGCGCGAATAAACTGCTATTGCCTTTCGGCGGCGGCACCGTGATATCCACAGTGGTGTCGACGGTGGCCCGCTCGACAGCCCGTCCGATTGTGGTGGTGACCGGGCACGAGCCGGAACAGGTGCAGGCTGCGCTGGCGCCGCTGGAGCTGCCGGTTGACTTTGCGCACAACCCCGATTACCGCAGCGGTGAGATGCTCTCGTCGATCAAAATCGGGCTGAGAACCATGATGGCGGCAACCCCCGCGCCGCAGGCCATCATGATCGCGCTGGGCGACCAACCGCTGCTGCGCGCGGATGTGATTGACCGCCTGCTGGCCGCGTTCGAGCAGAACTGCGGCGACCTCATCGCGCCCCGCTTCGGCCTGCACGGCCAGCGCGGCCATCCTGTGCTGATCGGGCGCAAGTGGTGGGATGCGGTTCTGGCGCTGCCGCCCGACAGCAACGTGCGCGAGTTGCTGCGCGCCAACCGCGACAGCCTGACCCAACTGGTGGTGAGCAACGACTCGATCCTGGGCGATGTCGATACGCCGGAAGCCTATCGCGCCGCGCTCGATAAGGCCGTGGCCGGCCTGTGATACCGCATGGCAGAACGCCAATGAGCAGACGCACACCGACTGCCGCCGGCTACCCGTTCGACGCGGAGACGCTGGAGTTCCTCGCCCGGCCGTTGCTCATGCGCATGGCTACGCTGGGCGCCGACGGCTACCCGCAGGTCACGCCGGTGTGGTTCATGCAGGAAAACGGCTGCCTGTATGCCAGCACGGAGAAGGAGCGCATCAAGTACCGCAACATCGTGCGCGACCCGCGCGTGGGCGCATCCATCGATGACGACCATCCCTATCGCGGTATATCGATCAAGGGCGTGGCGCACATCCAGCAGGGCGACATCGAGGAGAGGGTAAGGCGCATCGTGACGCGCTATGTCCCGCCGGACGAGTTGGGCGCGTTAATGGCGTGGCTGTTCAAAGGCCCGCGCGTCGTGATTGAGATCCGGCCGATCAGCGTCGTGAAGATCGGCGCGGAGTGGCACACGCTTTAGTAACCCAGACTCCCGGAATCTGGCTGAGCGAAGCTCAGCTTGAGATTCCGGGAGTCTATGCTCGAAATCTCCAATCTCCAATCTCCAATCTCCAATCTCCAATCTCCAATCTCTAATCTCTCTTCTCT
>JAMCQN010000023.1 GCA_023382055.1 Chloroflexota bacterium
TGATGGTAGTGGATATGCCCGCCGAAGCGCCGGTTGCCGCCCAACCGGAGCAGATCGCGCTGAACATCCTGTACGAAGATGAGGATGTAATCGCCGTAGACAAGCCGGCGGGAATGGTGGTTCATCCCGGCGCAGGCATTGCCGCCGGCACGCTCGCCAATGCCATCCTGGCGCATGCGCCCCAGGTCGCCACGGTGGGCGACAGCCTGCGCCCCGGCATCGTCCATCGGCTGGACAAGGAAACCAGCGGCATCGTGCTGCTGGCGAAGACGCAGGACGCTTATGTGGCGCTGCAGCGCCAGTTCAAAGCGCGCGCCATCAAAAAGGTGTACCTGGCCTTATGCGTGGGCGACGTGCAGCCGCCGCGCGGCGTGATCAAGAAGCCGATTGGGCGCGACCCCGCCCGCCGCCAGCGCATGGCGATTGTGGTGGGCGGGCGCGAGTCGGTGACGCAGTACGCTATCGCCGAGGTCTATGCGATCGCCCAACCGCGCACCGTCGAGGGTTTTGAGGGTCTTACGCTGCAGAAGGGGGCGCGCTACAGTTTCATACAGGTGCGTCCAGCCACCGGGCGCACGCACCAGATACGCGTGCACCTGGCTTCAATCGGTTTCCCTGTTGTCGGGGATGCCGTCTACGGCGCGACGCGGCGCGACCCACTCAGCCGCGCCATTGCGCCGCGCCATCTGCTGCACGCGAGTGAACTGTCATTTGATCTGCCGGCATCAGGCCAGACCGTTCATCTGGTCGCTCCCATGCCTGCGGACATGCGCCGCGTGATCGACCTGCTGAAGGAATAATCAGGCCTGCACTTTACGCTGCTGGTCGATGATCTCCTGCGCGATGTTGCTCATCGTCGTGCGGCGCGAGCGGGCGCGCATCTGCACCTCGTGATAGGCCTCTTCCTCGCTCATGCCGGCCTGCATGAGAATGCCTTTGGCGCGGTCGATCAACTTGCGCGAGGTCAACTTTTCCTGCAGTTCGTCAACGCGCTCCGCCAGATGGCGGCGATCGCTGAACGTCGCAGTCGCGATGCGCATGGCGGCGATCAGGTCATCGCGCTTGACCGGTTTGATCAGGTACCCCTGCACCGGAATCGACGCAGCGCGATCCAGCAGCGAACTCTCGTTGTAGGCGGTCAGGATCAGAATCGGGATCGGGCGGCTCTTGACGATCTCGGCCGCGGCATCCAATCCGTCGCGAAACGGCATTCGCACATCCAATAGCGCGATATCGGGCTGCTCGCGGTAGGCGAGGGTTACGGCCTCGACGCCGTCCGCCGCGCTGTAAACCGTATGTCCCAATTCTGAAAGGATTGCGCGCAAACCCATCCGGATGATGGATTCGTCGTCGGCAACAAGGACGCGCAAACTCTTAGTCATATGTAAGTACCATCCTCCTGCTCCGCGGCGCGCGACAATGTAAGGATTTATCTAAACGACCCAGATGCGCGCCGCAAGGTTCTCGTCGTGGAGTGTGGGTAACCATTATACTCACCCGGACAGGCCACAATCTCTTCTTTATCCCCTGACCAGTTCCGCCACCACCGCGAAGTCCTGGTCCGACCAGCCGCGCTGCATCGCCATACGCAGCAACTCGTGCGCCAGCGCCGCATCCGGCAGCGCCACGCCCAACTCGTCGGCGGCGCGCAGCGCATAGGTCAGGTCCTTGTGCATCCAGCGCAGCGCGAAGTGCGTATCGGTATGGTTGCGCGCGATGATCTGCGGCGACTTCATTTTCACGATCGGGCTGCCCACGGCGCCGGTCGTTATCGTCTGCAGGAATGTGCCCATATCCAGGCCGGCCTTCTCCGCCATCGCAATGCCCTCGGCCAGCGCCGTGACATTGGCAGCCACGATCATATTATTGATGAGCTTATACATCGCCCCGGAGCCGGTCGGCCCGAAGTGCACGATCGTGGTCGCAAAAGAAGCCAGCATGGGCCGCAGTTCATCGAAGAGTTCCGGCGTTGCCCCGACATATAGCGATAACTGCCCGGCCGCTGCGGCATTCTTGCTGCCCGCCATCGGCGCATCGACAAAACGGGCGCCGGCTGCGCGCGCATGTTCAGCCAGTTCGCGCACCCAACCCACCGACAGCGTCGTGCACTCCAACGCCACGGCTCCGGGCCGCATCGCAGCCAGCGCGCCCGCACCGCCCAGCCACATCGCGCGCGAAGCGGCGTCATCGCCTACCACGCTGATCACGATGTCCGCCCCGGCTGCCGCAGCGCGCGGGGAGTCGCTCCACGATGCGCCGGCGTCGAGCAACGGCTGCGCCTTCGCCTTCGTGCGGTTATAAACGGTCACCGGATAGCCGTCCCTGAGCAGGTTGCGCGCGATGCCGCCGCCCATGATGCCCAACCCCAATACCGCAATCTGTTGCATGTCTTCCTCCAGTCTCTGGTCTATCTAAACGTATGACCACAATATAATCGAACCGATCAAACATCATGCGTCAACCCATCGCAGCGGTTCTCTCATCCGAGCAGCGCGAAGTCTACGCGGCGATTCAGGCCGTCGCTGCAGAGCGCGGCGCGGAAGTCTACCTCGTCGGCGGCGCAGTGCGCGACTGGCTGATGGATCGGCCTGTCGGCGATCTCGACTTCACCATTGCGGGCGACGCCGTCGAGTTCGCGCTGGCGCTGCAACAGGTACACGGCGGAGAGGTGTTGGCGCACGAGAGATTCCGCACCGCCACATGGAGCGGTCACGGCCTGCAGACCGATATCACCAGCGCGCGCAGCGAGACCTATCCGCGCCCGGCTGCCCTGCCCGTGGTGACGCCCGCGTCCATCGAGCAGGACCTGCCGCGCCGCGATTTCACCATCAACGCCATGGCCTTACGGCTGCGCGACCTGGCGCTGCTCGACCCGCTGGGCGGCCAGGCCGATCTGCAACGTAAGCTGATGCGCGCCCTGCACTCGCGCAGCTTCGTCGATGACCCCACGCGCATGTTGCGCGCCGCGCGATACGCCGCGCAGCTAGGCTTCCGCATCGAGCCGCAGACGCGCCGCTGGATTGATGCGGGTCTGCCTTATATCAAGGACCTCAGCGGCGAACGCATCAAGTACGACCTGGAGTTGATCCTCGATATAGCGGCGCCGGAAGACGCGCTGCTGCTCCTGCACGAGTGGAGCTTCTTCAAAGCCATCGGCATCGCTGTTCCGGAACCCGAGCCTCTGCGGGCGCGTTTCATGGCAGTTCGCTCGCGCCTGAGCGAATGGGATTGTACCGGCTTGGGTCTGTCGACGCAGGAGATCATCCGCACGGCGGGTTGGGGCGCGCTGATGTACAACCTGGGCCAGATGAGCGCCGCGCGCTGGATTGAATCGATCCCCTACACGACGGAAGTGCGCGACGCGCTGGTGTCGCTGGGCGTGCTGAGCACGCTGGCGGCGGGACTGTTTGCAGGCAAACCGAGCCGCCGGTCGCAGTTGCTGCGCTCGTTCAGCGGGCTGGCGCTGTTGATCGGTTGGCTGTTCGATCGTTCGGCGGCAAAGCAAGCATCCATGTACGCCGAGTGGCACAACTGGCGCCGGCTGCAACTATATACCGGCGGCGACGACCTGCGCGCCCTGGGGCTGCCGCCCGGCCCGCGTTACCGCGCCCTGCTGGATCGCCTGCGCGACGCCCGGCTCGACGGCGAAGTGCACTCGGCGCAGGAAGAGCGCGACTTGCTGGACCGCCTGCTGCGCGAGCCGCCATAACCGTCGGTAAGGCTTATACCCCCCCGCCGTCAAACTCCCCGCCAAACATGGCATCCCACATGATATTGCCCTCTATTTTCGATAAGATAGTAATATCTGCTCGTAATACGGCTTGAATCCAAGTTTCTTATAGAGTGGAATCGCTTCGCTGCTTGACCTGAGGGTCACTGTTTTAACGCCTTTTTGCTTCAGGTTTTGCAGAGCTTTCACACAGATTGTTGTTGCTACTCCCTGATTGCGATACTCTTTTAAGGTTGACACGAATTCAACGGATGCACAATCTTCATCCTGCATGGTCGAGATCGTTGCTATGGGTATCCCGTTAAGATAACCAAGGTAGAATGAAATCTCATCTCGGGAAAGCCATGAAGAATAGTGCTCAATCGTCAGCATATTCCACCCGTGCAGCGCCCTATTGACAACGTCAATCCATACTTCGAATTCAGATGTAGAAACCACTTTTTTAACCTCAATGTTTGGGTTTGATAGTGGCGGTTCAGGAATCATCTTAATGTCCAGCGCCATGCCTAACTCCGGATGTTCGGGATCCGATATATCCTTAAATCCATTCGATACGAGGATATTCACAATATTCTTTGGCGTTGAGTTTGGTGTGATGACCCAATATGACGGAATTGTCCCATCCTGCAAGCCGGGCATTAGTTCACCGATTCGCTCGTTAGCGGTACGTTCATCGAGTGATACCCTATAAACTATTGACGGACCGGGCGTGTTGGGCAGTGGCAAAATCCACTCAATATCCCCCAGGTGATGACGCATGTTGTCCGCCAGTGCAAATGCACGAAAATACGATTCCGATCCCTTAACAATAGCATCGACATAGTGTTTGTTGTCCATATAACTCCTCTGGATGCGCTTCGCTGTGATATACTATCACCCGCTTGAGCGCCATGCTGCGCAGCGACCCCATCGTCTAGTGGCCTAGGACGGAGCCCTCTCAAGGCTCAAACCCGAGTTCGAATCTCGGTGGGGTCATCCGATCCGCTATCAAGCACGCCACAATAATACTCCCGGAATCTGGCTGAGCGAAGCTCAGCTTGAGATTCCGGGAGTCTTCGATGTGGTTCTAAAACAGGCTGGGTTGTTCGGGTTCATCGCGCGGAGAGAGCGTTTGATAACCCTGCCGTGCCGCCCACTCCGGGTCCGGACCGCGCCAGCCGAAGCGCGCCAGGTCGATGCGGCCGCGCTTGTCGAATAGAACGCCTTCTTCTTCCAGCCGCTGGCGCTGCTGCTGCATGCCGCGCGCGTCGCGCGCGCTGATCGTGCCTTTGGCGTTGATCACACGCTGCCACGGCACCGTTGGGTCTTTGACCAGCGCGAGCATGGCGCCCACATGGCGGGCATCGCAACCCGCGCCGACAACCTGCGCGATCTCGCCGTAGGTCGCTACGCAGCCGGCTGGCACCTGTTTGACAACCTCATAGATGCGCGGCGCCAGTTCATCTGGGATAGTGGGATCACTCATGCGGTTGTAAACCCGTGACCATGGTCTTATGGCCTGACGCCGAGCCCCTCGTTATCGCGCAGGAGCACCTCCAGCTCCTCCGCCATCTGATGGGCCTCGCGGTGGGCTTGCACGTTCTCCAGCGCGGTGTGCGCGATCAGCGCTACACGCTGGAAGTACTCGCTATTGCTGCGGGCAATGGCCTCGATGTTGGCAAGCGCGTCAAGCGCAATATGCAGACGCTCCTCTGCGGGATTCGGTTCAGCCAACTCACTACCTCCCTGGCCGCGCTGAGGGCGGATCCTCAACGGGTACTGCAAACCGTCGCGAATATCGCTGAAAGGCCATTATATCGCCCGCGCCCGCGAAGAATGGCTCACCCAGTTGCGCGACCGCTGGCGGCGCACGGCCCGCTGACCAGACTTTAGTCTGATCCTGCCATATACCATCAGCCATATAGTGCGCGACCGCGGCCCCTACCCGCGGCTTGTCCCGCCCTGTATAGTCATGTCATCAATTGAGTGTGCAAATCAAACAACACCAAGAGGAAGAGAAAAGAAAATGACAACAATCAAGAATCCGACGACATTCCGTGGCCGCACCATTGAGGACCCCAAAATCGCTAAGTTTCTGTTCTCCGACGTGCGCATGAGCTGGGTATGGCTGGTAGTGCGCATCTGGCTCGGTTATCAGTGGATCGATGCCTCGCTGCATAAAGTTACAAACCCGGCCTGGGTCACTACCGGCGAAGCGCTGAAAGGCTACTGGGCAAACGCGGTGAAGGTACCGGAAGGCGGCAAGCCTGCAATCGCCTTCGGCTGGTATCGCGATTTCCTCAACTTCCTTTTGAACGCGCAAGCCTATACCTGGTTTGGCAAGCTGGTGGCCTACGGCGAGCTGCTGGTCGGCATCGGCCTGGTCGTCGGCGCTTTCGTGGGCATCGCGGCCTTCTTCGGCGCGCTGATGAACTTCAACTTCCTGCTGGCCGGCTCCGCCAGCACCAACGGGCTGCTTCTGCTCGCCGCGCTGCTCATCGTCATGGCCTGGAAGATCGCCGGCTACATCGGCGCTGACTACTTCCTGCTGCGCTTCGTCGGCGTGCCCTGGAAGAACACGGAAACTGAGCAGGCAAAATCGCAGGCCAGCCCAGCCGCCAGCGGCAGGTAAGACAAAACAACCATTCGCGCAAGAGACTCAACACCTCCGACTACGAAGTCGGGGGTGTTTCATTTCAGGAAATGTGACATCGTACGCCAAGTACGTTATGATTCAGGCTGTCGGAAAACAGTCAGGCGTCGATCAACCGGAGGTATCTGATGAAGATGGTCATGGCAGTTGTGCAGGCTGACGATGCGCCAAAGGTCATGGAGGCGCTGGTGCAGGCGGGGCATCGTGTGACGCGCCTGGCGACCACCGGCGGCTGGCTGCGGCGCGAAAACGTCACATTACTGCTGGGTCTCGAGGATGACAAGGTTGACGACGCGCTGCAGATACTGCAGCAGAAAGGCCAACGCCGCAGCGCCTACCGCAGTATGCCGGTCGATATCACCGGCAGCGTGGATGCTGAAGTATTCGAGGTCGAGGTAGGCGGCGCTACCGTCTTCGTCCTGAATGTCGACGAATTCGCCCACTACTAACCCAACTGTTTTTCAAACCACGCCACGCTCCAGTATTCACCGAACTTGCGCCCGACCTCGCGGTATACGCCGACTTCCTGAAAGCCGAACTTTTTGTGAAGCGCGATGGATGCGGGATTGGGCAATGTGACGCCGGCATAGGCGCGATGCAAGTCTTCGCCGCCCAGCACGCGAAACAGCTCCGCATAAAGCAGGCTGCCCACCTGCTGCCCGCGCAGTTCAGGGCGCACATAGATGCTGGTTTCCACCGAGGTCAGGTAGGCGGGCTTGGGGCGGAACCTGCTGCTGCTCGCATAACCGACCACGGCCTGCCTGCGCACGGCGACCAGCAGGCGATGCGGGCCTGTCTCGCTGTAATGATGGAACCACTCGCGCCGGTCATCCAGTGTTACGGGCGTTATGTCAAAGGTCGCCGGGCTTTCATGGACGTAATGGTTGTATATATCAGTCAGACAGGTCAGGTCGGACTCGCGTGCGGCGCGAACGGTGAGCGTGTTCATGGCACACTTATATCATCACTGGCGTACGCCTGCCGTCCCGGTATCAGCGCCTGCAGCGCGCGATAGCCAATCACGTGCGCGCCCGCATGGCGCAGGTAGTCCTGCAGGTCCGCATTCAAGTTCGCCGACGCCCATCGTGGCGCAGACGCCCATGCCGCGTGTCGGCTTTGACGCGCCGCAGTTGCTTTCCCCGCTTGACGGCGCGACGATCAGCCAGACCGAGGAGGTCGTGACACTGCAATGGCTGAGCGTCGGGCTGCTCAAGGATAACGAGTGGTATGTGGTGCAGATTCAACCGTCGGGCGCCATCACCGTGCCGATCTTCGAGACCAAAGCCACATCGATCAAAATCACGCGTGCGATCCTTCGCGTGGTGGGTGCAGGTGAAACAGTTCCTCGGCGCGGATGCGACCACCGGCGCGCGCAGTTATACCGCGCTCAGCCGGCCCAGCGAAGTGCGGCGCTTCACCTGGAGCCAGCCGGAGGCGACGCCGTCGCCAGCGGCATAAGAAGAGAGAGATTGGGGATTGGAGATTAGAGATTGGAGATTCGCACGCCGCCTCCAATCTCTGACCTCTGGCTTCTGACTTCAAGTGCATTTTCCGCGTTGACATACCGGTTCCTGCCGCAGTTGCACTGCGGCAGAAGCGGCAGTACAACTGCCGCTCGAACAGTACCTCTGACTTCTGACCTCTCGCCTCTTGTCTCTTGTCTCTTGCCCCTTGCCTCTAGCCTCAATCTCCAATAACCAATCTCTAATCTCTTCCCCCATTCAGCGTGCAAAGGCGCGGAAGGGGTTATCGCAGGTCAGTTGGCGGATCGTCGCGGCATCGACGCCGGCGGCGCGCAGCTTGGGCAGGAAATGCTCGCTGAGGTAGGTGTAGGGCTTCGGCGTGCCGCCGCCGGGCTGAGCCGGATCGTACCAGCCGCGGTCGTGGCTCAACAGCAACTGGTTGCCCAGGCCGGCATCCAGGACGCGGCGGATCAGCGCGATGAAGATGTCATCGTCGGCGCTCCCGATGGCGTCGTATTCCAGCCAGGCGCCCCGGCGCGCCATTTCCAGGTGCAGGGCGAAATCGGACTCGGCCTGCGTGTGAATCCAGATGAAACGATTGGCCGTATAACCCGACCGCTCGATGATATCCAGTTGGTCGCGCACCACGCGCCCGCGGATGGTGTGGCTGCCGATGACCGCGTTGGTCGCGGCGCCGGCCAGCGCCGCAGCGCCCAGCGCTTTGGCTTCCGTAGCGGTGATGCCGTCGTCGCCCGCACTCAACTTGATCCAGCCCGCCCGCACGCCGCTCGATTCGATCTCGCCGGTCAACTCGCTCAACATCCAGTCGCGCAAGTGCTCCGCGCTCGCCGCATGAATCCACGGCGGAATCCACGGCTCGCGATACACCCCGGTCGGCACGACGATCGGAAAACCGGTAGCCTCAGACACAGCCCTGTCCAGGTCGGCGCGCCGTCCCACGCCGAGCGGGCTGCACTCCACCAGCGCCGTGCCGCCGGCAGCCCGCAGCTTCTCGATCTCCGGCGCCATCAAGGCCACGACGGCGGCGGGGTCGGCCTGCGCGTAGCCGGGCTTGTCCCACGTGCGCAGATCGACGAACACATGCTCGTGCGGCAGGATCAGCCCGAGATCGCCGGCGGACTTCGCACCCAGTGTAGTGATTAACTGCGCCATATCGTCTTCCGTGTATTGCGATGAATGACCGTCAGCTCATTTGAGCTTGCCTGCAGCGCGATCCTTCGCCACCCCCGCGACCACCGAATCCATGTACAGGTTCATGACCGGCTCGACCAGGCTGCTCAAGCGCTTGAGCAGGCGCATCTCCATATTCGAGCTGATGGCGAAACGGTTGGCGCGCATTCCGGCGACGATCGCGCGGGCTACCACATCGGGCTGCTGCGGCGCCGCCGTACCGGAGATGCGCTTGGTTTCCTCCGGCTTGGTCTTGTTCTCCTCGGCCAGTTGCGGCGTATCGACGTCTGACGGGTACACGACCGAGACGCGGATGCCGCTGGGTTTCAGTTCGCTGCGCAGCGCCTGGGCCAGCCCGCGCAGCGCGAACTTGGTCGGACTGTAGGTGGTGTAGCCGTACAGGCCCAGCACACCCGCGCCGGAGGAGATCAGGGCGATATGCCCGCGCCTGCGTTCCAGCATGCCGGGCAACGCCGCCTTGATGGTGTACACCGTGCCGAGGTAGTTGAGCTGCATCGTCTTCTCGAACCACTCGACGCCCTGGTCTTTGAACAGGCCGGGCTGCACCATGCCGGCCGAGGTGATCACGAAATCCGGCGCGCCGTTGTCCGCGCAGGCAGCATTCACCGCGCGCAAGGCCTCGGCGTTCACGGACACATCGGCTGAATAAGCGCGAACGCGCTGGCCGGCGCCCGCGCGCGCCTGTTCGATCTCATCCCGCGCGGCGGAAAGACGGTCGGCGTTGCGCGCGATGATCGAGACGTGCGCGCCTTGCGCGGCCAGCAGCTTCGCCGTCGCCTTGCCGATACCGCTCGACCCGCCCGTGATGATCACATGTTGATTCTCGTAATAATCTGGCATTCCTCTCACACTTTGATAACGCGGTTGGCGATCAGCCAACTTACCGATTCCTGGACGGCCTGCAGCGAGGTATAGCGCGGCTGGTAGCACAGCAGCCGCGCGGCTTTGGCGATGCTGGCGTTCGGGCTGTGCGCGATGTGATCCCACGTTGCGGCGGCCTCGCCCTCGCTGACCGTCTTGCGCCATTCCTCCCACGGCAGGAACGCCAGCCGCGCCGGTTGGCCGAACCAGGCGTACATTGCTTCGGCATAACCGCGCAGCGACAGCGCCTGCGCCGAGACGACGTGGAAACTCTCGCCGGCGGCGCGGCTCCAATTGGCGATCGCGCCCATGAACGCCTGGGCCACGTCGTCGGCGTGCACGTGGTGCACCGTCTCCTGGCCCAGGTTCGGCAGCGTCAACTCCTCGCCGCGCGCGATGCGCTCGAACACTTGCGGATTGAAATGCCCGCCCGGGTTGAGCGGCGCCCAGCCCGGCCCCACAATGTGACCGGGATGCAGCACCGTGGCGGGGAAGCCGCTTACGCGCGCCTCATTCAGGAGATAGGCTTCGATAGCCGCCTTCTGGATGCCATAGTCGCCGAATGGCTGGCGCGGTTGCAGTTCGGCCGTGGGAACCTGGGCGCTGTGGCCGTGCACCCAGAGCGTGCCGCAGTGCAGAAAGTGCTGCACCCGCCCGCGCAGCGCCTCGACCAACTGCCGCGCGCCGTCCAGTTTGAAGCAGATCATATCGATCACGATATCCGGCTTTAGATCGGCCACCTTCGCCCCGAACATCCCGGCGGTTTCTTCTGCGCCGCGATCCAACTGGACCTGCTGCACCTGCTTCCATGCGGCATGCGGCTGGTATGGTTCGCGCTGCCCGCGCGTGATGCAGATGACGTCATGGCCGGCTTCGACCAGGCGCGGCGCCAGAAACGTGCCCACATGGCCTTTTCCGCCGATAATAACTGTGCGCATTCAATTACCCTCCTGTTGTTTCTCTTCCCACTACTCGACTGCCCACAACGGTTAGCGGCGCCGTTACCGCCCGGCCAGCCCGTTCAACACATTCACAACGCTGTCCAGCGTCGCCTTTAACGGCGTGCCCGCCACGGGGATCTCCAGCGGAATCTCCAGGTTCAACGGCACTACCGTGTTCACCGGGATCGTCTCGCTGATCGTTATCGGGATGCTCAGGCTGACCGGCACGTTCGCCTCAATGGGCACATCGAAATTGATCACCCCGATCACAGGCAGTTCCCTGGTGATGCTGACCGTCGTGCTGATCGGCATCAACTGGTTGAACGGCACGACCACCGCATGCTGGAAAGGCACGCTGGCTGTGACCGGCACGGTCTGCACGATGCGGAACTGATAATTGATATTCTGCCGTCCGAAGGCGGCGAGCTGGTCAGCCATGCCGGCTGCGGTCTGTCGCCCGACCATCACGGCGAGCACCAGCACGGCAATCACAACGATATTCAGCAACAGTGAGACGGCCAGCAATCCCCACAGCAGGGGTGAAGCCGGCGCGGAGCGGTCTTGCATAGTGCACTCTCGTCTACAGGTATTGGCCCACCAGCAACTTCACCCGCTCGCGCGCTTCAGGCGTGATGCGGTCGCGGGCAGTCATGATCACGCTGCTCATTGCGCCCGCGCTTTCGTGCGGCAATTTCGGGATGACCGGCGCGAGGTTGGCGATGGCCTGCTGCGCCAGCGCCAGATTGGCGTTCAGGCGCTCGATCACCATCGCCACGGTGACCGCTTCCTCCGACTCGCGCCACACATCGTAGTCGGTGACGTGCGCCATGATCGCATAGTCGATCTCCGCTTCGCGCGCCAGAAAAGCTTCGGGGCAGGCGGTCATGCCGATGATGTCACAACCCCAGGCGCGGAAGGCCTTGCTCTCCGCCCTGGTGCTGAAGCGCGGCCCCTCGATGGTGATGAACGCGCCTCCGCTGTGGGCGGTTCCGCCGGCGGCGCGCACGGCCTGAACCAGCGCCGCGCTCAACGTCCTGGACAGCGGATCGGCCACACCCGCATGTCCCACGATGCCGTCGTCGAAGAAGGACGCCGGGCGGCGGCCTTTGGTGAAGTCGAATAACTGGTCGGGCACGACGATGTCGCGCGGGCGCAAATGCTCGCGCAGGCTGCCGCAGGCGCTGACGCTGATGATGTGTTTCACGCCCAGCGACTTCAGCGCGTAGATGTTGGCGCGCGACGGCGCCTCGCTGGGGCTATAGCGGTGGCCCCGCCCGTGCCGCGGCAGAAACGCCACGCGGCTGCCCAGCAGCGTGCCGACGACGATCAGATCGGACGGATCGCCGAACGGCGTTTTGATGCGGTGCTCGGCCACATCGCTCAAGCCCGGCATGGCGTATAGCCCGCTCCCGCCGATGACTGCAAATGCAATGTTTGTGTCCATCTCTTGTCTTTAACCTGCAATATGTGTTTTCATGCGCCGGCGCACACAATGACCAGCGGGCCGACACACAGGTCGGCCCCTATGCATGTGCGCGACCAATGGGCTGACACACAGGTCAGCCCCTACGCATGTGCGCGACCGATGGGCTGACACACAGGTCAGCCCCTACGTACGGAATCATCCGCGCGCGCCCCTTCCGTGAGCTGACTTCTATCTTCTGACCTCTGACTTCTGAACTCTGACTTCCTGCCTCTCGCTTCTGGCTTCAGCAATCAACCCAGCTTTTTGATCTCCGTTATCACCTGATCTTTGGTGACCGGGCCGGAAAATACTTTGCGTACGATCCCCTGGCTGTCCACCAGGACGGTGGTCGGCAACCCCAGCACGCTGTAGGCGTCGCTCACGCTGCCCTTGGGGTCTTCGAGAATCGTGTAGGTCACTTTGTTGTCCGCCGCGAACTTCTTCAGCTTGTCGCTGTCGTCCTGCGTGCCGATGCCCACAAAGACCACGCCGCTGTCGCCCAGTTCTTTGTAGGCCGCGACCAGATCCGGCGTTTCCTGCAGGCAGGGCGGGCACCACGAGGCCCAGAAGTTAATCAGCACGCGCTTGCCGCGCAAATCCTTCAGCGACACCGGCGTGCCGTTGAAGGTTTTCAGAGTGAAATCGGGGGCGGGCGTGTCGACGCCCAGCCTGCGGATATTCGCCGTCGGCAACACGATCACGGGGTTATCCTGCGTCGTCGGGCTGCTTTTGACGATGATGGCAGCGGTTCCCAGCCCAAATACAGCTGCCACAATCGCGATGACGATGATACTGGTCGGCAGCCTGCGCTTTTGTTCTGACATCTCACCCATTTAACATCAAAACGGTTGAACCTCGTCATTTGATGTTTGACGTTTGATATCCTGCTGCCTGTTCTTGTACGCCCCGGTCATCGTCTCTTCGATGAGCGGGAACACCAGCCAGGCCACGCTGAACCCGAACATGCCGCCGGTGATGACGCGCAGGAATGCTGTACTTTCGTGGTACGGCAGCAGGGACAGGGGGTACTCGCTGAAGAGTTGCCAGAAGCCGTCTATGCCGATGGGGATGATGCCGATCAGTATGAACAGAATCCACGGCAACGGCCTGGCGCTCTTGCGCACGAAAGCGAATGCGATGCCGCTCAGCGCGATCGCCAGATAGATCGCGTTATCGCGTTCGCACACGGCCACCTTGTAACCCATCTGATCGTTGCCCTGGAACTCGCGCGCCTGCAGCAGCCCGCCGGGGTCCAGCGTGATGCCGGTGTCGCTCTGGAAAACGCCGCTGGTCTCGCCGCGCGGGTAATCGATCTGCTGGCCGAACAGGAAGAACGAGCGGAATCCATATGTGTGACACACCAGTTTGAAGGGCTGGTAGATGACCTGCGCAGCGGCGGTCGCGCCCAGCTTCATCAGCACCGGCGCGACAAACGGCAGCAGCGAATACACCATCATGATACTGGTGACCAGCAGCAGCCAGTGCCGTGAGAACCAGTCGGCAAAGGCGTTCAAACTGCGCGCCAGCGCGGAGTCCGATGAGATAGATGGATATCCACCGGAGTTCTGATCGGGGGAAGGCAAATCTGACACGCCAGCGATTATAGTCGCACGCCCGGCGTACAATCAAGAGGTGCCATTTATTCCAGCCGCAGGGACGCTGATCATTGCATTCGCGCTGTCATTTGCGCTGACACGCATCGCCATCTGGCTCGGCCCGCGCGTGGGCATCGTGGCGGTGCCGGGCGGCCGGCGCAAGCACACCCGCATTACTTCGCGGCTGGGCGCGCTGCCGCTGTGGGGCGCATTCACCGCCGCCGCGCTGCTCAGCCAGTTGTTTCAGGTGCCCACGCTCGATCCTAACGAGCCGCACCGGCTGCTCGGCCTGCTGCTGGGCGGGACGTTCATCTTCGCCATCGGCCTGCTGGACGACAAGTTCGAACTGGCATCGCTGCCCCAGTTCGTCGCGCAGGTTGTCGCCGCATTGATCGCCATTGCGTTTACGATCTTCATCGAGCGCTTCACCAACCCGTTGACCGGCCTGGAGGTCAAACTGCCGGGCGCGCTCGTCGTCGCCGTCAGTTTATTGTGGTTTATGGGCATGATCAACACCGTCAACTTCCTCGACGGCGTGGACGGCCTGGCAGCCAGCGTGGCCGCCGTCGCCGCAACGGTCACGACCATCCACATGCTGCGCGAAGGCCAGTACAGCGTGGCGCTGCTGCCCATCGCGCTCGTCGGCACGCTGCTGGGTTTCCTCGTCTTCAACTTCCCGCAGGCGCGCATCTTTCTCGGCGGCGGAGCGCTGTTCCTGGGTTACACCCTGGCCTGCCTGGGTATTGTGGCCGGAGCCAAGGTGGCGCTGCTGCTGCTCGTAATGGGGCTGCCCATCGCCGACGTGGCCTGGCAGATCTTCGACCGCGCCCGGCATGGCCGCAATCCCACCCGCGGCGACCGCGGCCACCTGCATTTCCGGCTGGCCGACGGCGGCTGGAGCGCCCGCCGCATCATCTTCCTCTACGCCGGCACGTCCGCGGCCTTCGGGGCTGTCGCGCTGATCAGCCAGCCGCCGCTGTTCAAGCTGATCACGCTGGCCGTGCTGGCGCTGGCGGTCATCACCACGCTTTTCATCCTGTCAAACCGGCACAGCGAAGCGACGTTGGAAGAGCCTGACCCCACCCGCGTCTGAAGCCTGGACAATAACCACAGGGGTTTCATGATCGATAAGTCCGACTTCTTGGAGAAGTCGGACTTATGTCAATATCGTTTCATAATAAGATAGATGGGTATGAGCAATATTGACTTTATACCCGCAGCGAACTATACTAGGCACCACGATAATCTATGCAGGCGCCGGAAAAACCGCACTGTTTAACGTTAGCATTAAGGCGATCCCGGCGCCGCGCAACAAGGACACAAAGCGAGAATGACAGTCGAAACACCCAAATGGTTTGAAGTTCGGGATTTGCATGTCGATGTGGCGGGCAAGCCCATACTGAAGGGGTTGAACCTGAGCATGAACGCCGGCGAGATCCATGCCATCATGGGTCCGAACGGCTCCGGCAAGAGCACGCTGGCCTATGCCATCAGCGGCCACCCATCCTACCAGGTGACGGGCGGCGATATCCTGTTTCAGGGCCAGAGCATCCTGGGCATGAAGGCCGACGAGCGCAGCCGCTTCGGTATTTTTCTGGCCTTCCAGTACCCGGTCGCCATACCGGGCGTGACGGTCGCCAACTTCCTGCGCACGGCGGTAAACGCCCGCATCAAGGCCGATGCCACGGCGAAGAACGGCGGCGTGCTGCCGCCGCAGATCAAGGGCATCTCGATCCCGGAGTTCCGCAAGACGCTGCGCGAGGCGATGAAGGTGCTGAAGGTGGATGATTCATTCGCCAGCCGCTACTTGAACGACGGGTTCAGCGGCGGGGAAAAGAAGCGCGCCGAGATTCTGCAGATGGCGATGCTCAAGCCGCATCTGGCCGTGCTGGATGAGACCGATTCGGGTCTGGACATCGACGCCCTGCGCATCGTCAGCGAGGGCGTGAACACCCTGCACGAGCATGACAAAGGCATGGCCGTGCTGGTCATCACGCACTATCAGCGCCTGTTGAATTACATCAAACCGCAGTTTGTGCACGTGCTCATCAACGGCCAGATGGTCGAAGAGGGCGGGCCGGAACTGGCGCTGCAACTGGAAGAGCGCGGTTACGACTGGCTGCGCGAGCCGGAGCCGACGCTCTAGTTGGAGATTAGAGATTGGAGATTGGCGATTAACGCGTGCCACAATCTCAAATCTCCAATCTCTAATCTCTCTTTTAAGGGGTAGTAATGGCTGAAAACAAATCACAGGTTGATGTCAACGATTCTTATGCAGAGAAGTACGGCTTCCATGAGGACGAGAACTATACATTCAAGAGCCGCAGAGGGCTCGACGCGCAGATCGTGGCCGATATCTCGCGCATGAAGAACGAGCCGCAGTGGATGACGGACTTCCGCCTGAACGCATTCAAGGCGTTTGAGGCGCGGCCTATGCCCAACTGGGGCGACACCGCCGCGCTGAACGGCATCAAGTTCGACGACATCTTCTACTACATCAAGCCCACCGACGACGACCGCAACGCTTCGTGGGAGGATGTGTCGCCTGAAGTCAAGCGCACCTTCGACAAGCTCGGCATCCCCGAGGCGGAGCAGAAGTATCTGTCCGGCGTGGGCGCGCAGTATGAGTCCGAGGTGGTCTATCACAACATCGCCAAGGAGCTGGCTGACAAGGGCGTGATCTTCCTGAGCACCGACGTGGCGTTGAAGGAGCAGCCGGAACTTTTCCGCCAGTACTTCGGCACCGTCATCCCGCCGAACGACAACAAGTTCGCCGCGCTGAACAGCGCCGTGTGGTCGGGCGGATCGTTCATCTACGTGCCGCCGGGGGTGAAGGTGGACCTGCCGCTGCAGGCTTATTTCCGCATCAACGCCAAAAACGTGGGGCAGTTCGAGCGCACGCTGATCATCGTCGACGAGGGCGCTTACGTCCACTACGTCGAGGGCTGCACCGCCCCGATCTACTCGTCCGACTCGCTGCACAGCGCGGTGGTCGAGATCATCGTGAAGAAGGACGGGCGCTGCCGCTACACCACCATCCAGAACTGGTCGACCAACGTCTACAACCTGGTGACTAAGCGCGCCGTGGCCTATCAAGACGCGACGATGGAATGGGTGGACGGCAACCTTGGCTCCAAGCTCACCATGAAATACCCGGCGGTCTATCTGATGGAGCCGGGCGCGCACGGCGAGATTCTCTCCATCGCCTTCGCCGGCAAGGGCCAGCACCAGGATGCCGGCGGCAAGGTGGTGCACGTCGCGCCGAACACGACCTCGAAGATCGTCAGCAAGTCTATCAGCAAGGACGGCGGGCGCGCCAGCTATCGCGGCCTGCTGAAGGTCTACAAGGACGCCGTAAACAGCCGCAGCAATGTGGTGTGCGACGCGCTGCTGATCGACGAGAACAGCCGCTCGGACACCTACCCGTACATCGAGGTGGACAACGACGACGTCAGCATCGGGCACGAGGCCTCGGTGAGCAAGATCGGCGAGGAGCAACTCTTCTACGCCATGAGCCGCGGGCTGAGCCAGGAAGAAGCCTCGACCATGGTCGTCTCCGGTTTCATCGAGCCGCTCGTCAAAGAGTTGCCGATGGAATACGCCGTCGAAATGAACCGCCTGATCGCCTTGCAGATGGAAGGCACCGTAGGATAAAAAGAAGAGATTGGAGAATAGAGAATAGAGATTAGAGATTGGAGATTGGAGATTAGAGGCTGGAAGCTGGAAGTCAGAAGGCAGAAGTCAGAAGTCAGAGGACAGAAGGCAGAAATCAGAGGACAGAAGGCAGAAATCAGAAGCCGGAAGGATGTAAATGTGAACTTGCTGATCCTCAATCTCTAATCTCCAATCTCCAATCTCTTCTTTTTATCC
>JAMCQN010000176.1 GCA_023382055.1 Chloroflexota bacterium
CCCGGAATCTCGCAGATTCCGGGAGTCTATACGCGAGATCACACCCCTGACGCGTACCCGTGCGGGTGCCTGGACATCCACTCCCAGGCGCTGGCGACCATGTCTTCCAGCGCCGTGTAATGCGGCTGCCAGCCCAGTTCGCGGCGCGCCAGGCCTGCCGACGCCACCAGCCTGGGCGCGTCGCCCTCGCGGCGCGGAGCCTCCACCACCTCAAACGCCCGCCCCGACACCCTGCGCGCCGTGTCGATCACCTCGCGCACCGAGTAGCCCGTGCCGTTGCCCAGATTGCAGGTGATCGTCTCGTGCTCCGCCAGGTAATCCAGCGCCAGCAGGTGCGCGGTCGCCAGGTCGTGGATGTGGATGTAATCGCGGATGCAGGCGCCATCCGGCGTGGGGTAATCCGTCCCGTAGATGCTGACAGAGGGGCGCTGCCCCAGCGCGGCCTGCAGCGCCAGCGGGATCAGGTGCGACTCCGGGGAATGCGCCTCGCCGCGCGGCCCGTAAGCCCCGCACGCGTTGAAATAGCGCAGCACGCCGTAACGCAGGCCGTGGACGGCGCGATACCACTGCAGCATCTGCTCCACCATCAGCTTGGTCTCGCCGTAGCAGTTGGCTGGTTGAATCCGCGAGTTCTCGGTCAACGGTTCGTCGCTGGCCGCGTACACCGCCGCCGTGGACGAGAACACCAGGCGCTTGACGCGGTGCGCCGCGCACGCCTCCAGCAGGTTGTTGCTGTTGCACACGTTGGCGCGGAAATAGCGCGCCGGATGCTTCATCGACTCGCCCGCCTCGATCAGCGCGGCGAAGTGAAACACCGCGTCGGCCTGCGCCACGTCCAGCGCCAGCGCGATATCTTCGGCGCTTTCCAGGTCGCCGCTGATGAAGCGCGCCTGTTCCGGCACAGCCTCGCGATGGCCCTTCACCAGGTTGTCGAATACGAACACGTTATGGCCGGCGTCGACCAGCATCTGGGCGACCACGCCGCCGATGTAGCCGGCCCCGCCGGCGACCAGGATATTCATGGGTACCTTCTCACTGCTTGCCACCGGCTGCCCGCGACAGCGTCGACCACAGGCTTGATATCGTCCATCAACGGATACAGGATCGGGCAGGTGACGCCCGCGTCCACGTATTCGCGTATCTTAGCCACGCATTCGGCGCTCGTGCCCACCGCCATCAGCATGCGCGGCACGTCGTCGGGGATCACCTGCGACGCGGCGATGTACTCCGCCTCGGTGGCCGGCCAGCTCATCACGGCCTGCACGCGCTTGATCAGGTCGTCGGGCACGCCGCTGGCCTTCATGATGTGCGGCTCGGTCGCCAGGTAATAGGCCACCAGTTTCTTGGCCTCGGCCATGGCCGCTTTGGGATCCTCGTCGCTCAGCGAGCACACCAGCAATTCGGGCCGGTCCACCTGCTCGATGGTCTTGCCGGCTTTGGCCGCCCCGCGCGCCACCAGATCGACGGCGCGCCGAATGTACTCCACCGACACGACGTAGTTGAGCACCACCCCGTCGCAGATTTCGCCGGCCATCTCCAGCATCTTGTCGCCGGTCGCGCCGATGTAGATGGGGATATCGCGCGGGCGCGTGTCGCCGAACACCACGTCCAGCTTCACGCGATCAAGCTTCACGAACTCGCCCTGGTACGTCACTTCCTGCATGCTGAACAACCGGCGGATGGCCTCGACGTGCTCGCGCATCGCCAGGAGCGGGCGCTCGCGCTTCTCGCCGACGCGCGAGGCAATCGGCTCCCACCACGCGCCCAGCCCGAGCATCACCCGCGAGGGCGCGTCCGGGTCGCCGCTGGTTTGTTTGCCCAGTTCCCACATCGTGCTCCACGATGCGGCGATGACCGCCGGGTTGCGCGTCCAGATCGGCAGGATGCCGCTGCCCAGGCGCAGCTTCTTCGTGCGCGTTAGAAACGCGGACATCATCACGATGCAATCGCGCGCCAGGCGGGTGTCGGCCTGCCAGATTTCGCTGAAGCCGTGCGCCTCCGCATACTCGGCCATCTCCAGTTCGTAGCCGAGCGGGTGCTTGTCCTGCATATACAGCGCGAAACGCGGTTGCTTGTTTACAGACATGCTCCTCCTGAATTGCCATTAAACTGCCAAGAGCTTCATCCCACAAGTCTTGATGCCGTGCCTGCCATGCCGTGATGGCCTGCGTTTTATTATTCCATACCCGGAAAGGGCGAGAAGGGCGAGGGTGGTTAAGAGGACAGTGTGAGTATCCAGAGCGGAACGGCGCGCATGCTGTACTGCGATTTACCGTTTCATCACTGCGCGCCGTGGAGTCATCCTTCGACTGCGGGCGGCCACGCCGATGCGGGCTTTACACTGATAACCTGGCCGCCCTTCGCTCAGGATGCGCGACGCCAGAAGTCAGTGTAAGCATCCTGAGCGGAACGGCGCGCACACCGGCTCATAGCTTACGAGCGCGCGACTGCGCGCCGTGGAGTCGATGGATGCGTGCTCAGCGCGGAACCACATCCTTCGTCCTTCGTCTCCGCTCAGGATCGGGCGGCCAGTGTGGTAGGAACTTCCATGACGACCATGCGGCCGCCCTTCGCTCAGGATGCGCGACGCCAGAAGTCAGTGTAAGCATCCTGAGCGGAACGGCGCGCACACCGGCCCATGGCTTACAAACGCGCGACTGCGCGCCGTGGAGTCGAAGGATGCAAGGCGCTGGGGAGATCAACACCTCCGAGTTCTCGAAGAACTCGGAGGTGTAGATCGGTGTGAAAACCTCACAGGGCTGTGGCGGCGAGTACACCGCTGAGACCTGTGAGGTTTATTACGCACCCAGCGATCCCAGGCTGTCGTTCGAACTTACTTTGCGTCAAGCTCCAATGCCTGTTGGATGTAGTAGCGCAGCGCTGCCTGGTCTGCGCCAGCCAGGGATTTGATTTTCACATGCTTTGATGATTTTCCAACACCCTTCAGAAGACCATACTTGTCCTCGAATTGAGCCCCTCTTGAAAATGAAAGGGTAATGTCTTTCTTTGTTGGACTGATGACCGCAAAGATGCGTTTCCGTTTATAAGCAGGGACACCATAACTGACCGCTTCTATGGCGTCGGGAGCCATTTCATGCATAAGCTGCCGGATCATCGCCACAATATCGTGATATTGGGGTAGCACCTTGGTTTGTATGAATTCATCTACTGTCATGCCTGCCTGCTTTTACTCCATTGATCTGAGGCTTTTTCACGTTGGCGTAGCCAAATGCCACCCATGCGCTTCCTCCATCGCATGAACCCCACGGGCGCCTGCCGCAAGCGCCTGGGCGAACATCGCATCAGGGTCCGGCACAATCAGGTTTATATCACAACGTTTTACACCAAACGATTACAGAGAAACACCTCCGAGTTCTCGGAGAATTATCCACGTTTACCTAACCAACAATCGGCAATAACGCGACAAAGAAGGATGCAAATAAACCTCACAGGTCTGGCAGACCTGTGAGGTTTATGCCGGTGTGAGGTTTATGCCATGCTTCACATCAGGTGTTCCGGCTAACTGTCATGTCTCACGACATCGTGTCCCATTTTCCGACAATGTTAATTTGACATATGTCTCACAACATCGTGTCCATTTTCCGTCGGTATGAGGTTCTG
>JAMCQN010000038.1 GCA_023382055.1 Chloroflexota bacterium
CCGGCATGACGCCTGACCGCAACGCGACGCCTCCTGCGCCGGACGGCGGTCAGCAAGGCCCGCAGACCGGGCGCGCCGATTACAAGGTGGGCTATATCAACCTGGTCGTGCCGCCGGTCGCGCAGATCATCAGCATTACGCTCACGCCCGACCAAAGCCTGGTGCAACCCGGCGAGACGGTGAACTACACTTTGCAGGCCAGCGACAGCGCCGGCAGGCCGGTCGTGGGGCAATTCTCGCTCGACCTGGTGGACAAAGGCATTCTGAACCTGATGCCGCGCGACAAGGACGCCATCGTGCAGGCCTTCTATGGCGAGCGCGGCGCGAACGTGCAGACGTCTTCCGGTCTGAACGTCTCCGGCAACCGCATCGTCGAAGAGGCGCAGCAACTGGTGCAGCGCGATGCGCTGGCGCTTAATGGGCTATCCGCTGGCGGCGCTGCGCCTATGGCGACCGCCGCTCCCGCGGCTGCTGAGGCGCCCAAGGCAGCCATGGCGGCGCGCGCGCCCAGCCAGGCCAACACGCCGCAAATCCGCGAGAACTTCGCCGATACGGCTTACTGGACGCCGGCGGTCACGACGGACGCGGATGGCAAGGCCAGTGTGGCGATCAAGCTGCCCGATAACCTGACCACCTGGGTGCTGCGCGCCATCGGCGTGGATGCCAACACCCGCGTGGGAGAGGGGACCGTCAACGTCGTGGCGACCAAACCGCTGCTCATCCGCCCGGTGACGCCGCGCTTTGTCGTCGTCGGCGATGTGGTCGAACTGGGCGCCGTGGTCAACAACAACACCGGCACGCCGCAGAGCGCCGTCGTCGCGCTGAGCCAGGCCGACGGCGTCACGCTGACGTCGCCGCTATCGCTCGAAGTGAATATCCCGGCGCAGGGCGAGGCCAGTGTGAAGTGGACGGCGCACGTCGGCGATGCCGACAGCGTGAACCTGGTCTTCAGCGTTTCCAACGACCAGTACAGCGACGCCAGCCGCCCGCGCCTGAGCACCGCGCCGAACGGCGGGCTGAAGGTCAACCACTACAGCGCGCCCGAAGTCGTGGGCGCCGCCGGCGAACTCGACCAGGGCGGCAGCCGCACCGAGATCGTGGCGTTGCCGCCGCGACTGGATGCCTCGCAGGGAGCGCTGATCGTGCGCCTGGATCCATCGCTGGCGGCGTCGATGCAGGCCGGGCTGACTTATCTGGAGAACTACCCCTACGACAGCGCGGACGCCGTCATGTCGCGCTTCCTGCCTAATGTGTTGAATTATCAGGCGCTGCGCGAGTTCAGCGTTCGCGATGCGGCGCTGGAAGCCAGGCTGCAGAGCCTGGTGAGCGACAGCCTGGACAAGCTGTACGGGTTACAGCACAGCGGCGGCGGCTGGGGCTGGTGGAACAACCTGGAGGGCAACCCGCACATCAGCGCGTATATCGTATTCGGGCTGCTGCACGCGCGCGACGCCGGTTTTACGATCAACAATGATGTGCTGCAACGCGGGCTGGCCTATCTGCAAAGCACGCTGCGCGAAACCGGCGCCTTGAACCAGTACTATGAATTCAACCAGCAGGCCTTCGTGCTGTACGCTCTGGGCATGGCCGGGCGCGGTAATGCGGCCAAAGTCAGCGAGTTGTATGACGCGCGCGACAAGCTCAGCCTGTATGCGCGGGCGCTTCTGGCGCTGACGATCGGCGCGGCCGACAAACAGGATGCGCGGTTGAAGACGCTCTTCGCGGACCTCAACGGGAAAGTGATCCAGAGCGCCACCGGCGCGCACTGGGAGGAGCAGTACGTGGACTGGTGGGCCATGAACACCGACACACGCAGCACCGCCATCATCCTGAGCGCGCTGGCGCAACTGGACCCCACGAACCAACTGGCGCCCAATGTCGTGCGCTGGCTGATGGTGTCGCGCACGGATGGCATCTGGAACACCACACAGGAGACGGCCTGGTCGCTGATTGCGCTGACGGACTGGGTGCGCGCCACCGGGGAACTGAAGGCCGACTATGAGTTCGCCGCGCTGTTGAACGACAAGAGCATCGCGGAAGGGCGCGCCACGGCGCAGACCATCACGCAGACCACTGTCGTCGACACCCCGATAGCCGCGCTGCTGCGCGACACAGGCAACCGCCTGACCATCCTGCGCGGCGACGGGCCGGGGCGGCTGTATTACAGCGCGCACCTGAAGGCGTATCTGCCCGTGCCTTCGATCAAAGCGATTGACCGCGGGATCACGGTGCTGCGCCGCTACACGCTGGCAAGCTGCGCTGAGGGCGTCAAGTGCCCGGAGGTGACAACGGCGAAAGTGGGCGACGTCATCCGCGTCAACCTCACGCTGGTTGCGCCGAGCGAGTTGTACTACTTGCAGTTGGAGGATCCCATCCCGGCGGGGACGGAGATCGTGGACACCGGGCTGGCGACGACCAGCCAACTGGCGGAAGGCCCGTCGCTGCGCCGGAGCGCGGCGAAAGTCAGCCCGTATTACTGGTGGTGGCATTGGTATTCGCGCTCGGAATTGCGCGACGACCGCGTAGCGCTCTTCGCCCGGTATCTCCCGAAAGGAACGTACGAGTACAGCTACACCATCCGCGCCACCAGCGCCGGCCGGTTCAACGTGATCCCGGCGTTTGTGAATGAGCAGTATTTCCCGGAGGTATTCGGGCGCAGCGATGGCGCGCTGTTCACCATCAGCGACGAGTAGAACTTACCGGTTGACCCTTGCGAAGGCTGCGAGCCTTCGCAAGGGTTTTCACTGTTGGCGCGATTACGGCAATCGGCAAATAATAAGCCGTAGACGTCATTCGATGGAGGTACGCTATGTCTGCGATTCCGATTGGTCTGCAACTGTATTCGGTGCGCGAAGATTGCGCCAGCTACCTGCCGGCCGCACTCAAGGCGATTGCCGCGATGGGCTATGCCGGCGTGGAGTTTGCGGGTTACTATGGCTACAGGGCGCAAGCGCTGCGCAGCCTGCTGGATGCCTACGGGTTGAAGTGCTGCGGCACGCATACCAGCCTGGCCAGCCTGCTGGGCGAACAGCTTCCCGCCACGATCGAGTTCAACCAGACGCTGGGCAACAAATACTTGATCGTGCCGTCGCTGCCGGAGCAATATCGCAATTCGAGCGCAGCATGGCTGGAGACAGCCGCGCTGTTCAACCGCATCGCCGAGCAACTGGCGCCGCACGGCATGTTGACCGGTTACCACAACCACTTCATCGAGTTCCAGCCCATCGCCGGCGGCGCGCCGTTCGATCTGTTCTTCTCGCATACCAGCCCTGCTGTGGTGATGCAGATCGACCTGGGCAACGCCATTCACGGCGGCGGCGACCCAATCGCCTGTCTGCGCAACTACCCCGGCCGCGCCGTCACGGTGCACCTCAAGGAGTACGCCGCCGGCTATGACAAGGCGCTCATCGGCGAAGGCGATGTGAAATGGGCTGAGGTATTCTCGCTGTGCGAGAACGGCGGCGGCGCCGAGTGGTACATCGTCGAACAGGAGAGCTACGCTTACCCGCCCATGGAATGCGTGAAACGCTGCCTCGATAATCTGCGCAAGATGGGCAAATAACAGGAACACCTCCCAGTTCTAGCAGAACTCGGAGGTGTTTGGTCTATTAACGAGCGCGCTCGGCGTGGTATCGCCTGCGGGTGCAACGGCTATTCGATCACCTTGCCGATCGGCATGGCGCGGCCATCCGTGCCCGCGATGGCGCGCATGAGTTCGATGGAGAAACCGATCTTATCGCGCGTATCCAGGTAGAAAAATGCGGTGCCCGGGCGCGTGCCGGCTCCTTCCTGTTCCACGCCGACGCCATTCTCCGCCAGGTGCTCCAGGATGGGCTTTTCGTCAAACGTGTTGAAGCGGATGTGGTGGATGCCTTCGCCATGCTGGTCGATGAAGTCCTGCCAGATGCTGGGACCATTGACCGGTTCGATCAGCTCCAGTTCCACGCTGCCGAGGTCCGCAAACGCCAGGCGGCATGAGAACTTGCCGGGCTGTCCGTGATACTCCTGGTACATGTCGGTGCGGCCTGCGGGCGGGAAGTCGATCACCCGGAACGGGCCGATGCCGAAAACTCTCCTGAGATTCTCGATTTTGCGATCGAGGTCCTTCACGATTACGCCCACCTGAATACATTGCTTGAAAGCGCCTTCTGGCAGTGTCATACTGAAATCCTCCCGTTGAATCACTCTACGTGTAGCTGGTGGCGACGACCACCTGCGAACTCATCGCGTTGCGCCGCTCGGTCTGGCAATCACAGCGCGCACCTGATCCATCACCTCATCCATCATCCGCGCGGTCAGCAGGCCGGTCTGCGTGTTGCGCTGGCTGGGGTGATAGGATGCGATCAGTTCATAGGGGCCGATTGTATAGGCAACGCCGTGCCCGAACAACGACCGGGGCGCTGGAAGTGCTAACCCACTGGCGGCCAGCACGCGCAGCGCGTTGTCAAAGGCGATCTTGCCCAGCGCGAGGATGACGCGCAGTTGCGCCAGCGCGCGCAGGTCGGCGCCGAGATAGGGCCGGCAGTTATCGAATTCACCTGTGGTCGGTTTATTATCCGGCGGCGCGCAGCGGACGGCTGCCGATACGTAGACATCGCGCAACTGCAACCCGTCATCGATAGCATAGGATTCGGGCTGATTGGCGTAGCCGGCCCGATACAACGCGGCATACAGAAAATCACCGGAACGGTCGCCGGTGAAGACGCGCCCGGTGCGGTTGCCGCCGTGCGCGGCCGGAGCCAGCCCGATCACCCAGATCCGCGCGCGCGGGTCGCCCCAACCGGGCACCGGGCGCCCCCAGTAAACCTGATCGATGAAGGCGCGGCGTTTCACGCGCGCCACCTCCTCGCGGTAGGCTACCAGGCGCGGACACAGGCGGCAGTCGGTAATTGCCGCGTTCACTTCATCGAGGGAGCGATAACCATCAGGATCGTTATTCACCATGAGCCCGTCACTCCTGGATTCTACCCGCCACCTGGCCCGCGGTCAGCCACCCCATTTCAGGGAAGAGTTGCACGATTTGCGGTTCGAATATGGCGGCGCCGCGCAGCACCTGGTGCGTCGGTCCATCGGCGCTGATGCGGCCGTCCGCCAGCATCACCACACGATCCGCGCATTCAGCCACGAACTCGACATCGTGCGTGACCAGCAGGATGCCGATAGCGGCCTCTTTCCAGTGGCGCAGCAACGCCGCCAGCGCGCGCTTGGAACCATAGTCCAGCCCGCGCGTCGGTTCGTCGAGTAGCACCAGCTTCGGCTCAGTGACCGTCACCGCGCCAATTGCTACGCGCTCGCGCTCGCCGACGCTGAGGTCGCGCGGATACGCTTGTGCATATCGGCGCAGACCCAGCCGATCCAGCAATGCGCCGGTATCCTTACTGCCGGTCAGACCGTGGTTCGCCAGTGTCGTCTCCAGTTCGGCGGAGACGGTATCCGCGAAGAGCAGCGCATTGGGGTTCTGTGGCAGGTAGGCCACGTCCTTACAGATGTCCCATGTGTCGCGCCCGATCACAGACTGGCCGTTTACGCTGATCTGGCCGGACGTCGTTTTCAACAGCCCCACAATGCTCTTCAGCAGGGTGCTTTTACCAACGCCATTGCTGCCCATCAGCGCCACGACCTCGCCGGGACGCACAACCAGCGAGATGGCGTCCAACACCTGGCGTTCCCCATAATGCGCCGTCAGGTCGCTGATCGACAATACCGGCTTGCGCTCAACCGTGACTTCCGGCTGGTCGGGGTGCGGGGCAGCCGCAGGGATAAACCGCCCCTGCAACCGTTCGCGCATCTCATGCACTGTCAGCGGCAACGGTGAGAGGTTGAGTTGCCTTGCCAGCGAAACCACAGGGGGCACGAGTTCTGTTTGCGCGAGCACGTCCGCCGGTTCGCCGGACACCACACGCCCGGCCTGCACCAAAAGCACCTGGTGCGCCCACTGCAAAACGCGCTCGATGCGGTGTTCGGCCAGCACAATCGTCAGTCCATAGGTGTGATTCAACGTGGACAGGGCATCCATCACCTCATCGGCGGCCTGCGGGTCCAACTGCGAGGTCGGCTCGTCCAGCGCCAGAATACGCGGGCGCAGCACCAGCGCCGCCGCTATCGCCACGCGCTGCTGCTCCCCGCCGGAAAGCGTGCTGATCTGGCGGAAGCGCAGGCGCTCGATGTCCATGCGTCGCAGGGCTTCGTCAACGCGGGCGCGCATCTCAGCGCGCGGCATAGCGGCGTTCTCCAGCGCAAAAGCGATTTCATCTTCGACGCGGTCGAGCACAAACTGCGACTCCGGGTCCTGGAAAACCATCCCTACATGCCGCGCCATGCTGGAAGGCCCGGCGACAACCGGGTTCAATCCATCCACCGACAGCGAGCCGGAAATCGAACCGCCCGTGAAGTGCGGGACCAGCCCATTAAAGCAGCGCAGCAGCGTCGATTTGCCGGAACCGGACTCGCCGATGACCAGCGCAAAGGCGCCGGCCTGTATCTCAAAGGAAACCCGCTCCAATGCTGGCTGCCCGGCATTCGGATAGGTATAAGACAAAGTCATGAATTTAACCTGGCACAAATCCTGTATCCTCTTGACAAATAGAACACTTGTTCTATACTATCGGAACAGAACACTTGTTCTAGACGTTCGCATTGGTTCGCGTGCTTGATTCTACTCATCACACGCTCCTGGAGCCTTGAGTGTACCAAGCAAACCGTCTTATAGGGTGATGCCATGTATACGAGACTGACACGCACAGCAGACCGCATTGAGGCGGTATTACGCGATCGGCGCGCCCCGGCGACTGTCGTCGGCGGCAAGGTCATGCCTGGTTTCGTTGAGATGCTGCTGCGGCCGTCGCCCGGCACCAAGGTGAACCAGGTGAAAGCGCTGCAGGCGGACATTGCGCTGGCAGTCGGCAACAGCAATGTGCGCATCGCGCAAAGCGGCACGCACCTGGCGATCCAGATCGCGCGCGAGTCGCGCGCGCCGGTGCGATTATCAAATCTATTGGGGCAGTTGAATGACATGCCGCGCTATACCGCCGTCCTGGGCTTATCCGAGGATGGCGCGCCGTTACTGGCGCGGTTATCTTCGCCCGACGTGGGCCACCTGCTGATTGCCGGAACAACCGGTTCAGGCAAGACCTCGCTGGCGCAGAGCATCCTGCTCAGTCTATGCGACCGCCACCGCCCGCGCGAGCTGGGTCTGATCGTATTAGACCCCAAGCGGCGCGAAAACGATGACTTCGCGCGCGCCATCGAGAAGCATCTCCTCATGCCGATTGCGCACACGCGCGAAGAGATCGTCGGCGCAGTCAATAAGGTTGTCGATGCCATGGGAAAAAGGGCTGCCGACTCCGAGCCAATGCCCCGCATCATCGTTTATGCGGACGAACTGGCCGATCTATGCCAGATGGGCGGCGACAGCCTGATCGAGGCGCTCACATGCATCGCACAGCGCGGTCGCGAACCCGGCATCCATCTGGTGGCCTGTACGCAAAAACCATCGGCGAAAGCCATCGGGTCGTTGCTCAAGGCCAACCTGCCCCTGCGGCTGGTCGGGCGCGTGATGTCGAGTGAAGACGCCCGCATGGCAGCCGGCGTGTCGGGGTCGGGCGCTGAACGGTTGAGCGGTTGCGGCGACTTCATCGCCGTAACCGGCACAAAGACGATCCGCTTCCAGGCCGCCCTGCCCGTATGAATGGCGTCGCCAATAGGAAGCGGCAACAAATTTCGGTATCAATCAATAAAAGAAGGAGCATGATGGAAAAAATACTACGAGCGCTGTCAGCCGGGATCATCCTCATTGCAGCGGTCATCGCCTTCGTCATCAGCACGCGCATCGATCAGAACACCATATCGGTACTCAGCGGGACTATCATCGGCGTTCTGATCGCCATACCGTGCGGGGCGCTGTTGACCATTGTCCTGCTGCGACGGCGCGAGGGCGCCACGATGACCACTTACGAGCGCCAGATGCGCTGCATCTCGCCGCTGCCGCAGAATCCACCCCAGTACTGGGTGCTGCCGCCGCAACTCAGCGGGATGGCAAATACGTCGATGATGCGCAATGGCGCGAGCCCTGCGATATCCGCACCCGCCGCCTGGCAAATGCCGCAGGATTCATCCGGCGCGCCACCGCCACGGCGCAAGTTCTACGTCATCGGCGAGAACGGCGAACCGCGCGCGGTGGACCAGGATGAGATGGATACGGCGTCTAGCGGCGATCCGTATGCTTACAACGGCGGCGAGACTGGAGCCGCGTTTTAAGCCCGGCCAGTTCACCCGGGGCGCGTTCATCCGACAGGAGAATGACGCCCTGGGCGCTCACCCATGAGGTGAGCAGGAAGAAAATCGCTTCTTTGATCGGCACGCCGGCGATGTTAACGCCGGTGCTGCTCTCCTCGCTGATCGTCCACGTGCCGTCACGCAGCGCAGCGCGATCCCTCAACGTCAGGTAGAGGGCGGCCGGCAGCGCAATCAGCGGAATGGCTTGCCACTTCGAGCGCAGGATGTGCGGCGCAAACAACCACTGGCCGACGATGACCGGCAGGAACCACCCAAGCTCCAGGAACAGGTACTTGAGGCGTTTCATACCGATCGGCGATTGCGCACGGCGGGCAGGAGCTGGATGGTCGGGAAGCCGACGCCCAGCGACTGCAGGACGAAGAACAGATATTCCTCCAGCGGCACATAACCTAGAATCACATTCCACACTTTACTCGGGTCGTAGCGCCACACGCCGCTGGCCACCAGGTAGTTATCCCAGGGCGTCGTCCAGATCATGGCCAGGATCGGCAACAGGATCAGCGCGAGCAGTTCGCGTTTGGTCACGCGCGGCAGTGTCAGGATCGCGCCGGCCAGGACGAACGGCGCGACAAAGATGAGCAGAAATCTGGAATACTTCATTGGCATTGTGTGCGGCAAATAATAAGCGGCGCAGCAGCGAGTGCATCCCATATCTGTAAACAGTGACGCCGCGGAACGATAATAAGCACATAGCCAATATGAAACCGAAACCGCCGAACGGGAGTATCGCCGAACCACAGCCGCCATCCAACGGCGCGACAACCTCGACCTTGAGAGGGTCATGGCGCACCCGGTTTGGCGCGCTGGCGCGCAATCCCAAAGCCCAGACGATCACCATCATCGCGGTACTGGTCTGTGCGGGGTTGGCCTGTTATGGATTTGCGCTCAGGTTGCCGTTGTTCTGGGACGATATCTTCCAGTTCTCCTGGCTGGACAGCGTGAGTCTTGGGCAAATATGGACGATGCCGGTGACCGGCTTGAACTACTTCAGGCCGCTGGCGTTCAGCCTGTGGAAAATCCTGCGCCTGCTGCAGGGTCACTGGGATGGCGGCGGCCAGCACCTGATGACACTGGCGCTGCATCTGGTCAACGCCTGCCTGCTGGCCGGCATCGTCACGCACTTGGCCCCATCGCGCAAAATGGCGACCGGGCTGGCGACCGGATTGCTTTTTCTGCTATTCCCCTTCAGCTTCCAGGCTGTCGTTCCGGTCAATTCGCTGATGCACCCGCTGTCCGCGTGCCTGATCCTGGCGGCGACGCTGGCGTATCTGCTGAGTGATGGGCGACCGCGCGCACCGCTGCGGATCATCTCTATCCTGCTGGCAGGACTGGCCATCTTCGCGCATGAAAACGGCGCGCTGGCCGCCGCGATGGTGACACTCACCGCCGTCTGTGCGCAGCCGCGCAAACCCCCGAAGCGCCTGGTTGCCGACCTATGGCCATACTGGATCGCCATGTTCGTGAGCCTCGCGTTATGGCGCAGCGCACCGCGCGCCGGCAATCCGCTGCCGCTGGATGCCATCTTCACGCAGTTGGAAAGCCGACTGCAGAATAGTACTTATTTTCTACAGGCGTTTGCCTTCCCGATCTCATTTCTGGCGCGCGAAGTCAAGTCAGCGGCGTCCACGCCCAGCGACAGCATCGCCCTATTGGCTGTGTGCATCCCAGGAATCGCGGCATGGTGCGCCGTCGCATTACGCGCCCGGCGCGTCACATACGCGCTGTGGGCAATCGGGTGGGCGGCGCTGGCGGCATTGCCCTCGATCGCCATGCTGAGCTTCAACTACGTGCTGGAGTCGCCGCGCCTGGTCTACCTCGCGTCCGTCGGCGCTGCGATCTTCTGGGCCATCCCATCAGCGCCAAGTGGGGGATCGCGGACCGCCGACCGCATCAACCGCGCGCTGGCTACGCTCGTCGTCCTGGCAAGCGCCGCATGGGGCGCCGTCTACATCCAGAAGCGCGCCGACCTCTACGACAGGCTCGGCAGCGCGATCTATCAGTTGCGCGACGCCAGCGAACGCAGCGAGCCGTGCGCGCAGGGCGTGCGGCGCGATACGCTGCTGATCAATTACCCGGCCTGGTTCTACGTCAACCAGCCGGAGTACCTGGTCGGGCACGATGGCATCACCACGCTGTCGGCGGATCAAAAGCTGGACGATCTATACCGCATCAATTTCGGCAAAGCGCGCCGGTTCACGACGGCTGTGCTGCCGGATATCCTGCCGCGCGACGCCGACTTCACAGGGCTGGGCGATGTTCAAACACAGGACAGCCTGCAGACACCCATCCGCGCCGCCGGGCAGGTGATCGTGAACACACTTGGCGCTGATGGGATGGTCTTGCGATATGCCGGATGTCTCAGCGCCGAGAATCAGTCGGCCCCGGCGGCGTATCAGGCCATCATCGGCGACCGCCTGTTGCTTCTTCACTCCGAGTATAGAACTGATCCGGCGCGCGGAGACCTGCAGGTGACGCTGGACTGGCATGTACAGGCGCCCGACCCGGAGGACGTGACGGTTTTCGCGCAGTTGATCGACGCAACCGGCAGATTGATCGCGCAGGCGGATGGCTACCCGCTGGCGGGCGCGTCGCCGTCGCGCCTGTGGCGGCTGGGCGATCAGTGGCGCGATGTGCGCACCATCCACGTTGAAGGAGGATTGCCGCGGGAAGGGTCTTATCGCGTTCTGGCGGGGGCCTACGTTACCGCCGGCGCTGCCCGCCTGCACGCATACGACCCGGCAGGCCGGCGCCTGCCCGACGATGCCGTGGTGGTGGCCGCCGGGAAGCAGTGATCCGATCAGCCGCGTTCCACGTATTCCTGCAGCCCATCGCCCACAAACGATAACGCCAGAACCAACAGCGCCAGCACCAGGCCGGGGAACAATACCTGTGTCCAGTTCAGCGAGATATAACTGAACGCCTCAACGATCATCTTGCCCAGGCTGGTTTGCGGCGGCTGTGCGCTCAGGCCGAGCAGACCCAGCGTGGCCTCGCTCACGATCACGCCCGCCACATCCAGCGTGGCGCTGACGATGATCAACCCGGCCAGGTTGGGCAGGATATGGCGCCACAGGATATGCCGGTCGCTTGCGCCGAGCGCGCGGGTGCTTTCGATAAACTGCCGCTCGCGCAGCGCCAGGGTCTGGCCGCGCGTGTAGCGCGCCATCAACGGCCAGCCGACCACCGCCAGGCTGAGCGACACCAGCAGCAGACGCCCCGCGCCGCCGGCAAAACCGCCCACCGACGAGCCGAAAATGGCGGATATGAGGATGGCCAGCAACAGACCCGGAAATGCAAACAGCATATCGGCTGTGCGCGATACCAGGATATCGATCCAGCCGCCGAAATAGCCCGCCAGGATGCCCAGTCCGGCGCCGACGATCACGTTGAATGCTTCGACGGCGACCCCGACCAACAGCGAGACGCGCAGCCCCATCATCAGGCGCGCGAGGGTGTCGCGGCCCAGGTCATCCGTGCCCATGGGATGCGCCGGCGTGGGGAAAGCGCGCAGATTGTTGACATCCAGCGCCGAAGGATCGACGGCGTAAAACAGCGAACCGAACAAGGCAACCAGGATGAGCGCCAGCAGGAATATGGCGCTGAGGAGCACGACCCGGCTGCGGAACAGGCGGCGAAGCATGTCCATCCTTCGACTTCGCTCAGGACTGGGTGCGGATGCGCGGGTCAAGGATACCATACAGGACATCCGTGATGAGGCTCATGACGGCGACGACCAGCGCCAGCAGCAGCGCGACCGACTGGATCACCGGATAGTCGCGCGTGTTGATAGCCTGCACCGCGACGAAGCCGATCCCCGGGACGCGAAAGACGTTTTCCACGACGAACGAGCCGACGACCACAAACGCCACCGACGGCCCCAGCACCGTGACGATGGGGATCAGCGCGTTGCGCAGCGCGTGATGCATGTAAACGCGCCGCGCGCCGGCGCCTTTCGCCCAGGCCGTGCGGATGTAGTCCTGGCGCAGCACCCCGATCATGCTGGCGCGCGTCAGCCGCGCCAGATAGCCCATCGTGGCAGCCGCCAGCGCCAGCACCGGCATGACCCAGTTCTCCGGCTTGCCCCAGCCCGATGTCGGCAGATTAGGCAGATCGTTCTGAAAGAGGATGACCTGCAGGCTCTGCAATAAGCCGGCGATGACAAAACTCGGCACGGCGAACAGGGTGAGCATCAAGGTCATGCTGGCGCGGTCAAAGATGCCGTTGGCGCGCACCGAGGCCAGCACGCCCAGCGGGACGCCCACCAGCACGCTCAGCGCCAGCGCCGCCAGCCCAAGCGAGGCGGATACAGGCACGCCTTGCTTGACCAGATCCCACACCGGCCGGCCTGCATAGCGATACGACTTGCCCAAGTCGCCCTGCAGCACGCCCGTCACGTAACCGGCATACTGTTCGTACCACGGCCGGTCGAGGCCGTACTGGCGGCGCAACTGCTCATACAGCCTGGGGTCGCGCCGGTTGCCCATCATCGCCTGGATGGGGTCTCCCGGCGCGAGATGACCCACCATGAAGGTGATAAACGAGATGCAGAACAGCACGAAGACGAGCTGCAGCAGGCGGCGCAGCAGAAATTGCGGCATGGGATGAGAACGGAGATTAGAGATTAGAGATTAGAGATTGGTAATTGGAGATTGGTGTTTGGAGATGATGCGCAGGCGCGTTATCTTAATCTCAAATCTCCAATCTCCAATCTCCAGCCACCAAATCTCCAATCTCCAAAACTCTACTCTTATTGAGCCAATCCGCGCACCGCGCTCCAGTCCGGCACGATGATGCCCTGGCCGGTGAACACGAGGCCCGTCACGTAGGGCTTGACCATCGCGTTGGCATTAGGCGAAAACAAGGGCAGCCAGCCCACTTCGTTCACGGCGATCTGCTCGGCCTGGTTATACAGCTTCAGGCGTGCAGCAGCGTCCTTCACTTCAACATCCGCCTGATCGACCAGCTTGTCGAATTCCGGGTTGGAGTAATGGCCGTTGTTGTTGCCTACGCCGGTGCGCAACTGCTGGCTCAACCAGTTCTGCGGATCCGGATAATCGGCGCCCCACACGCTGTAGTACATCTGTAGGCCCTTAGCCGGGTCGTTGTAAGTGTCGGTCAGGCGTTGGCTGAACGTCTGCAGTTCGAGCGGTTCGGCGGTCACGTTCACGCCCAGGTTGGTCTTCCACTGCTGCACGATGAACTCGATCACCTTGGCGTTGTCGCCCTCGGCGCCATAGGTCAACACCAGTTTCTGTGTCGGGTCGAACCTGGCATCCGCCAGAAGCTGCTTGGCCGCGGCGGGGTCGAACGTCAGGCCGGTGATCGGCAGTTCCGAGCCGGGGATGCCGCCGGGCAGGATGCGATCCTGCGCGCGCGCCGATCCTTCGCCCAGCAGCTTGATCAGTTGTGTCTTATCGATGGCGCGCGCAAAGGCCTGGCGCACCTTGACATCATCAAACGGCTTGAGGGTGTCGTTGAAGCCGATGTAGCGCACGAAGAACTGCGGCGCGCTCTTGAAGTCGGGCAGGTCTTTGACCTGCGGCACAAACTGCGACGGGATCGGCGCCTGACCGAAGGAACCGATGATGTCGACAGCACCGGTCTGGTAATCGTTGTAGGCGGTCGCGCTGCCCTGGTCGCCGCCGTAGAAGACCAGGTCCAGTTCCTTCAACTGGTTCGGCACCCCGGCCCAGTAATAGGGATTCGGAACCAGCACCAGTTTCTGGTTGTGCTGCCACTCTTTCAGCATGAACGGCCCGGTGCCTGCCGGCTTCTCATACCATTTCGCGCCGCCGGCGGTCACATTCTGCTTGCTGAGGATGTAACCGGTGATGAAGTTCAACTGATACAGGAAGTAAGCCGAGGGTTGTTCGAGCTTGATCTGAATGGTCTGCGGGTCGAGCGCCGTGACGCCTGGCAGTGTGGTGGACTTGCCGGCGCTGAAGTCGGCTGCGCCCAGGATGTTGCTCAGATAGTACGAGCCGTTGCCGCCGCCCACCTTGGGGTCCAGCGAGCGCGTGATCGCGAACACGAAATCGTCGGCGGTGACATCCGTGCCGTTGCTGAACTTGAGCCCCTGGCGGAGCTTGAAGGTGTACGTCTTGGTGTCTTCGCTGACGGTCCAGCTCTCAGCCCCGTCGGGCCTGATGCGCAATTGCGAGTCCAGTTGTACTAGGCCGCGGAATAGCAGACTGGTGGCAAAGACCACCTGCGAGTCGCTGGCCAGCGCCGGGTCCAGCGTGCCGGGCTCGTTGACGCCCTCCATCGCCCAGCGCAACACCTGGTTGCCGGGCGCGGGCGTCGGCGTGACAGGCACCTGCACCTGCACCTGCACCGTCTGCTGGACGACCTGGGTTTCCTTCACGACCTGCGTTTCTTTGACGACCGATGTCTGCACCACCGTGACCGGCGTCGGCGTCGCGCCGCCGCAGGCAGCCGCCAGCAGCGCAAGAGCAATTGCCGCTGTAGACAGTCTTAGTTTATTCATCGATTCCTCCTTACCGATAAAGACGATCAAATATGGAACGCGGGCAGATTCGCCAACGGGGCACAGATCAGGCAGTCGGCAGGCGTATCGCGCAAATGACCTGCGCCGGCAAGCGGCCAATCCCCGCAATCTTAAAGCGGGCGTATATGAGCAAGATTAACACGCCGCTGCGGTCAGACAGCCTGCGGATGGGCGCCCTGGCGGGCGCCGCGCACCATGCGCCAGACCGCCGGCATCCACCGCACATACGCATTGTAGAACAAAGGAATCGGCGCGTAATCCCATGCGCCCAGACCCTCTACAAACTGCGCCCCGAAGCCATCTTTGAAGCGATAAACGCCCCACATGGAATCCTGCTCGTCCAGTTGTTCGGGCGCGCCCCACCAGTCGTAAATGTCGCAGCCGTTATCGCGCGCCCAGCGCATGGCCATCCATTGCAGCAGGTAATTCGGCATATGCTCGCGCCCTTCGGCGCGGGACATGCCGTAGAAATACCAGGCGCGGGCGGCGAAGCGAAAAAGCACCAGACCGGCCAGCGGTTTCGGCGCGCTGGCATGTTCGGCCAGGAAGGCGACGGCGCGCATGGTGCGCCATGCGTCGTAGTAATATTCCGGCTCGCGGATGATAAAGCCGTCGCGCGCGCCCGTCTCGGCATACATTTCGTAGAGCAGCGGCATTTCCTCCGGCGTCGCCAGCCGGATAGTCACGCCGCGCTTTTCCGCCAGCCGGATGTTGTAGCGCCATTTCTGCTTCATCGCCGCCAGCAGTTCCTGGTCGGTGTGGCGCAGATCGGTGTGCATGGTGTTGCGGTACTGCACCTGGTTGGGGGAATAACGCCAGCCGCGCGAACCCAGCGCCGCGCGCGCAGCCGCCAGCGGTTCCGGGCCGTCCAGCCGCGCATCGCCATCCACCTTCAGCCATACGGCGCGCTGCGCCTGCGACTGGTGTTCCAGCCATTGCAGCGCCTCGACATACGAAGCGACGCTATCGGCTGTGGGACCCTTGGGAGCGTAGAGCACGCACAGCGGCAGACGCCCTGCGCTGCGGCGCAGGAGCTGCACCATGGCGCGGGGTTGACCGCCATCGCCAGACAGCAACCAGCGCTGCGCCGACCAGCCCCAGCGCGATTTGAACTCGCCCCATTCCCAGGACTGCAGGACATGCGCTGTCGGGAATCGGCTCAGCGATTCATTCCAGGCTGCGGGATCGGTGACTGTCTGCCACATGGTGAAAAACAGAAATCAGAAGCCGGCCGCCTGCGGGCAAGGCCGATGGCCCGCACGCAGTCTCCCAACTTCTGATTTCCAGAATGACGGAAATATGTGAAAGCGAAGCGTGTTATTTGACGAGAATAACGGCGCCGGCTTCCTCAAGCTTCTTCTTGGTGTCCTCGGCGGTCGCCTTGGCAACGCCGGTCTGGATGACCGAGTTGGGAGTCTCGACCAGATCCTTGGCTTCCTTGAGGCCCAGGTTGGTGAGCGCGCGCACGACCTTGATGACTTCGATCTTCTTGGGTCCCATTTCCTTGAGCACCACGTCGAACTCAGTCTTCTCCTCAACCGGGGCGGCGGCAGCGGCGGCGCTGGCCGGAGCGGCGACGGCGACTGCCGCAGCGGCGGCGGTCACGCCCCACTTCTCCTCAAGCATTTTCTTCAGTTCCGCAGCCTCGAGCAGCGTCAGGCTGTTCAGTTGTTCAACAATCGCGTTTAAATCTGCCATTTCTATTTTTCCTCTTTCGGATTCTCTCTCACCGAATTGTGCATTACCGGATTAACGGTCACTTATTACGCCGGCGTTTCCGCTGGCTGTTCCTTGTCGATCCTGGCCTGCAGGGCGAACATCACACTGCCGACCACGGAGTTCAGCACGCCTACCAGACCCGACGCCGGAGCTGCGATCACGCCAACCAACTGGGCGCGCAACACGTCCAGCGACGGCAGCGTCGCAAGCTCTTTCACGCCATCGACATCGACGGTCTTTCCGCCGACCACGCCGCCGACGATCTTCAGGCTTTCGATCTCGCTGCTGAGTTGCCCCATCAGCTTGGCCACCGCCGGCGGATCGGCGAAGCAGAAGCTGATCGCCGTTGCGCCCTTCAGCCACTCGGCGGGTACGTTGTAGCCAGCCTCTTTGAATGTGCGGGCCATCAACGTGTTCTTGGTCACATGGAATTCCGCTTTTGCGTCGCGGATCTGCGCACGCACCTTGTTGAACTGGGGCATATTCATGCCGCCGTAATTGGTAATGATCACAGCACTGCTTTTCTTAAGCAATTCATCATAACCGGCAACCAGTTCCGATTTGCGCTCTTTAGTTATTGCCAAAGTCTCTCACCTCCTCATATATGGATAAATACCTGTTCCGATCGCCGCCGTCCGAAGCACCGGCGCTACCGGCAGAATTGTCACAAATAAAAAGCGCCTCGACCGCTGAGGATCAAGGCGCATTCAGGCTATCTGGTACCCCGCCCACCGTGCGGCGGAGTCATTGACGGCGCGAAAGCCCTCACCTCAGCAGGCATTCATTAAGCTGCGGCTGATCGCATCAAACCGCAGCGCCTGCAGTCACTGGCGAGTGACAGGCGCGAATTATATCAAATTACAGGTTGGGGTCAATGCGAACGCCAGGTCCCATCGTAGAAGTCAACGTGACGCGACGGACATAGTTGCCCTTGGCCGCCGGCGGCTTGGCGCGCTTGACCGCGTCCAGGAAAGCCGTCAGGTTTTCGGCCAGCTTGTCCTGCGGGAAATCGACTTTGCCGACCGGCACGTGCAGGTTGGCCGTCTTATCCAGGCGGAACTCCACACGCCCGGCGCGGGTCTCATTGATGACGCGCGGAATATCGGCGGCGGGAACCACCGTGCCAGCCTTGGGATTGGGCATCAACCCGCGCGGGCCTAACACCTTGCC
>JAMCQN010000121.1 GCA_023382055.1 Chloroflexota bacterium
CCCGGTCGTCCCACCGGCTTTCGACCGGCACCCCGGTCGCGCTTTCCCGTCGTGATCAAACGCGTTTATGCCACGTGATGCCACGTCCTTCACCGCTTTGGCCGCCTTTCAGTGCGCCGTATCATTGGCGCGCCAGATGTGTTTGTCTAAACTCGAATTAATTGTGACCGGTTTGGATATAGGCCAGACTCCTGGGATCGTATTTTGACCACAACGCCGCAGACTCGTCTGCCAGCACGCCACCGTAATAACTCTTAATGTGGCGGTGTACATACGAATTGGTCTCGACGATCTGACCGGATTGGATTACCTGATCGTGCAGCCCGAAGATGATGTGGGGTGTATCTGCCATGACGGCAGCGCCCAGGCAGAGCGGGCACGGCTCGAGTGTGGTGAACAGGATCGAGCGTCTGTATTCCGTCCACAGCCGCTCACCGCCATTCAGGATCGCGTTCAACTCGGCATGGCGTATCTGGCTACGCGATGCCTGGTGCGTTGCCCGCCCGCGCGAGACGATCTCGCTGTCGATGACGACGACCGCACCAATGGGGTACTCCCCGGCCTGACCTGCCAACTCCGCCTCGATCAACGCTTCACGCATATAGACATCCAGATTCAGTTGCTGTAGTTCGATGGATAGGTAATTCATTCGACTGATCTCTATTTACTTCACATTGATGACCCTGCCGCCGGTCATGCTGATCAGTTGGTCGGGTGTCAGGTGGAAAATCGCAACGGGCGTGCCGGCGGCGGCCCAGATGTCCATGTACTGTTGTAAGTCTTCGTCAATGTAGGTCTCAAGCGGCACTGCGTGCCCGATCGGTGGAACGCCGCCGATGGCGAAACCGGTTTGCTGTCTGACGAAGTCGGCATCCGGTCGTTCGATGGCTTCCCCGATCAGCGCGGCGAAGCGCTTTTCATTGACGCGGTTCGCACCGCTGGCGATGACCAGCAGCGCACGCCGGCTGGTTCCTGTGCGGAAGACCAGTGACTTGGCAATCTGTGCTACGGTGCAACTGATTGCCTGCGCTGCTTCTGCGGCGCTGCGCGTCGTTTGCGGCAACTCGATGACCTTGTTTTCGAACCCTGCGGACTTGAGCGCATCCTGAACTCTCTGTGCGCTCGGACTCAAGTTTCCTTCCATGCATTCCTTCCGTCTAGACTCAAGATGATTCAAATGCATTCCATAAGTTTGGCGCACTTCGACCTGGTCGTGGATCAAGCGCCCATCATGCGTCAGACCATAGTCAATCATAGACGCAGTGCGCTGCTATACTGCCACACTGTACCAGGGTACATGACCGTTATGAGTGATCAACAAGAAAAGAATAGCACCGATCCTGAGGCAGGTCGGCCCGCCCGACCCAAGCCTGCACCGCCACCGCCGCCACAGCGGGCGGGCTATGTGCCTGCGCCTGGTACCGTTGCGCCGCCGGCCAAACCAGCAAACGAGCCGGCTCGCGCGCCGTCGTCCGGCGATTCCGCGCCGGCTGGCGGCTCTGGCACGGCAGGGCAGCGCGAACGGAAAGGCCACCCTACAACGCAGCCGACCAGACCCGCCGCTGTCGGCGCCGGTGCAAGGCATGCGCCTGCAGTTACGAGCACCCAACCGGCGGTGAAAAAGACCGCCGCGCGCCGCAAGCCTGCCCCGCGTCGCACACTGGGCATGCGCCTGGCGCGGCTCTTTTTTGCCGTGTCGCTGTTCGGCGTTGTGTTGTTCTTCGCCGTCATTGCCGTCGGCGCAGCCGGTTACATCATCATCGGCGGCGAAGTGCCCGATATTGCTCAGCTCAAAGAGAAGCAAAGCGTATTTGCCAGCACCAAGATCTATGATCGCAATGGCAATCTTATTGTCGAATTAACCGATCCGACCGATCCGACGGCCGGCCGGCGCACTTATGTGCCTTTAAGCGATATCAGCCCCTTCGTCAAACAGGCCACCATCGCAACGGAAGATCCTAACTTCTATCGTTATTCCGTGGGCTTCGACCCCATCGCCATCATTCGTGTGCTGTATTATGCCGTCACCGAGCGCGAGTTTGTCAGCGGCGGCAGCACAATTACCCAGCAAGTCGCCCGCAACCTGCTGCTGTCGCCTGAGGAGCGCAATTCGCGCAGCCCGATGCGCAAGTTCCGCGAGATCGTCCTGGCGAACTCGCTGGCCGAGCGTTACACCCGCGATGAAATATTAGAGATTTATCTCAACGAGATCTACTATGCCAACCAGGCATACGGTATCGAGGCGGCTGCCGAAACATACTTCAACAAGCGGGCTGCCGATCTGGACCTGGCGGAATCGACCATGTTGGCCGGCATTCCGCAGTCGCCTGTCTTATGGGACCCGGTAGCAAATAAAGAGAACACACTGCGTCGTCAGGAGGACGTGCTGCGCCTGATGGTTCAGGCTGGTTATATTTCCGACACCCAGGTTGCTCCCGCTATCGCAGAGATCGCGGATAAGACGTTCAGCGTGCCGATCACGAACATCTCGAACGAAGCGCCGCACTTCATGACCTACGTGCGCCAGATGCTCGACGAGGATTTCGGCGCTGATGGGTTGTATCGCACCGGCCTGCGAGTCTATACAACCCTCGACCCGCGCGTGCAATCGATTTCAGAGCAGGCAGTTAAAGATCAGATTGCCAGGCTTGCCGGCAAGCATGTGGACAACGGCGCAGCGGTTGTGATCAATCCGCATACGGGGGAGATCCTGGCGATGGTCGGCAGCGCCGACTTTAACAATGTCGCGATCAAAGGACAGGTCAATGTGGCGCTGTCGCTGCGCCAGCCCGGCTCGGCCATCAAGCCGTTCAACTACATTGCGGCGTTCGAGAAAGGATATACTCCGGCGACCCTATTATGGGATGCGCCGACCAAATTCACCAACCAGTACGGTCAGGTTTACACGCCCAAAAATTACGACGAGACGTTCCATGGCCCCATGCTGCTGCGCGATGCGCTGGCGCGCAGTATGAATATCCCCGCGGTCAAAACGCTGGAGTTTGTCGGCCTGCCCGATTTTCTTGCCATGACCGACCGCGTGGGCATTCACTTCCCGCCCAGCGACCAGTACGGCCTGGCGCTCACGCTGGGTGGGGGCGACACGCGCCTGCTCGATCTGACCAACGGGTTTGCCGTTCTGGCCGACAACGGCGTTTACATCACGCCGACAGCCATCAGCCGTGTGACCCTGGCTGATGGTCAAGTCGTGCGAGATTACCTGCAGGAGAATAAAGGCTCGCAGGTGATCCCGCCGCAATACACCTATCTGATGACGAGCATCCTGAGCGACAATAACGCCCGCGCGCCATCGTTTGGAGCGAACAGCCCGCTGAGAACCTCGCGGCCGGCGGCGGTCAAAACCGGCACCACCAACGACTTCCGCGATAACCTGACTGTAGGCTATACACCCGACCTGGTCGTTGGCGTGTGGGTTGGCAACACCGACAACACCTCGATGCAGGGCGTGACTGGCGTGACCGGCGCGGCGCCGATCTGGCACGAGATTATCGAGAAGGCATCCGAAGGGACGCCGGTCAAGAACTTCACCCGGCCGCCCGGCATCATCGATGTAGAGATCTGCACGGACGGCGG
>JAMCQN010000055.1 GCA_023382055.1 Chloroflexota bacterium
GATTAACCGCGAAGAAACAATGCACGCGAAGCGGGTATCTATCTTCCCTCTGCGTTCTCGGCGATCTCTGCGGCGCCTTCCTGACCCTTTGCGTTCTTGGCGGTGAGAATCCTTTGCGGTAAAGAGGTGAAACGATGAACTGGACTGGCAAGGTAGCGATTGTGACGGGCGGCGCATCGGGGATCGGCGCGGCGACGGCGCGCGAGTTCGCGGCCGGCGGCGCGATGGCGATCATCTTCGATATCAACCAGGCTGGCGGCGAGCAGATGGTCGCGCAGATGCGCGCAGACGGCGGCAAAGCGGACTATCAGCGCGTCGATGTGTCGGACGCCGATGCATGCCGCGCGGCGGTGCAGCGCGTCGCTGCGGCGCTGGGCCGGGTGGACTATCTGGTCAACTGCGCCGCCAGCTTCATCAGCAAGGGACTGGACGTGACGACCGCGGACTGGGAGCGCAGCCTGGGCGTCAACGTGCGCGGCTACGCCAACATGGTGCAAGCCTGTTTCGAGCCGATGAAAGCGACGGGCAGCGGCGCGATTGTGAATATCGCCAGCATCTCCGCACACATCGCGCAGCCCGACCGCTGGACGTACAACGCGTGCAAGGGGGCGATCCTGACGATGAGCAAGTGCCAGGCGCTCGACCTGGCCCCTTACGGCATCCGGGTGAACGTCGTCAGCCCGGGTTGGATCTGGACGCCCGAGGTGGCCAAGGCCGCGAATGGCGACCGCGCCAGATGGGAGCCGGTGTGGGGGCGCTATCATATGCTGCGCCGGCTGGGCGAGCCACGCGAGGTGGCGCGCGCTGCGCTGTTCCTGTGCAGCGACGATGCCAGCTTCATCACCGGCGCGGAACTGCCGGTCGACGGCGGCTATCTCGGCCTGGGCAGCGAAGGGCTGGGCGATACCTCGTCATTCGCCGGCACAGCGTAGGATATCACCGCAAAGTGGCAAAGAACGCAAAGGGTCAGGAAGGCGCCGCAGAGATCGCCGAGAACGCAGAGGGAAGATAGATACCCGCTTCGCGTGCATTGTTTCTTCGCGGTTAATCTCTTATTTCGTTCATCGCGTCAGGTTCAGAGAACATCGTGTGATTTTGTGAATTCTCCGCGTTCTCTGCGATCTCCGCGGTTAATGTCTGGAGGGACAACATGGACTGGAGTGGACACGTGGCGATCGTGACGGGCGCGGGCAGCGGGATCGGCCTGGGCATCGCGGAGTGTTTCGCTGAGGCCGGGGCGGAGGTGGTGCTGGCCGAGTTGAACCAGGCGCGCGGGCGCGCCGCGGCCGGCGATCTGCAGCGTCGTTTCGGCAAGGGCGACTTCATCCAGACCGACGTGTCGAAAGGCAGCGACTGCAAAGCCATCGTAGACTACGCGCTGAAGACCTACGGGCGCGTCGATACGCTGGTGAATAACGCCGGAGTGAATTTCGTCAAACCGACGCTGGAGATGGACGAGGCCGACTGGGACCGCGTGATAAACGTGGACCTGAAGGGCACATTCATGTGCAGCCGCTACGCGCTGGAAGCCATGGCGTCGCGCCGTTCCGGCAACATCATCAACATCGCCAGCGTGCATACCGTGGCGACCCTGCCCGAGGCGGCCCCCTATGCGGCGGCCAAGGGCGGTGTGGCGGCGCTGACCCGCTCGCTGGCTATCGAGTTCGCCCAATACGGCATCCGCGTCAATGCCGTAAGCCCCGGACTGACGGACACGCAGATCTGGCAGGACATCCAGAACGCCGCCGAGAGCGCCGAGGATGCCCGCCGGCACTGGTTCGACAACATCCCGATGCAGCGCGTGCAGTCGTCGCGCGAGGTGGGCAATGTGGTGCTATTCCTGGCCTCCGATCAATCGAGCTACATTACCGGCGCGAACATCATGACCGACGGCGGCATGACCGCCCAACTGGTCAGCCGCGCCCGCTACGCCAGCAAGCCACTGGAAGGCAAGGCGGGAGAGTAGCAGAACGATCAACAAGTCTGACTTCTGCAGGAAGTCAGACTTGTGCTCGCGGAACGCACCCGCGACTGATCGGCAGACACGCAGGTCTGCCGCTACGACTATCCATTTGGCTCGGCGGCAGCGCGTGGAAGTGCACACTGGTTCGGTGATACATCCGTGTCATCCGTGGTTACACTCCTATTCAGCCGCCATGACATCGGCGGCGAGTTTGGCGATGAACATCCGCCGCGGCGCCGGGCCGGAGTAGTTGAACGCGATGCCGTCGAGCGGCAGATCCTTAATGTCGTCGAACAGGTGTTCGCCGGGGATGCTGCGCGTGACCGGCTCGAAGTTGATCTGCCCGGCGCGCTGATCGTTGAGAAACGCCTCCAGCGTATCCTCGGCGGTGAATACGGCGGCGATCTTGCGGTCGTGTTTGTCGGGTGTGAGCGTCAGCGCGTAACCGCCCTCGACCTTCTGCAACACGATGTAATAAGCGTCGAAGTGCTTGAGCAGGCTCAGATCGGGCCGGGGTGACGCCAGGGTCTGCTCCACGCGCACCGCGCGCGCCCAGCGCCGCAGTGACGGGAATTGCGCTTTCTTGAAAAACAGCTCGGGCGGCGACCCCCAGTTGATGGAGATCACGTCGGGGTCGTCGCTCAAATCGGCAAACAGGTCGCGCCCGTTCATCTGGATGCTGCGTTCCCCCAGCACCGCCGTTCCCAGCACCTTGCCGCCGTCCTGATAGGCCTGCTCGTCGCTGAAAACCAGTTGAAAGCGCTGTTCGGCGGTGTCCTTGATGAGCACCGCGCGCTGCCTGCCCTCGGCATCGACTTCGACCGGCACGAGCCAGTCGTCGTGCGCCATGAACCGCCGCAGCAGCGCCGGCCCGCCGAGTTTGCCGTCGAGCGTCTGCTGCATGGCTTGCCGAAGTTCAGTGTCCTTGCCGATCATGCCCTGGATTTTACAAGCCAAATCTCCGTCTGGCGATCCACAACCCGACAATGAGCATCCGCCATTCTTTACGGGTGTGAGCCTGCGGGCAGTTGGCTGATCAAAAGTGCAGGTCGGACTATAATCGCCGTATGGTCATGGCGTCGTTTCATCCCCCAGCGGAGTTGAGTATTGAGAACCCGATTCACCGCGATTCTGTCGGCGTGCTGCGGGTGGGTAAAACGCGCGTAACGCTCGACACCATTGTCAACGCCTATGAATCAGGCGCGACTGCCGAGGAAATCGCGTTGAACTACGACGCGTTGACGCTACCCCAGGTTTACGCCTCGATCACCTATTACCTGCAGCACAAGGCCGAGTTGGCGCCTTATCTGGCTGCGCGCAAGCAGGCTGCGCTGGATGCAATGACCGCCGTCGTGCAGCGACAGGCTATGACAAACGTACGGGAGCGCCTGTTGGCGCGGCAAGCATCACAGGGCAAGGCCTGAGGGTATGCTCCGGTTTGCAGCCGACGAAAACTTCAACGGCAATATAGTCCGCATTCTGCTGACCCGGCTGCCCGATATCGATCTGATTCGGATCCAGGACACTGCGTTGTTAGGCGCGGAAGATCGCGATGTGTTAGCCTGGTGCGCGGCTGAAGGACGCATCCTGCTCAGCCATGATGCAGCGACCTTGAGCAACTTTGCCTATGAGCGGACTGCGGCAGGATTGCCAATGCCGGGCGTTTTCCTTGCAGACCAACATGCGTCAGCGCGCGCAATTGCCGATGACCTCATTCTCGTCGCCACGTGTAGTTTTCCCGCAGAATGGGCCGGCCAGGTCTGGCATCTGCCTTTATAGCAACGCGGTTCGCTGTACGCCAACTGCGAGCAATCGGCCACTCATCGGCTTCATCTGCATTTTACAAGTAGAATTTTCAGTATGCCTCTATCTACCTTTACCCCGTTCGAACGCGCGTGCCTGCACCCCATTCTGTGCGACAAACCGGCGCTGAGCTTCTTCGAGGGCGCGCTGCTGGGCAACGGCGGGCTGGGCGCGGTGGTCACCACCCGCCCGGATGCCGTGGCGATCCACTTCGGCCACAACAACGTCTGGGACATCCGCGTGGCCGAGGACAACAAAGAGCAGATCGGCGCCTTCGCGGAGGTCTTCGCAAAGGTCAAGGCCATCCCCGCCGACTACGCCACACTCGACCAGGATGAGTGGTACCGCGCGTACAGCCGGATGACGGCGGAGAATTACGCCGCGCCATATCCGCGCCCATTCCCGTGCGGCACGCTGATCCTGGGCTTTGACCGCCGCGAAGCCGAATTGCTGGGCCACCGCCTGGATATCGCGACCGGGCTGTGCGAGGTGTCCTTCCTGATGGCGGATGGGCGGCGCGGCGCGCTGCAACTGTTCACCGCCATGGACGCCGACCGCCTGTGGTTGCGTTTCGTCGGCGCGGATGGCCGCCCGGCGCCGTCGCCGTTTGAGCGCGTGCGCCTGTTGCCCGATCCCGACACGCCGCGCGATTTCCCCGCTTTTGCACCCGCCGAGGATGTGGCTGCCCACCGTCTAGCCTTCCGGCAGACGCTGCCCGCGCTGGGCGAACGGCGCGAGAAAGACCGCGCCTTTCGTCTCAGCGTATGCGCCTCGTCGGCGCTGGTGAATCGCAACCGTATCAACTGGTCGGGCGTGACGGAGTGGATGGGATCGCTGGAGCGCGCCATCGTGGAGCGCGCGTCGTTTGTGGCCTGCGTCCAACTGGACGAGGGAATGGCGAGTGCGGTCGGGGGCGACGCCGGCGACCTGCCTGCGCCGGACCACGCCGCCTTCGAGAGTGCGCGCGATGCGTCCCGGCGCGTCTGGGTGTCCTACTGGGATAAGTCCGGTGTGAAGCTGGACGACGCCTTTCTGGAACGCACCTGGTATCACAACCTGTATTTCCTGAACTGCGCGACCCGGGCGGGCGTCAATTGCCCTGGGTTGTGGGCTAACTGGAGCTACCGGGGAATCGGTTCGGCGTGGCACGGCGACTATCACATGAACTACAACACGCAGCAGCCGTTCTGGTGCGCGTTCTCCAGCAACCATCTGGAGAAACATCTGCCCTATGTCGATCTGGTGCACTTCCTGCTGCCGATCAGCCGCAAGTGGGCGCGCGAGTATTACGGGCTGCGCGGGGCGTACTTCCCGCACAGCGCCTACCCCACCGAAATGACGATCATGCCTTACCCCGTGCCGACGTGGGGCTGGGAGATCTGCGAGACGCCCTGGACGGTGCAGAGCCTGTGGTGGCATTACCTGTACACGCTGGATGCGGCATTTCTGCGCGAGCGCGCGTTCGAGCCGCTCAAAGAGGCGACGTTGTTCCTGGTGGACTACATGCGCCGGCCCGAGGCGCATGGCGAGCAATGGGGGGATGATGCCTATCATATCTACCCCACCGCCCCGCCCGAACTGTACGGCTTGACCCCCGGCCTGACCAAAAACTTCGATTGCCTGGTGGATCTGACGTTGACCAAGTTCGTGCTCAAGGCGTTTGCGCAGGCCTGCGACGTGCTGGGCGGTGAAATTCGCGACGGCGAGGTGGAGCTGCTCACGGCGATCGGCGACGTGCTGGCGCACTTCCCGGCGTATCCCACCGCCGAAGCCGCGCACGGCGCGGTGTTTGTGTCGGTGCCCGGCGAGAGCGCCGAGACGGTCTATAACGTGCCCAATCCGACGATGACCGTCTTCCCGGGCGAGGAACACGGTCTTCATTCGCCACCGGCTGAGTACGCCGTCGCTGCGAACAGCTACCGCCGCCAGCGCATCGAAGGCGGCAACGAACTGGTCTTCCTGAATCTGCAAGGCGCGCGGCTGGGGCTGCTGGACCTCGAGCGCTTCAAGCGCCAGGTGCAATATTGCCTGCTGCCCAACGGCGCCTGCACCGACTTGGCGCTGCAGGTGCACGGCCGCTACAGCGACACGACCCCCTACGACTTCATGGTGCCCATGGGTATCTGGTTCGAGAATTTCGCGCTGCCCGTCGTTGTGAATGAATGCCTGCTGCAGTCGTACACGGGCGAACTGCGCCTGTTCCCCAACTGGCCGCAGGGCGCGGGGCGCGCCGAGTTCCGCACCTTGCGCGCCGTCGGCGGGTTTCTGGTCAGCGCGGCCTGCGAGGATGGCGCTGTCGAATGGATCGAGGTCGTCAGTGAGGCCGGTGCTATATTGAAGGTCATCAACCCGTGGCCGGGCGATGTGAGGTGCGTCGCGGCAGCCGGCGAACGGTTCTTGTCCGGCGCTGTCTTGTGGATCGAGACCCAGCCCGGTCAGGTGATTGTGCTCACTCCTTGCCGTGAAGAGTGAGGTGTCGCGAAGGAGCATACAATGCGCTTCGAGATCGATGTTGACTATCCACTGGAAAAGATGGCGCTCAGCCGGAAACGGATGGAGATCAGGAGCAGCTTCAAATATCTCGATCGAGTACCGGTGAATTACTGTGTGGTGCCCCGTTTCTTTGCGCCGATCTTTGGTCTGCGTTATATCGATTTTTTCAAAGACGCAGAAACCCAATATGCCTGGCTGCTGAAGTTCGCCAAATATCATATTGAAAATATCCCCGCAGATTTCTGTTGTGCGCCGGTCATCACGGTCCATCCCTACTTCGATAACGCCATCCCCCCCAGCGCACAGGGCGCGGAGGTGGGCTGGACCGATGACAACCCCATCCGGGCTATCCCCGTCATCCATACGGTCGAGCAGATGGAGCGCTTCGAGGTAGCCGAACCCGACGCAGGACTGCGGGGGACGACCATAGCGTGGTGGCAGAGGATGAAGGAATTGACCGCTGAAACCCGGGTCACTTTCAACGGGCGGGAAGGCAGGGCGGAGGTAAGCCCTCTGGCGATGGGCGGACTAAGCCCCCACATGCTGGCGGTGGATCTGGTGGGCGAAGACTTTTACTGGTGGATGCTGGAGTATCCGGAGGCATGCCACCGTTTCCTCGCCAAAATTACGCAGGGCGAGATCGACGCTGAGAATCTGTCGCGCCGGATCGACCCGCGGCCGCGCAGTGATGTGTACGGGCAGGCCGAAGATTCCGCCCAGATCATGTCGGCTGATTTATTCCGACGATTTTGCGTGCCCTACACCAACCGGATATTCGAGGAGTTCGGGCCAGGCGGGCGGGCCGTCCATATGTGCGGCAACAGCACCCACCTGCATCGCGTTCTGAAAGAAGATATGAAGATGACCCAGTTCGATATCTTCGGCTACCTCGTGCCGCCCAAAGTGGCTGCGGCCAATCTGGGCGGGACGACTCTGCTGTGGGGGAACATCAACCCGATGCTCATGAAAGACGGTTCCCGCTCGGAAGTGAAGCAGGCCGCCTGGGAATGTCTATCAGAAATGGCGCCTTGCGGTGGGTTCATGCTGGGCGATGGCGCCAACGTCTGCCCGGGAACACCCCTGGAGAGTTTTCAAGCCATCATGGAAGCCGCAGAGGAATATGGGCTGGGCGGCGGCGACGGGCATTAGTGCGCCGCACAGCCTGCGGCTGCAGTAATGATCTCGATCCGGCGGGATTATCACGCTCAGACCGTTTAGCGCTGGTTGACAAAGCACCTTTCTAACGTTATAACATTCGTTGTACCAATAATTAACCGTTAGAAAGCCCTGGCTGCCACCTATGCCCACCTTGAGTGATATCGCCAGTGACGTCGGTGTTTCGATCATGACAGTGTCGCGCGCACTGGCGGATAAGCCGGGCGTGGCGCAGGAGACCAGGCAACGCGTCCTGGAGTCTGCCAAGCGCCTGGGGTACGCAACCAATCCCGAGGGCCGCGCGGCGGTGCGCGAAACCACGTCGACCATCGGCGTGCTCGTCAACAATATCGGCTCCGAGTATGCCGGTGAAATCATCGACGGCATCAGCAATATCCTTGATGTCGCCAACTACGATATCGTCATATTCAACCCGTTTCGGATGCGACGCGCTCCTAGTGACTATGTGATTGAAGTGTGCCGGTACGCAATTGACGGTCTGCTGATCGCCGCGGCCAATCGGCTTCAACAGCAGAGTGTCGATTATCTGGAGCAGATGATCCGGCAGCATTTCCCTGTTGTATTCATCGATCAACGCGTCGCCGATTCCACAATTCCCTGTATTACGGCTCAGAACTGGCAGGGCGCCTACGATGCCACCCGCTACCTGATCCAGCTCGGGCATCGGCGTATTGGGTTTGTCCTGGGGCCGCACACGGAATCGCCATCCGGCGAGCGACTTGCCGGTTACCGGGATGCGCTGACACAGAATGGGATTGTGTATGATGATTGCTTGATCAGGAATGGCGACTTTGCACGGCATAGTGGTTATATTGCCGCGCAGTCGCTGATGGCCTTGGATGAGCCGCCCACGGCGATTTTTGCGTCCAACGATCCGATGGCGTTTGGCGTTTACAAAGCCGTCCAGCAGGCAGGCAAAAGAATCCCAGAAGATATCTCGGTGATCGGCTTCGATGACATTGGATTATCAGCGGACATACATCCAGCCCTGACGACTGTGCGCCAGCCCTTGCGCGAGATGGGGCGAGTGGGAGCGCAAATGCTGCTGGATATGCTGCGCGACAACCCGCATATGAAGAGCGCAGAATTGCGCACTTCGTTGATCCTGCGCGATTCGTGCGCTCCATCGCGTTAATAACGCCGAATAAGCCTTGTGTAATCAGCATTCAGTAACCAGGAGGCGATAATGGCAACAAGTTCCGGCTCGGTAGTGAGGTCTGCAATACCAGCACGCAGCGTTCCGCGCCAGTCATTCTGGCTCAGGTTGAAGCTGTTCCTGTCAAAGAACGGGACGTACATGCTGATGGCGCTGCCGGGGGTGGCGTTGATTTTCATCTTCGCCTACGCGCCGATGCCGGGCATTGTCATTGCGTTCAAAGACCTCAAGTTCAATCTGGGCGTCTGGGGCAGCCCGTGGGTCGGCCTGAACAACTTCGGTTACCTGGTCGCGACACCGCTGACCGGGCGGGTGTTGTTCAACACGCTGTTCATGAACGCGCTGTTTATCGTCACCGGTACCGCAGGCGCAATCGGCGTCGCCCTTCTGATGAACGAGGTGCACGGCCACTTCCGTTCCCGGGTTTACCAGTCCGCCATGTTCTTCCCGAACTTTATTTCGGTCGTGGTCGTCAGCTATTTTGTCTTTGCCTTTCTGAGCACCGATGCCGGCCTGGTGAATAACATTCTGAAGTCATCAGCAATGGAGCCAGTCCAATGGTACTCGTCTCCGGAGTATTGGCCCGTGATTCTGGTCACTGTCAATTTGTGGAAAGGCGTAGGCGTTGGCAGCATTATCTACCTGGCGACAATCGTCAGCATCAACCCAGAATTCTATGAAGCCGCAAGGATTGACGGCGCCAATAAACTGGACCAGATCCGTTTTATCACCCTGCCTTTGCTGGTCCCAGTGATTACTATCCTGACACTGCTCGCCATCGGCCGGATTTTCTATGCGGACTTCGGGTTGTTTTTCATCGTCACACGCGATACACCGGCGCTCTATCCGACTACGGATGTGATCGACACATTTGTATTTCGGGCGTTGCGCCAGTTAGGCGATATCGGCATGGCCGCGGCGGCAGGTCTCGCGCAGTCGGTCATCGGGTTCATCCTCGTCATCATCTCAAACATGGTTGTCCGTAAGGTTGATCCGGAGAAGTCCCTTTTCTAAAGGAGTAGTTTGAAATGGCGCAACAAACAGTCGTGATGAACCAGCGTAGCGCGAGTAGTTACCGCGCAGGGGCTTTCCTGGGGCGTTTCACAGTCAATGCGGTTTTGATCGTGATCAGCCTGATATGCCTTGTGCCTGTTCTTCTGGTGCTGTCGGCGTCGTTTTCCACGGAAGCTGCAATTTCACAATTTGGTTACACGTTACTACCGATGCGATTTTCGACGGCAGCGTATGAGTACATCCTGGCGCAGCCGCAACGCATTTTGAATGCGTATATGGTGACGAGTGTCGTCACGGTGACCGGTACGATCTGCGGCCTCACGGTCATGGCGCTGCTAGCCTTTTCACTCTCGCGTCAGCGCTTTGCCCTGCGGAGACCGCTCTCCTTCTACGTATTCTTTACGCTGCTATTTAACGGTGGATTGATTCCGTTTTATCTGTTTGTCACGCAAACACTCCACCTGAAAGATAACGCGCTTGTTCTGATACTGCCCTATCTGGTGTCGGTCTGGAATGTTTTGTTACTTCGAACGTCATTTCAATCATTGCCCGAAGAATTGCTGGATGCGGCGCGCATCGACGGCGCAAGTGAGTGGCGTATCTTCTTTCAGATAGCCATTCCCATGTCAACCCCCGTCCTGGCCACAGTGGCTCTGTTTACCATGCTCAGCTACTGGAATGACTGGTGGATGTCATTGTTGTTTATCAATAACAAAAACCTGTATAGCATCCAATTTCTGCTGTACAACATCATGCAGGGGTTAGAGGCGATGAATGCCACGCCCGAGATTGCGGCCAGGTTTAAGGGTGAGCTGCCCACCCTGACGGTTCGCATGGCCATGGCTTTCTTTGCCATCGGACCTGTGGCGTTCGCCTATTTGTTCCTTCAGAAGTACTTTATCCGCGGCATCACGATTGGATCGCTCAAGTAACCGCACAGTCACATTGTTGGTCAAGGATCGATAGCCGCAAAGGAGGTACAACGCATCAACAGATGCCCAGCCAGTAACTGAATACGAAACTAGAACAGTCGAACCAAAGTAGTAAGTTCACCCATGTTCTCCAGGAGGAGTATCCCGATGTCTAAGCAGAATTTCTCTCGACGTGAGTTTCTGGTGATGGCCGGCCTGACAACAGCAGCCGGTGTACTGGCAGCCTGCGGCGCTGCCCCGACAACTGCCCCGACCGCTGCCCCCGCAGCGACAAAAGCCCCCGAGCCGACCACTGCTCCCCAGCCTGCCGCGATGGTGACGCTGACCTATGTGTATCCTCAGTTCACTGCCCAGTCGCCCGATCAGGGCTTGGTTGAAGAGGCAATCGACAAGATTACCAAGGAAAAGATCAATGCTGCCGTTAAGTTGATGGTTCTTGAGTTTGCTAGCTGGAACGACAAGATCACGCTGATGAACGCAGGCGGCGAGCAATATGACCTCGTCTATACCGCGAACTGGACGAACGATTACTACAAGAACGTGTCGAACGGACAGTTTGTTGCGCTTGACGACTTGCTGCCCAGTCTGGCCCCCGGCTACTGGAAGAGCATGCCGGTGTCCACATGGGCCGCGTCGAAGGTCAAGGGCAAGCTGTACGGCGCGATCAACCAGCAGATGTTCCCCAAGACGTGGGGCTTCCTGGCACGTAAGGACCTGGTCGAGAAGTACAAGCTGGATCTGAACGCCGTCAATCGCTGGCCGGATATCGAGCCGTGGCTGGATGCGGTGAAGAAGGGCGAGAACATCATCCCATGGTCGAATCAGCCCAATCTGTACGTGCAGGAAATCTTCAGCGCTGCCCCCATTGACGATGGTATCGGCTGGATACAGGTTGGCAAGGACGACAAGACCGCCAAGGCCGTCAACTATTGGACAACTCCCGAATACGCGTCGACCTGGGACCTGGGCAAGAAGTGGTACGAGGCCGGCTACATGCCTAAAGAACAGGTCAAGGAAGAAGTTTCCCGTCCGGCATGGGCTGCCGGCAAGTCCGCCATCGGCATGAACCCGGTGACCAAGCCGCACGGCGAATTCGAGGCTCAGGCGATCCTGAAGCAGGAAATAGTACTGAAGTCGCTTTCGCCGGCCATTCTCACCACCGCCGGCATTACGGCAACCTTAACCGGGGTCAGCCGCACGACGAACAGCAAAGAAGCCGCAGCCAAGTGGCTGGAGTTGCTCAACACCGATAAGCCAACTTACAACCTGTTGTGCATCGGCATCGAGGGCAAGCACTGGAACTGGAAGGACAAGGCCAAGGAAGTCATCGAGCAGGTGAAGGACACCGCCTACAACCCGACGACCGACTGGATGTTTGGCAATCAGTTCAATGCTTATTATCGCGACGAGCGCCAGGTCGGCTCGTGGGACGAGACCAAGAAGATCAACGACTCGGCCACGCCGTCGCCGACACTGGGATTCGTGATGGATCGCGAGCCGGTGAAGAACGAAATCGCCGCCGTTGCCGCAGTAATCACGGAATTCACGAACTATGGCCCCAAGGCGAAAGCTGCTTCAGAGCTGCCAAAGATGGTGGATGCCATGAACGGCGCAGGCGCCACGAAGGTGTTGACGGAGATGCAGAAGCAGATCGATGCCTGGTTGAAGGCTAAGTAGAGCGCATCGCGCGCTCAACCAGCCCAATGAGTTCGTTGCAGTGACGTCACTGCAATGTTAGTTGTAGCGACGCCCTCGTTGTCTGTCATTCAACGAGGGCGTCATCGCGAATGATTACTCGATCTATCGCCAGTTTTGCCGCGATCTTCATCATTGCAGCCCGGCGGCTGTGGTCGGCGCGCTGGTTGGCATTAGCCAGCATCGTCGGGCTGGTCGCCGTAGTGGCGCTCGCCTTGAGCGTTCCTCTGTATGCAGATGCCGTGTATCATCGCGTGCTGCTTACCAACATTGCCGACGCGCAGATCGACCAACAGGGAATCCGCCGTCCGCCGTTTACGTTCATGTTCCGCTATGCCGGCAAGTATGACGGCGCGATTGACTGGCCGAATATCGCGGCATCTGACCAATACCTCGCCAAACAAGCGCCGGGCGCACTGGGGTTGCCCCGCAAGCTGCTGGTGCGTTATTTTGAGACGCAACTGGGGCAGCTTTTCCCAATCACCGATGCCGCTTACCTGGGCAAGCACGAACCGTTGATCTGGACCTCGCTTGCCGCCATTAGCGACCTAAAGGACCATATCCAGGTCGTCGATGGCCGGATGCCTGAACCCTCGGCGGCAGGCGATCCCGTAGTTGAGGTCATGGTCAGCATGGCCATGGCCGAGAAACTGGGCATACAGGCAGGCGAGCAATTCATCCACTTCCTCAAGCCGATCGGCAAAGGCGACCCCACGCAACTGCGCGTCCGCGTCGCCGGCATCTGGATTCCTACCGACCCGGCGGAGCCATACTGGTTCAGCCATCCCGAGTCGCTCGATGAAACGTTGCTGACGACAGAGAGCGTCTATAGCGAATCCCTCGCGCCGCGCTTTAGCGGCGAAGTCTTCCTGGCCGTGTGGTACATGGTATTTGATGGCACATCGGTGCGAGCCGACCAGGTACCCGGCCTGCTGGAACGCATCCGGCAGGTTAACTTGCGCGCTTCGACGCTCCTCCCGCGTCTTAAACTCGACGTCTCACCCGTTGAGGCGCTGGTTGATTACCAGGCCACCAGCCGGTTGCTGTCCATTCAACTGCTGGCCATCAGTGTGCCGAGTCTGCTCCTCATGTTCGCCTACACGCTGCTGGTCGCCAGCCTGACGGTGGTGGGGCGCCACAACGAGATTGCTGTGCTGCGCAGTCGCGGGGCTACCGTCCCGCAGATACTGGGCATCGCTTTGCTGGAGTCGGTCGTCGTCGGATTCTTTGCCATCATTATTGGCTCGCTGATTGCTCAGGCGCTGGCAGACCTGGTCGGGCAGACGCGCAGTTTCCTCAACTTCAGCGGCGGCGCGATGTCCGGCGCACCGTTTCAAGTGGTTGTCACGCGCACCAGCATCGAAGTTGCCCTGGCGGTGGCGACTGCGGCGGTTCTGTTGACCCTCTTCCCTACCTGGTCGGTTGCAAACAACACGGTGGTGACGTATAAGCAGGAACGCGCACGCGCGCTGAAGCCCCCATGGTGGCAACGGGCATGGGTCGATCTGTTATTGCTGATCCCAGCCGCTTATGGCACATACCTGTTGCAGAAGCAAGGCGCAATCGTCCTGCCCTCGTCAATCGGAACGGGGGCGGAAGCGCCTGCGGACCCGTTTGCCAACCCGCTGCTCTTCATCGTCCCAGTGCTGGGTATTCTGGCAATGACGCTGATCCTGATCCGTCTGTTTCCACACTTCCTAAGGGTGGTCGCCTGGTTGCTGGCGCGCTTCAAGGGCGCCGCCCTTGTAATGGCCGCGCGCCAGTTGGCGCGTTCGCCGAGCCTGTATGCTGCGCCGATGCTGTTGCTCGTGCTCACACTCGGTCTGGGGACGTTTACAGCGTCGCTGGCCGTCACACTCGACCAGCATCTGGTCAACGAGGTGCATTACGCCGTCGGCGGTGATATGCGTATCGATGAGCTTGGCGAGAGCACGCGCGATACCGGCCTCAGCAATGTGCTCATCAATGGCGGCGTTCCGCAGGAAAATGCCAGTAGCGGCGCAACCAAGCCGCCCTCAGGACCGCTGTATATGTTCCTGCCAATCGAGGATCATCTCAAGATCAGCGGCGTGCAGGCAGCGGCGAGAATCGGCAGTTATCCGGCCGAAGCGCAGTACAGCAGCCGCAACGCATCGGCGCGTTTCATGGGGATCGATCGCCTCGACTTCTCCAACGTGGCTTACTGGCGCAGCGATTTCGCCGCACAGCCGCTGGGCAGCCTGATGAACCTGCTGGCTGTCCGGTACGACGGTGTACTCGTGCCGGAGACGGTGCTGCAGGAGAACGGCTTGAACGTCGGCGACCGCATTCGACTGGTCGTGGCGCTCTCGGATGGCGCGGTGCCGATGGACGTGACGATTGTCGGGACGTTCAGGCTGTGGCCTGGGTGGAATCCGCGCAACAAAGACACCAGGCCGCTATTTGTCGGCAACCTGGACTACTTTTTCGATCAGGCTGGCGGGCAAGTGCCTTATGAAGTGTGGCTGAAGGTCAGCCCGACCAGCAACCCCGTGGATATTATCGAAGGCGTGAGAAAGCTGGGCGTTGTCGTGATGGGCTACGCTCACGTACAGAGCATGGTCGACGCAGAGCAGATGCGACCGGCGCGCCAGGGTCTATTTGGCATGTTGTCGGTTGGATTTGGCGCAGCCGGGTTGTTTACCGTGCTCGGTTTCTTCCTCTATTCGGTCTTCTCGCTGCGCCGGCGCACCATCGAACTGGGTGTACTGCGGGCCATTGGTTTCAGCAACGGGCAGATGGCGGTTTTCCTCGGCTGCGAGCTGGCGCTGTTGCTTGGCGTCGGCATGGCTGCCGGTACGCTGCTCGGCGTCATCGCCAGCCGTATGTATATCCCTTACTTTCAGATCAGCGCGACCGAAGAAGGGCTGGCGTTGCCTTTCGCGGTCGTCGTCGCGTGGCCCGAGATTTACCGCATCTACGCGACCTTCGGCGGATTATTCATCATCGCGCTGATCGCGTTGTTATTCCTGTTGCGCCGCATGCGCATATTCGAAGCGGTGAAAATGGGAGAGTCTGTATGAATTGCCATGCGTCCCCAGACACCGAGACCACTCAAACACCGATATTTGGATTGACTAGCAATCCAACTCCTGTTCGCGGCAGTTTGTCGGCCGGCGCGCCGCTTTGCTGCACGGATGGCTGCCTGGTCGAGGCGGAATGCCCGTGGTATGCGCCGCGTCTACCATTGCGACAACGACGTAGCGACCATCAGGTTATGACCATGCAGTTCCCATTCGATGTGACCGTGACTTTCACCTATCGCGCCTGAGCGATTCTGAGCGAAGTCGAATGGCGAAGGATGCTTCTGGGCAATTGACGGCCATCACACATTCTTCGACTGCACGGCGCGTAGTCACGTACTTTAGAGCCATGATCCGGCGTGCGCGCCGTTCCGCTCAGGATGCTCCTTGCGATTGCTGCCCGCCAGGTTCTCGCGTAATTCCCGCGCTTACCGGCTCGGCGCGCCGGGGCGTCGTGCGCACGCGCTCCCACGCGGCGCGGATCTTCGCCAGCGCCTCGTCCGTGTCGGGAACCTCGCCGTAGTGCGCAGCGATATACGCATCGGTGATGATGCGGATCTCCGCGTCCATGCCCGGGAACGCCGCGGCCACGCTCCCCAGATAGTCGGTGGGCGTCTGCGCCGGCCTGCGCGCAAAGCCGCGCTTGCCGGCTTCATGCCCCATACGCGCATAAATGCGCCGGATGGTGACCGCAGCCAGCCAGCGCCGCAGGTTGAACGTGCGCAGGATACTATCTGTGATTGCAGGGGGCGGCAGCTCTTCCTCGCCCAGGTCGAGCAGATCGTCACTCGTCGCGCGGACGACTTCCGCCTCGCGCCGCGCCCGCCCGGTCAGCCAGAGCAATACGATGATGATCACCGCCAACGCCAGCATGCCCAGCGCATAACGCGCTTCAGGCGATATCGTGATGGCAGGCAAGGTGTTCTGCTGGGTCTGCTGCTGCTGAGGCGCCAGCAACGCCCCCAGATTCTGCAGCGCCTCCAGGGGATTGCGCTTTATATTGCTTAAGAAAAGCGACGCAATCCATGTGATGATGTAGCCGACGACAAACGCTATCGCCAGCACCGGCAGCAGAAGGATGCCGACCAGTATGCGCAGCCCTTCGCCGATCGTATCGCCGGTAATCAGCGCGGCGACGGCCATGCTGGCGGCCAGCGGAATGCCGATACCCAGCCCCAGCGAGCGCCACCACCTGGCATCCAGCGGCACCGGGCGGCCCAACTCGCTGTGCTCCACGTGGTCGATATGCGCCAGCGGCATGGCAAACACCGCGCCGGTCAGAAACGGCAGGATGTAAGACACCAGGTTGTTCTGCGGGTTGAACGCCGTCAACAAGGCGAAGACGACAAACAGCAGCAGACCCAGTTGCAGCCGCACGCGCGCCGAATCCGGCCCCAGGCTCGTCGCGCCCAGCGCCACGCCGCGCCACCAGATCAGCACAACCCCGAAAAATTCGATGAATATCACCGACAGGCTGCGCGTGTTCAGCAGATGGGCGGCCTCGACGACCGCGAGGGAGACCAGCAGCATCCCGACCAGCCAGCCGCCCAGCGCCAGCCGCTGCGCCAAGGCCGTCGCCTCGCGTAGACCCAGCCAGCGCCGTGTGAAGGCGACGCCGCACAGCAGCGCCCACGTCACGCCCAGCGCGAGGAGCGGATCGACGGTGCGCAGCGGAGTCGGCACGATCATCGATATCGGCTCGATCACCGACGCCTCGGCCAGCGCAAACAGCATCAGCAGCACAACGCGCCGCTGGTTCATGCATGGACTCCCACGCGCTCTGCGCCCGGCGCGGTTTCGGGCCGCACATTGCCCAGGATGACCGGTTCAGCCGGTCGCCCGCGTGCGTCCCAGATCCCGCCCGTCCAGAACGATTTCTGCGGCGGGACGTGGAAAACCGCGAAGGGCAGTTCGGGGACTTCGAGCGGTTCGCCATCCACCGAGATCAGGATGATATTCTTACCCAGATCGTGCAGGCGCAGCAGCGCCGCGGTGATCTCGGGCGTGACCAGCGGCGTTACCACCAGCAGCGTCGAACCCGGCGGCAGGTGGCGCTGTTCGGTGAGCAGGAAGATGTCGAACGACGACAGCGCGAAGGAATACATCACGGCCAGGCTTTCCAGCAGGTGCGTGAGCTGGTTTGGCGCCCGGCGCGGCCGCACGCGCAGCGCGGAGGGCAGGTACGGAGCGGTGCCGTTCGACGACAGGCCGATGGTGATGCCGCTCTCGCCGGCCCACACCGCCAGGCTGCCAGCCACCGACAGCG
>JAMCQN010000104.1 GCA_023382055.1 Chloroflexota bacterium
GATTGTATCGTCGCTGGTGTTATATGCCTCTGCGATCTGCTCATCGCTCCAGCCAGCTGCACTTTTCAGCAAAATGTGCGCCCGCATGATTTCGCGCGCGCTTCGTTTGCCCGTGCGCGTTATTTGCCGCAGCTTTTGTCGCTGCCCTGTAGTCAGTCGTACCTCAACTTTCTCGGTCATGCACCAAGCTTACACCGCAAAACTAAATGGTCAGTCTACTAGTATCAACAAGAATCAACCTTACTTTGAGACATCACGCGATGCAACCATTAAAGTCTCATTGAGAAGGTAAACATGCAATTCATCAAGGATTTCGTTAGGAATCTCGTCATACTCTTCGTAATGGTTCTGATTCTTTTAGCCCTTTTCCCAACGATGATGTCTCAAGTTTTGCAGTTCTACAGTCTCATCTTCGGTCCACTCGCGATATTGATGGTCATCGTATTCGCTTTGCCGCGCCGACGCCGCAGACGGTACTAGCGTTACAAAGTACCGTTCACCTCTGACTTCTGACCTCTCTGCCGCCCCGCTCCTGCGGCTGATCTCAAACCTCGTCTGCCACTCGGCGCACGGCCTCGTACAACGCGTCGCTCATATACAGCCCGGCGGCGCGCAGTTCTTCGAGCAGTGGGGAAACCGCCGTGAGCGAGCCACGTCTCTTTGCCTCGACGATGAGGCCGAGCGTGCCGATGTAGCTCAACCCTCTCGAGTCGGCGACTCGACGCCCACGCGCTTCATCGATGAGAACAAGATCGGCATTGAGTTGTATTGCGAGCGCGATTGCCTCGCTTTCGCCGGCGTCCAGCCGTTCGCGCAGAACATCGACTGTTGATGTATCGCTGATAGAGTCGACCTCGATCCAGTCCGCCGCATCAACTTGCGCCCTGCATTGGATCAACTCATCACGCACTGCTTGAGGAATGAATATCCTGCCAAATAAAGCGGGAAGGAGATCGAGTCTGCCGATCTGTGATAGCGCGATGATTGGTCCGGTATTGGAGACGACAATCACGTGTCACCCTGTGGGGTTTTCAGTCAACCGCCGAACCCCGTCGACCTCGGCTTCCAGTTCATTCGGCGACAATGTGAAGTAAGGGATGTTGTGTTTGCCCAACAAACGCATGAACTCGATCTTGGTGATGCCCATCAATTCAGCCGCCTTGCCTGACGAAATACGGCCCTGTCGGAACAACTCCAGCGCCACCATCTCCTGAAGGTAGGGGGCGAGATCGGCCAGCGGGATGTCCAGTGCTCCCGCCAGGTCGCGCGGTATCTTGATACTCACCTGAATGGTGTCCATTCCTCTCACCTCACGACGCCAATTGTACCGTGCAGGGAGCTACTGCTGCACGCTCAGAAACTCGTGCGCGCGGTTGGCCCCGCCATGGGTCACTCCGGCGCCAGCGACACGACCAGCTTCTTGCCCAGCGCTGCTGCGGCTCGCTCAAGCGTCTGCAGCGTCACCGAGTTGTTGCCGGGATCGAGCAGTCGTTCGACCGCGGATCGGCTGGTTTTCATGCTCTTTGCCATGTCCGCCTTCGACAGCCTGCGCCGCTTCATCTCTTCCTGAATCTGATACGCAATCACCCGCTTGACCGCCGTCGCCGTCGCATCGCCGAGCAGATCCTCTTCGCGCAGAAAATCATCGAAGTTGGTGCCCAGATGCTTGCTGTTTATATTTTTCACGCTTCGTCCTCCGCGCTGTAGAAGACGACTTCCATGAAGGTGATATTCTGCCCGAGATTATCCTCGGCTGCATCACTTTGCCCTGCGGTGTCTGCCATTGGCTTACAGTGTACCAAAATTGGTACGTGTGTCAAGTCGCCAAGATCAACAATAGACTGAGACCAAGACAGCGTTTGCCTTCAATAGAGACAGAGACATGCCATGACGCGTCTCTACTCCGGCCTCTCGCTTCTGGATTCTGGCTTCTGGCTTCTGGCTTCTGACCTCTCCCCCGCTCCCGCCTTCGGCGTCACCAACTCAGCCCGTTCGTCCCCAGCTCCTTGCACTCGCAAGGCGTGCGCGTCTGCGCGCCGTTGGTGAGCGAACCGTCGTACTCCACGCTTCCCTCGTGCGGCGTCCAGCCGGACATGACGAAGGGAACCGCGCCGGCGGCGTTCAACCACTCGCCGTTGTACTTGCGCGCCAGATGCACGTGCGAGCCGGTGGTGACGCCCCCCTCGCAGGAGGGATGCCCCAGATGGTCGCCGGCTTTCACGCGCGCGCCCACTGGGACGCGGTCCGGCGCGCCCAGGTGCATATAGAGAATGCTCCAGCCCACACGCTCGTCGCCGCTGGGGTCCAGCGCCTCCACCACCTCGCCGTTGACGCTGCGCGCGATCACGCCGGGCGTCATGGCGGTCACCCAGTCGTACAGCGTGTCGCAGCCGTAAACCTGCCAGGCGGTGAAGTCCATTGCCCCCCACGGCGAGCCAGCCGCCCAGGTTGCGTGCGGCCCGCCGGTAAACAGCCACGTCTGCCCCTTCGGCCACGGGAAAGTCAGTTCCGGTTGCTTCAAATAGCCTGGCGCCAACTGCCCCAGGTCATACTGCCACGGATCGCCGAACAGGCGCTTGTAAGTCGCCAGAAAGCTGCGCGGGCCGTCGCCCAGCACGTCCAGCCAGACTGGGCGCGTATTGATGGCGGCCAGGTAGTTCTGCAAGCCGGCGGTGCCGGCGTTGATGCCGTCGCCCATGTAGGCGCGCCCGCCGTCGTGGAAGCGCACCCACAGGCGCGCGCCCAGGCGCATTCCGTAATAGCCCTCGTTCAGCCGCGCCGCCGCCCAGTTCAACTGCGCGTTCAGGCTGGTCAGGTTGGTGAGGTTATAGCCCATGGGATACTTCAGTTGATCCCCTGCCGGCGCGGGGTTATCCACCCAGCCGCCCACGTACTCCAGCAACGCCAGCAACAGGCGCGGATGGACGCTGTACTGTTCGGCCACCCGCTCCAGAATGTGCGTCCCGGTCATCTCCACGCCGTCGACGACTTCGGTGTAGGTGTTCAGGTAGCCCTTCGGATGCCCGGCCATGAACTGCTCCACGTTGAAAAATGCCGCCGTCGGGCTGTTCACCAGTTCGCTGTCGGGGATGAGCTTTAGCGCGGGAGCCTGCCCCTGGATGGGCAGTTGGACGTGAATCACCTGCCCTACTTTCAGCATATCCACGTTGGACATGCCGTTCATCTGCTGCAATTCATCCAATGTAGCGCCCGTTGCGGCCGCGATGGCGCTGAGCGTGTCGCCCTGCTGCACGGTGTAGGTCGAGGTGATCGTGCCGTGATCGGGGACGTGGCGCACGGGGTCGGGCGTGGGATTCGGCCTGGGCGGGGCCAGCGTCGGCAGCGGCTGCAACGTCGGGGGCGCCGGGGTGGGCGCGGCGGTCGGGCTGTCGGTCGGTTCGAAGGTCACGACGATGGCCGACCGGGTGGCTTCAACGCTTGCGGCCGCAGTCGCGGAAACGGGTTCTGTGGGCGTCGCAGCGGGAGCGCTACAGGCAGCCAGTGCGGCGCTGATAATCAGCGCCGCACATAATATTCTATTGATACTACGGCATCGTGGCC
>JAMCQN010000072.1 GCA_023382055.1 Chloroflexota bacterium
CACGCGGTCCCATTCAACCAACGCATCTACTTCCGCTTCGATCTCTGCCATTAACTCGGTCTTTAGGTTTGCCTGTGTCATTCCCCCATTCTCGCCCCTTTTGGCGTATGCACCCGATTCGTCTGCGATGTGCTGGATGGTTTACCATACAGGATATATGACGAAATACAGATTAACCCGTCGCGCAAGCGCGCTGAGAAAGCTGCTGGCGCTCGCGGTCGGCGCAGGCTTGTGCATCAGCCTGGCCACGGCTTGCGAGTCAAATAGCCCGTCCAACCAGCTTCTCTCACCGGTCGCCAGTGCGACGGCCGCGCTGAACGATGCGCAGCGCAATGCGACCAAACAGGCGCTCGGCGCGCTGGACGCCCAGCGCAGCCCGCTCGCCAGCGGCACGGCCCCCGCGCCGGAGTCCATCACCTCACAGAAAGCGCCGCGCCAACCGGTCACTAAAGATAGCGGCATCTTCCTGCCCATCCCCGGCGGCACGCCCACTGGGATGGGAACCATCGTAGATGTGCAGCCGCCCTTCTCCACTTACCAGTATCACATCGAGAATGGCTGGTATCTGGACTCACAGACCGGATTGCAGCGATTGATGGCTTACGCCGGTAACGTATCCGGGCCGGCGGGCGAGGTCACCGACCAGGGCGTGCTGGTGCTGCAAACCAGCGTGATCAGCGCCACCAACGGCCAGAGCGAAGTGCGCACTCTCAACAGCACCGCTTATACGGTGACCGCCAGTGGTTCGTTGCGCGTCATCGGCGCGCAGCCCGACCGCCTGCTGTTGCAATCCAGCACCGGACAGGGATATATCTTTCAGATATCTTCGCACCAGTTCAGCGGGACGGCCAAGCAATAATCCAGTTTACCAAACCGCGCAGGTCTGCGAGACCTGTGCGGTTTTCTTCTGACGTGGAATAACCAGAGTTGTGAGTACGCTATTCCCACAATGACCCAGTCTGCCCAGCCGGATAGAATTCATAGCGTGAGACTGAAATCTATTCGTCTTCTGTCTGTACTAATCTGCACGGCTACGTTATTGTCCACAGGGGCTGCGACAGGGCCCAATACACCGTCCACCACCTATTATGCTTATGTTCCTGCCGTCCTAAACAACTACCCCTTCTACTACGGCACCTCGCGCTACATGTCCACAACCAATGTGGGGACGCTGCAGAACCTGGGCTGCCAGGAAGGGCAAAAAGCCGTGAGCGGTGCGACGACATTAGTCATCCTGGATTTCGGCCAACCGATTTACGATTCCGCAACGGGCCGCTATGGCTCGTGGATTTTTAATGGCAGTTTCCGCTCCACGGGGGATATTGAAGCCGCCGCCGAAGGCTACTTGAACAGCTACTACCTGTGCTCTCCACAGGGCGCATTCCTGCGGCTGGTGATCGGAACCAGTAACTTCAGGGGTGGCACTGATTACGTGCAGGACTGGACCGCGCACGGCGCAGCATGGGCGCAGATGATCAACAATATCACGGCGTGGATCAGCGCCCCGCCCAGCATCGCCAGCAAGGTCAGCGTCAGGGGTGGCAACGACTTTGAGCAGTGGAACCAATACGCAACCCCGACCCTGGCGCGCAACTGGATCAACGGCTATACCGCAACCTACACCGGCACATCGTATGTGTACAACTATGGGGCCTGTTCAGGCTGCGCCTTCACCGGCCATCTCGACTGGACACCCAGCTACGGCTGGAGCTATGAGGATATCTGGTACGTGTCCTACGGCGCCCGGCCGGCCTGGCCGGTGCCGGAAATTTATCTCACTAATGGCATCAATGCAGACCAGTGGTATCGCATGAGCCTGTACGGCTATACCAACCACGGTCAGGCCATGAACTTCATCGGGTCGCTGACGCAGTGGCAGGCCTGCCAGACGAACGGACCGTGCAACACCGTAGACAACACGCCGCAAGCCGGCTGGAGCCAGTTATTCGCCGGCTCAACAGCGATTCGCGCACGCAGCAGACGCCCGGCTGGGCCAGCGATATCTCGTGGCAAAACTACTAAGCCGATGTGGCAAAATAAGAAGCCACGGATTTCACGGATGGGTTACAAAAAATCGCTTGATCCGTGCAATCTGTGTAATCCGTAGGATTCTGTTGGCGAATCTCATTCGGTCGTCGATGATCACGCATAGACTCCCGGAATCTCAAGCTGAGCTTTGCTCAGCCAGATTCCGGGAGTCTGGGTTCTCGTAACCGATTTCGCCAACAGTCAAGATGAGCCTGGCGGCGCATCGCAAGGCATGAAAACAGCCTGCCTATTTTCATATCAGAATCTCCGTGGTTTGACAAACGAGTGAGTAATAAGGATCGCACACATGAAAGGCAGACCTGCCTCGTCACCCCTAAACAGAGTCCTGCAAATCCTGTTGATTGTGCTCGTGATCGGGCTGGTCGCTGCGGTGCTGTTGAGCCGGCAAGCCGTTCCCGCACCGGCAGGCAGTGACCAGGCTGCCACAGCCACCCCGGACGACGCGCAGCGCAACGCGACCAAGGCGGCCATGCTGCCACTGGAAAAACAGACCGGCGCCGGCGCGCCGCCGTCCGCGCCGCCGTCCGCCGCCGAAGTCGCGCGCAAGCAACCGCGCCGGCCAGAGTCGCCGGAGCAGAGCGCATTTCAGCCGTTCCCCGACAGCACACCGGCCGGGCCGGGAGCGATTGCGCAAGTGCAGCCGCCCTTCTCCAACAGCCTGTACCACATCGAGAATAGCTGGTACAGCGACACCGCCAGCGGCACGCAGCGATTAACGGCGTACGCGGGGAATGTGGCTGGTCCGGGCGGGGAGATCACCGATCAAGGCGTCGTGGTGTTGCAGTCGTTGCGGTTTGCCAGCACCAGCACTGGCCCTGAGATACAGATCGTACAAACGGATGCGTACACCAACACCGCCGGCGCCGGCTCACTCCACATCACCGGCGCCGACACCAGCCATTTGTTCCTGCAATCCGTCGGCGGGCAGACATTCAGCTTTGACCTTGCAGGCAGGGTGTTTGTTCTGACGGCGGCGCCATGACGTGTGGTTGGTGGGCAAGCACACAGGCCGAAGGCCCCTACATAAGCGTGATCTCGGAAAACCTCACAGGTTTGGCAAACCTGTGAGGTTTTCGAGGATCGCGCCGCGCATCACGACGCACGACATGGGCAGCTTCACAGGTTTGGCAAACCTGTGAGTGTGAGGTTTATCACAGGCCTGCGGATCAGCCAAGTATACCCATGGCATATTGACAATCGCAGACCAGCATATTACAATATAATATAAACACGATGGGCGGCCCACCCAGAGACAACGAGATCATATTACATCATATTATAATAGTAGGCCTTGTTTGGGTAGACACTGCACATAAGAGGCCAGATGGCTGTTGATAGAGTTATTTGATATCATCAAATGTGGTATTTCAAATCAAACTATTAACAATAAGAACGGTTGGTCGAACAATATGCGAAAACCTCTTAATACGTCCATACCTGAAGAACTTATCTCACGCATCAATGAGGTCGTTTCCAATTCAAAAGGCGATTATCGAGACCGGTCACATCTCGTTGAACAAGCCATCAAGTTCTACATCGGTGATGATATATCACAACGTGGGATACCAGCGAAAACACTCAGCAACTTGCAGAATATCAGCGTTGCATCGTCACTCTATGAAACCTCACTCTTTCCGCGCTTATCCTTGAACATCAGGGAAAAACAAGTGATTGCTGAACAGGCAGCTAATCTTATTGAGCCGAGAAAGACCGTATTTATCGATGGCAGCACGACCTGTATTGAACTGGCCAAAGTGCTGTACCGCCAGGACAAAAGGTTGACAGTTGTGACCAACTCCACCCTCATATGTCTGGAGCTGGGCCATAGCAATGACAACAAGGTGATTGGTATTGGCGGCGAGTTCGAACCCGGTTCGGCGTCATTTGTCGGTCACACCTGCGAGGATGCGGTTGAAAAATTCTACTTTGATTATGCTTTTCTCTCGACGAAAGGTTTTATCCCTACCGAAGGCACTTTTGAGTCATCAATGGGAACACTCCGGGTTAAGCAATTGGCTGCAAGTCATTGTACGAAGGTAGTCTTGCTGGTGGATTATTCTAAATTCGGCCAAAGATCGTTATGCAAGGTGTTGGATATTTCACAAATCCACTCCGTTGTTACCGATTCACAGGCACCGTTGGAAGCGACAGATCTTTTGCGGAAATCCGGGCACGAAGTACTGATTGCCAATGTCAAGGAATCGCAGGGTGAGGGGTAACAGGAATGCCGCTCAAACCTGTGTCCGAACTTTTTTCTTCCGCTCGCGCTGGTGGATATGCCTTGGGATATTTTGAGAGTTGGAATCTCGAATCACTCCAGGGTGTCATCGATGCCGCCGAACTGACCCGTTCCCCAATCATCATCGGTTTTAGCGGAGAGTTCCTTACCGGTACTGGAAGATTGTCAGAAGAAAGAGTCGAGTGGTATGGGGCTCTGGGTATTGCGGCAGCGTCGTCAACCAGCGTACCGTGCGGTTTCATTTTCAACGAATGCCGCAGCGACAATTATGTCCGGCGGGCGGTTCTCGCAGGCTTCAACATGGTTATGCTGGCAGATCCGGCAGCCCCTTATGAAGATTATGTCCAGCGAGTTGCCAGTCTGGCGCAATTCACCCACATACATGGGGCCGCTTTGGAGGCAGAGATTGGGGAACTGCCCGACGGATCGAGTGGAAATATCAATACCAACCACAGCCTGCTGACGGATCCGGAATTGGTCGCAGAGTTTATACGATTTACTGGCATCGATTTGCTTTCAGTCAGCGTTGGCAATATCCATATCCTGGTGAACGGCCAGCGGGAGTTGGACTTGGACCGCCTTTCCAGAATTCGCACTCTTGTCGATATCCCCCTGGGATTGCACGGAGGTACAGGCATCGCCGCCAATTCCCTGCGTGAAGCAATCCGATTAGGGGTGACCAAGGTTAACTTTGGAACTTACGTCAAGCAGAGCTACCTGACGGCGATACGCAAAGCATTAGGCGGCAACGAAGTCAATCCCCACAAACTGCTGGGAATGGGGGGAGTTGAAGATGTGTTAGTCGCCGGGCGACACGCGGTGCGAGATGCTGTCCTGGAGCGCATTGAGTTGTTAGGTTGTTGCGGGAGAGCATAAGATGGCGCAGATCGACCTGACGAGAACCCGACAGGCAAAACCGCCAGTGAAGATCTGATGATTTCAGGAGGCAGGTTGTGAAAGTTGAAATGAAAATGCCGGACCTTTCAACTGCCAGCTCTACTGTTCGGGTAGTTGGCTGGCTGATCAAGCCAGGTCAAGCTGTTCAGCGCGGGCAGCCATTACTGGAAGTGGAGACGGATAAAGCCAGGATGGAAGTTGAGGCTTTCATTTCGGGTATTTTGAGTGAAATCCTTGTTCCAGAGGATAGCGATGTGGAAGTGGGTCAGGTCATCGGAATTATAGAGACCCAGGACGAAGCCAGTCCTAAAACAAAGCCGGCAACGGCAGATAAGCGGCCTATACAGGAACAAACAAAACCAGCGTCAGCTGCGCCTCCTGTGGGAACCAAACCCGCTGGTATGTTTGCGCGCAACCGAGAAAAGATAACCCAACAGATGTCCGAGGTAAAGCCGCCGGTCGCCCCGACTCCCCTTCCAGAAACCGATATTCAATGGACTGCGGCTAACCGGGTGGTCGCCCAACGCATGCAGGAAAGCAAACAGACCATCCCTCATTTCTATTTACAAACCTCGGCTGATGCGGAAGCGATGATTGCCCGGCGCAACGCCGCGCTGGGCGAAAAACCAGTTTGGGATGCCTTCTTCGTACATGCGGCAGGTAAAGCGCTTAAGCAATTCAGGCGGATGTGTGCCAGTATCCGCGACGGTCGGCTAGTCGCGCAGGAGTTGGACGCCGTTGGTATTGCCGTGGATTTGGAGGGCGACCTGTATGTTGTCCAGATTAGCGATCCTGCCATTAAGACACCTGAACAGATTTCAATCGAAATCAGGGCGCAAGTACAACGCCTGAAGGCAGGCGATCCTGAGGTTAGGAGAATCCGCTCCAGCAATATAACAATCTCCAACCTGGGGGCGGCCGGCATCGAATCCTTCACAGCCATCATCAACCCGCCCGAATCCGCCATCCTGGCGGCCGGCAAAGTGTCTCCGGTAGTGGCGGCCGTCGATGGGCATATCGTCATCCAGAACCGCATCTCGTTAACGCTGTCAGTGGACCATCGTGTTGTGAGCGGCCGCTACGCCGCGGATTTCCTCGCAAAAATCGTTGAGGAGCTTGAGACTGTGTAAGGAACAGGTCGATGAAACACACATTTGATTTATCCAGCCTGCCATGGACCGTTGAAGGATATACCCCCTACTTATGGTTGTTCGAGCGGTTGTACGGCGGGATGGGCAATAATGCCAAGTGTGTCGATATACTGCCTGTTTCTGCCCGGGTTCCCGGCTCAGTCCAGGGAGCGCTGCGTGAAGCAGGCGTCTTGCCTGACTGGAACAACGGCGTCAACTATCGCGATTGTGAATGGGTTGAACATCGCCACTGGATGTACCGCACGCACCTTCCTGCCGCGTGGTTGGATAAGCACTCGACGTTTCGCCTGGAGTGCCTGGGCCTGGACTATTCAGGCTGGATCTTTGTAAACGGCAAGGAGGCGGCTACATTCAAGGGAACCCATCTTACCCATGTGTTCGATCTCACGCCGTTTCTTACCGAGATTGATAATGTTTTGGAAATTGTATTTGATCTGCCGCCCCGCTGGCTTGGACAGTTCGGCTATACCTCGCAGATAAGAGAATGGAAGTCTCGGTTTAACTACACCTGGGATTGGACGCCGCGGATCGTACAGACCGGCATCTGGGACACGATCTCTCTGGCGGCAGTGCAAGGAAGCGAATTAGTCAGTCTGCGCTGTACGACGGACGTCAATCTACACGATAACAAGGGTATTCTGAAAATAGGCGGGGGCATCACAGCAGGCGATGCAGAGATTGTCCAGATATCTTTGGAAGAAGAAGGCGTCCTGATTCGGCACGGCGAGTTCACCCGCACTGAATTTGAACAGGATATCCAATGGGATGACTTGCCGGTGCATCTCTGGTGGCCCAATCTTGAGGGTGAGCAACCGCTTTACACGGTAACCTGCAGGTTGCTCGACAAAGCTGGGCATGAACACGACCGTCTGGAGCGCCGGGTTGGGTTCAAGCATGTGGAATGGACGCCGTGCGAGGGCGCCCCCCTACAGGCCGACCCGTGGGTTTGCGCAGTCAATGGTCGTCCGATATTCCTGCAAGGCGTTAATTTCGCTCCCCTCTGCAGCAATTTTGCCGACCTAAGGCGCAAGGATTACGAAAAGAGGTTGCTGCAATACCGCGAGTTGGGATTGAACCTGTTTCGTATCAACGCCTGCCAGTTCCTGGAACGGCAGTGGTTCTATGACCTGTGTGACGAACTGGGATTGATGGTCTGGCAAGAGTTTCCGTTGACTTCTTCGGGCATCGATAACTGGCCCCCGGAGGATGATGCCAGCATTGCCGCCATGGCCGAAATTGCCACATCGTTCATCGAACGCCGCCGGCACCATGTCTCTCTCCTGCTGTGGAGCGGCGGCAATGAACTGCAAGGCGACCTGGATGGTCACAAGTACGGAATGGGCAAGCCTTGCGATACGAGTCATCCCATGTTGAAGCGTTTGCAGGAAGTGGCGCAGACCCTGGACCCCGGCCGCCGGTTTATTCCCACCTCCCCCTCTGGACCGCGCGCCGGCGCTAATCCAGCCGATTTCGGCGCAGGGTTGCACTGGGATGTGCATGGAGGGGCTGCGCAAAGCAGCCTTGCAGAAGCAGAAAAATACTGGGCAGCCGATGACGCCCTGTTCCGCTCGGAAGTGTATTGCAGCGGCGCCAGCGCGGCGGAATTGATCAAGAAATATGCCGGTGATTTCAAGCTCTTTCCACCCACCGCCGACAATCCATATTGGACGCGCTTGACCACCTGGTGGCTGGATTGGAACAGACTGGTACAGATTTATGGGCGGGAACCCGTGGATCTGGCGGAATATGTGGCGTGGAGCCAGGCCCAGCAAGCCAAAATGCTTGGCCTGGAAATCCAAGCGTGCAAGGATCGTTTCCCACGTTGCGGCGGCATTCTGCTCTGGTCAGGCCATGACACCTTCCCATTGACGATCAATTCTTCACTCATAGACTTCGACGGCAATTTCAAACCGGCCGCTCTGGCTGTAGCGCACGCATGGGGCGGCGCCGCCGGGAAAAGTCACGAATAAAGGACTTGTCACCCATTCGATTCGAGATCAATATTGATTATCCGCTTGAAAAGATGGAACTCAGCCCGAAACGGATGAAGGCCAGGAGGAGACTCGTGGAAACCATGACACCTAAGGAACGCTTTCTGACAGCCATACGGAATGAGATTCCCGATCGCGTTCCAGTAGCGCCAGACACTTCCACTTATATTCCTACCAAACGCACAGGCTTACCCTTCTGGGAGGTCCTGATGGAGGGGAAAGTCCCGCTCTGGCAAGCGTACCTGGATGCGGCGGATTATTTCGGAATGGATGCCTGGACGGCGCCCGTCATGGGCATCCCTTTTGTACGTCAAAATGTGCAGATTGAATGGCGCAGCGAATTCGTCTTCGACAAAGACCGCGACGCCATGCTGCGCAAGTCGATTGTCCATACCCCAGATGGAGATTTGTCCCAGGAGGAAGTTTGTTTTCGATGGGACCCACCGTCAACCACCGTCAAGCTTATTAAGAACCTGGCGTCAGATTTCAAGAAGTTCAAGTGGACGCTCCCCATGGCAACGGCCGTGGACGCCGCCGCGCTTGAAATCCAACGCGATGCCTGCCACAAGCGAAACTATGCCTTTGGAGTGACGGTGACTTATCCCGGGTTCCAGAATTGGAACAGCTACATCCAGAGCGGTATTCAGGCGTTGTCTTATGCAGAGATGGACACGCCGGAAATCCTTCAGGAATGGTACGAATGGGATTTGGAACGCGGCACGCGCGAAATGGAGCTAACCCTGCAAGCTAACCCGGATTACATCCTGTTCGGCGGATCAGGTACCGTCACACTGGCTTCGCCCAAATTGGCCGCCAAATACGCTATTCCGGCGCTCAAGAAATGGTCGAGGATGGCCAGGGATGCAGGCATCCCCACCATGCTGCACAGCTGCGGAAAAGACCGTGCCCTGGCAGATATGCTGGCAGCCGACACGGATGTAGGCATGATCAACCCGCTGGAGGTTCCGCCCATGGGGGATATCGACCTGGCACAGCTGAAACGCAAGCATGGCAAGCGGTTGTCCTTTATGGGCAACCTGCACACAACAGATGTCATGCTGCTGGGTTCGCCGGAGTTTGTGAAACAGAAGGCCGTTGAGGCTATGCGGGATGCCGGGGTGGGAGGAGGTTTCATCCTTTCCACTGGAGACCAGTGCGGTCGTGAGACCCCGGAAGAGAACCTGTTTGCCGTCGTGGAAGCCGCAAAGAAATATGGCCGGTACGATTCGGCGACAGGCGCGCTTCCGGATTTGCCGGAAAAAGTTTAGTGAACGGAGGATAGGCGCCGCACACTAAAAGGAGGATCTTTGCAAGGATTACCAAGAGGTTAATTGCCAGCCACCCTGAATAACCCGCCCATACTACCAGTACCAAACGACAAAAAAGACAATGGAGAATGTATGTTTACAAAAACTAACAAACGACGAAATATCCGAACAGTCCCATTATTCATCTTTGTCAGCGCATCACTCCTCCTGGCCAGTTGTGCTCCCGTTGCCGCTCCCACTGCGGTTGAAAAAGAGGTAACGCGTGTCGTCAAAGAGACCCAGGTTGTCAAAGAAACCCAGGTTGTTAAAGAAACCCAGGTTGTCAAAGAAACCCAGGTTGTTACACAAACCCAGATTGTCAAACTGGTATACGGTAATCTGCCGCGCAACGAGACTTTAATCATCGCAGGTACCGCCAGCAACGATGTCTGGGATACCTTTTCCATGATGTCCGGCCCATTGACGAACGCCTACAGCGGATACCAGCAGGTCGGGATCGAACAGGCCTTCCTGTTCGCTGGCGGCAAATACTATCCATATCTGGCTCAAAAGTGGGAGTACAACAAAGACGGCACGGAGATGACCCTGTACCTTACCACGAATGCCACTTGGAACGACGGCAAGCCGGTCACGATCGACGACTGGACCTTCACCCTGGACTACCTGCATGCGAACAAAGACAAGGGTGTGCCGTTCGGCACTATGTTAGACACAACCAAGTACCGCACAGATGGGACGGATAAGATCATATTCTCGTTCTTCGACGCAAAAGATCCCAAAAAAGCGGTTCCCAACTGGCGCTTCCACCAGAGCATAGCCAGCTTCGTTCCCCTGGCGAAGCATGTTTGGGAGGGGCAGGATCCCTTGAAGTTCAAGAATAACCCTCCCGTCGAGGCTGGTCCATACAAACTGGTCAGTTGCAATGCCGACACGAAAACATGCATCTGGCAGCGCCGGGATGATTATTGGAAGAAAGACGAGAAACTATCTCCCAAGTACATCGTCTTCACCCGCCAACCTGAGCCCGACCTGTTGACCCAGGATCTGATTTCAGGCAACTTCGACCTTTCCCAGCTAAATGCGAAACTGGCGACGACGGCCGTGATGCCAAAGAATCCAAATATCAGTATGGTTGAGTGGCCTGATCCCTGCCCGCGCCAGCTGATGTTTAATATGGAAAAAGCTCCTCTCAATGATCCAGCCATACGGCATGCCATGAGCTTGCTGATCGACCGCGAAAGAGCCGGGAAACTGGATAACCCCGCCGCCAAGCCGGGCGTATTGCCCTGGCCCTATCAGGGTGATCCCACCTCGCCGTTCGTCGACCCAGCTGATCTGAAGAACTACGACGTAGGTGTTTTTGACCCTGCTAAGGCAGCTCAGGTATTGGACGATGCTGGTTATAAGCTGGTGGACGGGAAGCGCGTGGATCAGAACGGTAAGCCGCTTTCATTCAGCATCATGACCTTCGATCCCTCAGTCCACGGCGCAGCGGTGAACGGCTTCCCCCAGATGATGGCCGAGGAAGCCGCCAAGATTGGTGTTGAGATCCTCCCCAAGGTTGTCGAAGTGGGCGTATTCTTCGATAATGCTCAAAAGGGCAATTTCGACATGATGTACCAATGGGTGTGCGGCGCCCCGCAAGACCCCCTCGCTGCCTATAGCTTCCTGCACTCTCGCTACTACAAACCAATCGGCACAGCCACCGGCTTTGGACAGCATCTTGGCTACAAGGATCCTGCGACGGACGCATTAATCGAGAAGGTCGAACAGGGCAACCCAGCAGACCCGGCGCTGGCGGATACTTACAAGCAGCTCTTCCATACCGTAACTTCGCAGTGGTTGTATGTCCCATTGTTTTCGCTGTATCAGGGTTTCCCCTGGAACAACGAGTACTTCACCGGCATCAAGAACCAGGTTGAGCCATGGTACTGGATGTATCAATTCCGTGGCATGTTGATGTACATCGATCCAACTCAGAAGTAAAGACTTCCGTGTACGAGCAGCAGCCTGATAGATTCGCCCCACCCTGCCGCCGGGCAGGGTGGGGCAAATCTCAGAAAATGTCCGTGCGGTGCGCGCCGCTGTGGATGATGCTATCGGTTATTTCCGGAGGAGAAATAGATGGACAGTTTTCCGTTGAGGCAAAAACGCAGCAGTTCGCAAAACCTGTCTGCGCTTCAAGCCAGATTGCAGCCATACCTCCCCACAGCCAAATACATTTTGAAGCGGATTGGAATTTACTTCCTCACTGTCCTCGGAGCCGTGACACTGGCTTTCATCTTCTTCCATCTCATGCCGGGTGATCCGCTTTCGATCGTTTTTAGCCAGCTCGAGAAGACGAATCTCGGCCGGGTTACGGGGGGAGCGGAGGTCGCCGAGGCGTACAAGAGACTGCTCGGACTCGATCAGCCCTTACCAGTCCAGTACTTACTCTTCCTGCGCAACGTACTTATCGGTGGATTTGACCTCGGGCCTTCGTTTGTTGCCTTTCCGACAAGCACCCGGGACGTGATCTTTCGGCAGCTCCCCTGGACCATCGGTTACTTCACATCGGCTATGTTGATCGCTTGGCTCATTGGGACAACGATTGGCGCGCTGCTGGGCTGGCTGCGCAGGATTGGCCTTACTTCGGTGGCAGTAGGCATCGCCACCCTCTTGAATATCACCCCCGTCTACATCATCGCGATCGCTGCGATCATCTTCTTCGGGTACCATCTCCATTGGCTGCCAACGGGTCAGCCTTATGACCCAGGGCTGACGCCTAATTGGGGGGATATTGAATTCATCAAGAACGTGTTACGACATGCGATTATGCCTATTGCTTCGGTGGTGCTGGTATGGGGTGCCTCGTTTAGTTTGGGTATGCGCTCGTTGATGATCTCCGTCCTCGGTGAGGACTATCTCTCCTACGCCAAGGCTAAAGGGTTGACTCCGTTCATGATTCTGAGAGATTACGCCTTCCGCAACGCCCTGCTGCCTCAGGTCACTGCCCTGGGTATTGCCCTTGGCAATACCATCAACGGTGTATTGATCCTCGAGGCCATCTTTGTCGTTCCTGGAGTTGGCGGTCTCTTCGTTCGGGCTATGGCAATACATGACTTCAATGTGATGCAGGGGGTGGTCTTGCTGTCTACTGTGGCGGTCCTGACTCTCAGCCTGATCGTCGATCTGTTGCTGCCTTTCCTGGATCCGCGCATAAGGAGATCCAATGATTAACTGGAAGCTGCTGCTGGGAATCCTGCTCCTGACGATCATCCTGTTCACGGCGGCTATAGGGCCAATGATTACGCCGTCGTTTTTCCCCGGCGAAGATCCCGCCCAAGTAGGCAGTTATCCCAGCTTGGAAAGTCCTTCTCCTCAACATCCGCTCGGAACGGATACGCTGGGTCGTGATGCCGTGGTGATTATTATCAACGGCATCCGGCTTTCCCTGGTTATTGGGGTCGTTGGCGGGATCATTTCCACATTGATTGGAGTCACAATCGGCTTCATCGCCGGGTACGTGGGAAAAAGGACCGACACCGTACTGCGCGTCATTATCGATATGGTACTAGTCATCCCGGTGCTTCCATTGTTATTGTTGATGAGCCTTTATATCCCGAAGTGGGATGTGGTGACGATGGGTGTGTTGCTGGGTATATTTGGCTGGGCCTTCGTCGCCCGCACGACCCGCGCGCAAGTGCTAAGCCTGCGAGAGCGCTCCTATGTTGACCTCGCTCGGTTGAACAGCGAGGGCACCCTGGAAATCATCTTCGAGGAATTGTTGCCTGGCCTTTTACCCTACATTTTTCTGGGCCTGGCGGGCGCGATGGTCGGCAACATGCTGATCGAGGCTGGCCTTCAATTAATCGGGATTGGGGCAGGTCTCCCGCCGACCTTAGGCAGCATCATGGGTAGAGCCTATGGAGCAGGAGCTCTGAGCCTGGGTCTCTACGGGCAGATCCTGGTCCCGGCAGGCATCCTGGTTGCGATGTTCCTTGCTCTCAACTTGATCAATATGGCTTTGGAAGAGCGCTTCAACCCCCGCTTGCGCGCCTTCGCTGAAGAGCGGTGAGCTCCAGTAGGAGACTGTGTGTCATGACTCCGATAATGCAGATACGTGACTTATCCGTTGGTTATGCTTCGCGGCGAGCAGTCGGCCTGGCTGTGACGAGTGTAAATCTTGACGTTGAAAAGGGCGAGATATTGGGTGTGGTTGGCGAGTCAGGCTGCGGCAAGACCACCCTGGCCGTTGCGCTGCTCGGTCTGATTGAATCACCGGGGGTGATCCAATCCGGGTCGGTGCAACTCAGACTGGCGGACGATAAGCTTGTCGATTTAGTGGGGCTCGCCCCCAGGCCATTGCGACAGATTCGCTGGAAGGAGATCGCATACATTCCGCAGGGTTCGATGAGCGCTCTGAATCCGGTGTTAAGGGTGCGCCAACAAATGACCGACACGCTCGTACAGCACGGTCTGAGCAAGGCAGAAGCCATCGAGCGCGCCCGGTGGGCGCTCAACCTGGTCAGTCTTGACGCAGCCGTACTGGATAAGTATCCACATGAATTAAGCGGAGGCATGAACCAGCGTGTGGCTATTGCGACAGCCGTCACCATGCAACCAGCGATTCTGGTGGCGGATGAGCCTACAACCGCTCTGGATGTAGTCACGCAAAGGTCAATCTTGCAGGAATTGGTCAAGATTCGAGACCAGTTTGGCACGACGATCATCGTGATCAGCCATGATATGGGCGTTATGGCGCAGGTGGTCGACCGGATGGCAGTGATGTATGCGGGCCGCATTGCTGAGCTAGGGCTGGTGCTCAACATTTTCGATGCGCCACTGCATCCATACACCCAAAAGCTGATTGGATCCATTCCTAAAGATACTGGACAACATTTGGAAGGGTTGGAGGGTGAAGCGCCCAGTTTGTGGGCATACCCGCCCGGCTGCCGGTTTCATCCGCGCTGCTCATTAGCAACGGCTATTTGCAGAGAACAGACGCCTGAGCTGCGGGAAATCATCAGCGGCCAATACGCCGCCTGCCACCATTGCGATTGATCGATCAGGAAAACGCATTCATGGAAAATATACTGGCGGTAAATTTATTGCAGCAAGTCTTTGGAACGCGCAATCCAACCTATGCACTGGATAACGTTTCTTTCAACATGCCCGCCACGCCATCCATCCTGAACCTAGTAGGAGAAAGCGGGAGCGGGAAATCCACCATTGCACGGATTATCCTGGGACTACTGCATCCAACCAAGGGAAGTGTGTTTTACAAAGACACCGATATTTTCACTAAAGAACCAAGGTGGCAGAAGCAATTTCGCCGCGAGGTCCAGGTTGTATTCCAGAACCCCTACAGCGTTTACAACCCGGTTTACAGGGTAGATCGGGTCCTGATGAAGCCCATCCAGAAGTTCAAGCTGGCCAGCGGGAAGGCAGTCGCCAATGAAATGATTCTTGCATCACTCAAGGCAGTTGACATGCGTCCTGAAGATGTGTTGGGCAAATATCCGCATCAATTAAGCGGCGGCCAACGCCAGCGGTTGATGCTTGCTCGCCTGCACCTTATCTCGGCCCAATTAATCATTGCGGATGAAGCTATTTCCATGATTGATGCGGCAGGACGGGTTAGCTTCCTTAACATCCTCCTGGACTTTCGAGACCGCCTTGGGATTTCAACCCTCTATATTACGCATGATCTGTCCACAGCCAAATATCTGGGTGGAGAGATTATCGTTTTATACAAAGGGCGCATTGTAGAACGCGGCGAAACAAAAAGCGTCACCGGCAGCCCTTTGCATCCGTACTCACAACTATTGGTCCAATGCGTGCCGGTTCCAAATCCAAAGCAGCGCTGGAAAGAGCCACTCACAGATTCGGGTGAGTTATCGGTATATCGCACACCTAAGCGGGATCGCTGTCTGTTTGCCGAACGTTGCCCGAAGGTGATGGATATCTGCTGGAATTCAAGACCACCGCTGCAAAAACCGGCGGCTTCCGGCCCGGACGCGCGCGGCGAGGTAGCCTGTCATTTGTATCAACCGCATGGCAACTAACAGGGTCATGCGGAGGATGAGCGAGCCTATTATGGTTAACTATCGCGACCCGAACGGGAATGAACGGGACCTGAATCCGATTGATTTTGGCGCAATAGGTGACGGCGTTGCCGACGATGCCGCGCCCATCCAAGCTTTACTGGATAGCGTTTCCAGAGTGCGCGGAGGCAAGCTGACCCTGCCGCCCCGGAGATTCCGGCTGGCGGCGCCGATCAGAATAAGAGCCAGATCCATCAATATCGATGGCGGCGCCCACGGGTTCAGCGCCAGCCCCAACGCGGAACACGAAAGTCAAACCGGCAGCGAGATTCTGGCCGGCGACAACGCGATCGAAATCGGCCTGTTTGACGCCGACGATCCCGCTAATGTGTACACACGGCTGGAAGGCTTGTGTTTCCGGGATTTGTATTTCTGGGGAGCGGGCGTATCCGCCGGCAAGAAGGCGTTTTATTTTGACAACCATTCCGGCCAGTCTCAATTCAACAACGTCCATATAGGCAACTTCCAGTGGGGGTTGTATTCCGACACGGTGCTCGACTGCCCCACCTTTGACGCTGTGGACATCATTCACTGCTTCCACGGGTTCTACCTGAGCGAGAGATCGCTTGCGGCATACGCCAGATTTCATAATTGCGCTATCTGCGACAACGACGGGATCGGGATTTTTATCCATCCTGCCTCTAACAGCTTTTGCTGCCAGATGGTCAATTGCGTGATCGTCAGAAACGCCCGCACAGCGGTACAGGATGGCTGTAATGTCTACTGGGGTGCGCGGGAAAGCATCATAGCAAACAATATCATCCATGCCGCCGGATACCACTTTTACAACGATGCGGTCCTGGGTCATAAAGATAATCATGTACGAGCCGACGGGATAATCGTAGACGGCTCGGATAACCTTATCACTGGCAATCAGATACTGGATCATGCCATGGGAACTGCCATCGTCGTGAAGGGGGCCAACAACAAAATCGTCAACAACTCATTCTCGGGCCGCGTGGGGAGCAGTAAGGGCGGCGGCAGTTCGACAGCCCCCGTCTGTAGAAACCAACTGGATATTCACATCAAGCCAGAAGCCACCGATACGACGATTACCCAGCAAGGGTCATTTTCCTTGATCGATGAGGGGGTCCGGACAACGGTGAATGGAATCAGCAAAAACGAAGGCGATCCAGATCGCGAGGGAAACTGGAAAGGGATAAGCAAACCGCATGGGTTGATGATTTACGACACTTTGAATAATGCCACCTATTTGTATGCACAAGGCCTTCCAAACGGCAGAATCGAGATTTCCACAAATCCAAACAATCATTCCTCTCCGGCGCCTTTGAACGCAGGTCTGTGACCGGCGCCGCCTGAGGGATGCATATAAACGAGTAATATGAATCAAGAGCGACTATACATTTCACTGGAACGATTAACGCCATACTCAAAGGAATTCCTGCTCGGCCTGTACGAGCGGATGGCGCTCATCCGCGAATTTGAAGAGCAGGTGAAGTATCTGTTCCTGGCCGGTTCAATGCCCGGCACCATCCATCAATGCCAGGGACAGGAAGCGACGGCTGTGGGCGTGTGCAGCGCACTCGCGCCTCAGGATTACATCACCTCAACGCATCGCCCGCACGGACACGCCCTTGCCAAAGGCCTGACGCCGTTGGAGATTCTCACAGAACTCTTCGGTAAAGGAACCGGCTGTTGTAAAGGCAAGGGGGGCTCCATGCACATCGGCAATATGGAGAAGGGCATGCCCCCGGCCATCGCCATCGTTGCCGGCGGGATACCAATTGCAACCGGAATGGCGCTAGCCAACAAGATGCAGAAACGCCAGGAGGTTGTCGCCTGCTTTTTCGGCGACGGAGCTACCTCTGAAGGAGCCTTCCATGAAGGGGTCAACATGGGTGCAATTTGGAACCTGCCGGTAATCTACGTCTGTGAAAACAATTTTTACGGTGCTTCTACGCACGTCAGTAAGGTTACCCGTAAAGAGTCCGTCATCGACCGCGCCAGCGGTTATGGCATCCCCGGCCATACCATCGAAGGGAACGACGTATTGGCCGTATATGAAGCGACGCGCCAGGCAGCCGAGGAATGCCGTAAAGGCCGGGGGCCCGTGTTGCTGGAACTTTTAACCTACCGCATGACCGGTCATTCGCGTCGAGATCCTTGTCTTTACCAGCCGAAGGAAGAACGGGAAGCCTGGGGGCGACGTGATCCGATCGAGGTGCTGGGTCGCGGATTGGTTTTACGAGATGACATTCAGGAGAGCGACTTGGAACGCATCCGGAATAAGGTCAACCAGGAGATTATGGATGCCATCGAGGATGCCAGGCAGGAACCAGAGCCTACTCTGGCGGACCTGACGACAGATGTGTACGCCTGATCGGCTGCAATGATATAAACAATTGGAGGATATTACGATGCGTTTAAGTATCGCTGAAGCTTTGCGCAGCGCCATTGCCGAAGAAATGCGCCGCGACCCGGCAGTGTTTTGCCTTGGTGAGGACATTGGCGTTCCCGGTGGATGGGGTGGTGCGTTTACGGTCACACTGGGATTGGAGAAGGAATTTCAGGATCGGATGATCGATACACCGATTTCCGAAAACGGTTTTTTCGGGGTTGCCACGGGCGCCGCCATTCTGGGCATGCGCCCGATTGTGGATGTACAGTACGGCGATTTCCTGTTGTGCGCCATGGACCAGATTCACAGCAATGCCTCGATGCTGCGATACATGTCCGGAGGCGCCGTTAAGGTTCCAATGGTTATGCGCGCGCCAGTGGGTGCAACCGGCCGCGGGGCGCAGCATGCCCGTAACACAGAACGGTTCTTCGTCGGGGCGCCGGGCATTAAGGTTGTGGCGCCTTCAACGGCTTATGACGCCAAGGGGTTGCTCAAGGCCGCGGTGCGGGATGACAACCCGGTGATGATCTTCGAGCACAAACTTTTATATGGTTCCAAAGGGGCGCGCGCTGAGACTGGCACAGTGGACGCTACCAGCGAGATTCCTGATGAAGATTATGTGGTGCCTCTTGGCACGGCTGCGATCCGGCGCCAGGGAACTCAGGTGACGATTCTGGCGTGGCTGCTGATGGCTCATTTTTCCCTGACGGCCGCTCAACAATTGGAGACGGAGGGGATTGACGCCGAGGTCGTCGATGTTCGCAGTTTGTCTCCATTCGATTACGATACCATCGGTGAATCGGTTCGCAAGACCGGCCGCGTGGTCATTGTGGAGGAGGGACCGAAGACGGGTGGAATCGCCGCTGAACTGGCCGCTGGAATCATGGAGCGCTTTGGGGATAGCCTGCTGGCGCCAATCGAAAGGGTGGCTTCACCGGATATACCGGCGCCATTTGCACCGGTGTTAGAAAATGCATACCGTCCATCGCCGCAACGGATATGTGAGGCGGCCAGGCGGTTATTATAGGAGAATTACCATGGCGCTTGAAGGTTACATTGAATATCAACGACGCGAGTTCTGCAAAGATCTCCCGTGTCCCATCCAGGTTCTGCTGGATGCCGTCCCGGTGGGATCAAAAGAATACGAACATATTCGCAGTATTTGTGTGAACAACTGCATTCACACGACCTATGAGTTTCATCATTGGCTGATTCAAAAAGGCTACTTACTTGTCCGCCCTATGCAACCGACCGAAGGAGCAAAATCATGAATGGCAATATGGATTGGGGAATGGCAAATCGCCTGTCGAAGACTATCCGACCGGATGGCCGTTGTTTTTATCTGGCAATGGACCATGGTTACTTCCAGGGACCAACGCACTGCCTGGAACAGCCGGGCAAGGCTGCTGAACCGCTTCTGCCTTATATCGATGCGCTCTTTGTAACCCGCGGCGTGCTGCGGGCCGTCACGAATCCGGCTATGAATCCAGCGTTGATCCTGCGGGTTTCCGGCGGTAACAGCATGGTGGGTAAAGACCTGGCTAACGAAGAAGCGACTACCGCGATGGATGACATCATCAGATTGAATGCATCTGCAGTGGGCATCTCGGTTTACATCGGCAGCGATTACGAACATCAGACGTTAATGGCGCTTGCCAAGCTGGTGAATGAGTGCACGGCATATGGCATCCCGGTGATGGCGGTTACGGCTGTGGGTCGGGAAACAGGCAAAATGGAAGCACGTTACCTTTCGCTGGCCTGCCGGATTTGCGCTGAATTTGGCGCCAGTGTGGTCAAGACCTACTATTGTGAAGGTTTCGAAAAGGTCACTGGCGGCTGCCCTGTGCCGGTGGTAATTGCGGGCGGTCCAAAGACTGACTCTGAGTACGAAGTGCTGCAGTTCGTATACAACGGCATCCAGCAAGGCGCGATCGGCGTCAACCTCGGACGCAATATCTGGCAAAATGAATGCCCGGTTGGCATGGCCCGCTCGCTGCAAGCGTTGATCCATGAAAACGCTACCCCTCAAGAAGCCTATGAGTTATTCCTGAGCATCAAGCAGGATGTAAAGTAATCAATGCAGGAATCATCGACGTGTCCACCTCGCTGAGAAGCAGTCCGCATGGCATAAAAATCGACCGGATCGTTAACCGCAGCAGTTGAAGAAAACAGAGGTAGACAATGAAACAAACCTGGGATGAGAGCGAGGCCGGCAAAACCGAGGGAGCGCTTGGCCAGCTTGTGTATGCAACCCGCCTTTTAGGGCGGGCAGGGTCGTTCGGCCAGTCCCGGGGTGGCAATGCCTCCGTAAAACTGTGGGGCAAAAATCTGCTGGGAGAAGAGGAAGAGATCCTCTACGTCGATAATGGCTCACTTTTGCCGGGCGCGATTGAGCCCGGCGGGTTTACCCCGCTGCGCTGCAAACCGCTGGCAGGGCTGGTCAGGCTGGAGACTCTATCAACTGCCCAGTTGGACAATGAATTGGCTTGCAGCCGGACGCAGGCTACGGCTCCCGTGCCACCGCCCGACGCCGTTTTTCACGCCGCCTTACCTTACGAGTGCATTCTGTTTTCCCAACCAGACGAAGCGCTGGCAATTGCAAATAGCCCCGGCGGGGCAGGTCGTCTGCACGAAATCTGGGGAGAAGCGGTTTTAATCATCCCGTATGCCGCTTCCGGCCTGGCGCTTGCCAAAGCGTGCGTAGAAGCGGTTCAAGCCAAGCCCTCTCCCGGCCTGATTGGAATTTTCATCCAGCATCAGGGCTTGATGACATTTGGCGACACACCCATGGCAGCCTGCGAAAGTATGGTCGATCTGGTCGCCCAGGCTGAACAATACCTGAAACATCACAAAGCCTGGGACTTAGCCATTCCTGCCGGGGTTGAAACAGGGAAACCCATTCGAAAGGATCTGGCGGCGCTCCGGAAAGCTGTCTCGGCAGTCGCGGGTTTTCCGCTGATTCTCTCGGTTGACTCACATCCTGCGATGATTAACATTTGCAGACGAGACGATATCGCCGCCCTTGCGGGGCAGGGTTTGGCGGTCGCCAGAGACGCCAGCATCCTCAAGTATCGGCCGATGATCGGCAGGGATGTGGAAACTTATCGGGCGGTTTATGAACAGGTGGTCAAGGAATACTGCGCCGGGCAGCAATTGCCAGTATTTGACTATGCGCCGCGCGTCATTCTTGACCCTGAGTTTGGGATGTGCGCTCTCGGACGTAACGCGGCTGAGGCTTTGCTGGCCGGGCAAAGATATCAACATACGATTGATATTATCCTGCGCGCGACTGCACTTGAAGGATATAGGCCTTTACCACCTCGGGACACTTTTGAAGCAGAAGCAGCATCGACCTCCTCCGTTAGCTCTGGGGCATCCACAATGTATACAGGAGAAGTTGCACTGGTGACAGGGGGGGCATCCGGCATCGGTAAGGCCTGTGTTGAATCACTGCTGGGGCGCGGTGCAGCCGTGATATCTCTGGATATCAACCCGAAAGTTAAGACTCTCTTCGACCGACCGGATTATCTGGGTCTGGAATGTGACCTGACTGACGAGACTGCTATCATCCAGGCCTTTGAATCATCCGCCAGAACCTTTGGCGGTCTGGATATGCTCGTTCTGAATGCTGGAATTTTCCCGGCCGGATGCCGGATTGAAGCGCTCTCGCTATCCGAATGGCAAAAGGTGATGCGGATTAACCTGGATTCTAACGTTTTGGTCCTGCGTGAGGCCTACCCGCTGCTCCAACAATCACCGCGCAACGGGCGGGTGCTGGTCAACGCCTCTAAAAATGTGCTCGCACCGGGCGCCGGGGCGGCTGCATATTCCGCTTCGAAGGCTGCGGTCACGCAACTCGCACGTGTGGCCGCCCTGGAATGGGGTAAAGACCATATCCGGGTGAATCTGATTCACCCAGATGCCATCTTCGACACAGGCATCTGGACCGAAGAAGTACTGAAAGCCAGGGCGGCCCACTATGGGTTGACTGTGCAGCAATATAAAACCAGGAACGTACTGGGAGTGGAACTAAACAGTCATTATGTAGGCGAACTAGCAGCGGAGATGCTTGGACCTCGCTTCGAAAAAATCACTGGCGCACAAATACCGGTTGATGGCGGTTCCGACCGGGTAATCTAATATGAAAAAACCTTTATTGTCGTCAGAAGCAGATCCTTACTCGATCATCTCAAATGGATTCCTGCGAGTCACGATCAACCGCATGATTGTGGAGAGCAAACCGCAATTTTTTCTCGGTGCTATTGAAATTAAAGCCGACCAGGATTGGCAGACTCTCTTAACCGGCATCGCCGGACAGGAATTCGCAACTTCGTCAGGATGCATTAATGCGACCCAGTGTAATGTCCACAGAACACAAGCTGGCGAGTGGCAGTTGACGCTGGACGGACAGACCGATGGTTGGGAAGCGCAAGAAGTGATCACCTTATCGGTGGATCGGCCGCTATTGCGCCGCGAACAGACATATCAATTCCGAACAGACTGTATGGGAGCAGTATGTCCCGGTTTCCGTCTGCAGGATGGTGAAAATATCAGGTACACCTATCCGGTGCAGACACATGAGAAACCATTGGCAGACTTGCCCTTCCTGCGGAAACCTGCAGATTGGGCATTGCCGTTCCCATTCCACGTATGGCATAACCAGCGCTGGGTGGGACTATATGGGCTGGATAAAAGCGTTTCCATTGGAACCATTGAGTTCACACCGCCATCCGTGGATGGTACTGCAGAACTGCGAGTCTACTATCCCGACACCTATGCGACGCCCGACGAAACACAATTCAAGGCTGGTATGAAGGTCGCCTTGACAGAGATAATCGCGGCAAAGGTGCTTTCTCCCGATGATGAACCATTACTTGAGGCGGAACGCGTCGCAGCGGCAATCCTGCTAAACAAACCGCCGCGACAAGCGGACTTTGAAATTGTCGCAGATGGAATCGCTGGCTTCTTCCCCCACTGCGAATGCTGGGAACCAGATGCACTGGGGCCAGGGCGTGGTTGGTTCAGCAACATGTGGGTGCGAACCCAAACCGGCCCGGCAAAAAAACGAGGCGATGGAACCGGTTACTTTGATCTGGGTTGGGGGGAAGGGATTGCGGTTGAAATGTGGCAGGGGGCCGCGCGATATTGGAAGCGCACCGGCAAAACCGATCTTCTACCCTATGTGGACGAAATGACGCGCAACATGGACCTGTTCAAGAGAGATCTTACGGTGGATGCTCCCTATTTCGACCGCTCAAATGGCAAAGAATATGGCGATTTCATGTTGAGCGAAGTACCAGGGCAACGAATCTGGACGCATTCCCTCGGACATCTCGCCAGCCAACTGATGGAGTTGTATGCAGCCGTTCCCAATTACCCCAGCCACGAAACTAGGAATAAATGGCTTGCGGCAGCCACTTCCAGCGCTGCATTTTTTGCCAAACACCAAAAGGAAAACGGCGATCTGCAGGATGGTTTTGACGAACAGAACCGTGAATTAAATCTAAAGCCACACCGCATTACTGCGCGCACGGTCGTGTGCGGGCTCTGGGCGAGAATGGCCAAGATTACTGGGGATACGCAATGGGTTCACCGGGCTCTGCATCTGGCAAAAGCTATAACGCCCGAAATCCTTCGTTATGAATACTATAGCCAGATGATCGACGCTTTCCCAAGCCAAAACCTCGAGCCGGTAGATGGTGAGGCAGCCTATTATGCTCTGGAAGGCTTGACGCCGCTATATGCCATCACGCACGACCAGGAAATCCTGGCTTTATGTAAAAAAGCGGCGGCATTTGGGATTGCGTGGACGTACTTTTACAATTTGCCGCATGCAAATCGGGGGATCGCACGTGGCGGGCAGTGCTGTCGTACGGACATCCCCCTGCTTTATCCCATTGGTCCTGCGAAAGGAACCGGGCCTCTTCTGGAACTGGCTACGCTGAGCGGGGATTCCTTTTTCGAGAAGATGGCGGCAGAAGCAGCAGCATTCATCAGCCAATGGCAGATGGAGGCCGTGGGGCGGCCATGGAACAACGGGATAATCCACGCCCTCGAACAACACAGCGGCAGGCATTGGGGGCCTGATCTAGCCGGACAGGTGGATACCGGTATGGCAACCGGTAATGGTCTTGCCGCTATCGAGCGCTGGCTTGAGCATCTGAAGATTCGTCAGCATGGGAAACAATCGGATGAATCATAGAGCCTGGATCGGTCCCCCATTTCAGGGGTCGTTGGCAAGGTCTTTTCACCGGCATTACCTGGGATTTGGATGGTGAGACTTCAGTTCAATTATCAGCAGATTTTGTGGACATCTTTCGGATCAGCAACTAATACATTTCGATGATTTTCATCGGCAAAAGACTTCCGACAACTTTAGACGATGATACAAAGCGAGAGGCAGGCCCAAGAAAAGCAATACACGGCCTAATCGCAGACTGGCTGGGTGTCGAGTAAGTACGGCTCAATCGCCCGGACGTAGCCCCCTGCTTCGGCGACCTGACACACTGCCTCATCATGGATATGAATCATTTCCCGTCAGAGTCAGGAGAACCCTATTTAATAACCTGGACTTACGCAGAGAACCCATATGTGGCGGTGAAACAGCGAGTTTTGACGCTTTTGACGCCATATGTGGCGTTGTTGCGTAAATCCAGAGACTGCGTGAAGCAAGGCTTCACCCGGGGACGAATAAACAAATCGATTTGAAATCTGAGCGACATAACGGCGGCCATAAGTTTGTTTATAAGCAGTAATACTATGCTGGTTCAAATGAAAATCGGCCGTTTGTTGAACATGCGCAAGCCGCTACCCATTATGTAGCGCATTCCCTACGGGTAACCGCCGACCTCGCCTTTCAAGTTGACACGTTAAGAGATTGTTATACAATCCGAATAGGATGTACTTGGCAACAATGGCATTCCTCATGTTCCCACAGGTGAACATCATTTTGGGCAAGTCAACCCGTCATTCCGAATCAGGCACGCTTCGCTGAATGCGAAACGTGCCTTTTTGTTTATCTAACTGGAGGTTTAGTTATGATGGACTCGAGCCATATCGGCAAGGTTGAAAAGGCGCATCGCTACGCATCAGAACGAGATCGGTTTAAGTTCCTCAATTTCCAGGTCGTTGTTCGTGGGGATAATGGCGAGTACATTGTCACTTATGACCACGGCAAGTGGGATTGCAATTCGGAATATTTTAAGGTGCACGGTTTTGACAGCCACACCATGGCCGTGGAGCAGTTGCTTGGCGAGATGCTTGTGGAGGCCGTTGCCGAGAAGGCCGGTTGAAACGCTTGTAAATCATCGATAAATAGAACGGCAGCGCCAGCGGGTGCTGCTGTTTACATAGCGGCTCTATGCTAACATTATTCCCGTGTATATCGGAAGCAAACGGCGCCGCAACGGCGGAAACGGGTCGGCGTGGCTGATCCTGCTGCTGATCGGCGTCGTTTTGATAGGCGGTTACGCCCTCGTACAACAGCGGCTGGGTAACGGTCTCAGTCTTTCACCCCAGAATGCAACGGCGCTGCCATCGGTGACCCCTACGCGCAGCGTGGAAGATTTCGTGTCACTGGCCGAAGAGGCATATCGCAAAGGGGACTATCACAGTGCGATCAATTATTACGATCAGGCCAGCCGGCGGCGGCCTAACGATGCCAGCCTTCTGGCGTTCGAAGCGCGCTTGATGGTGTTCCTGGGGCAGGCGCCCAAAGCCGAACAGCGCGCGCAGAAGGCCCTGCAGCTAGACCCCAATAACGCGCCGGCCAAGGCCGTGCTGTGCATGGCCATCGACTGGCAGGGCCGCTTTGCCGAGGCGCTGCCGATCTGCCAGGCGGCCACCCAACTGGACCCCAAGAGTTCGATGGCCTTCGCCTACCTGGCCGAGGTGCAGACCGACAGCGGCGATATCCGCAGCGGGCGCGCATCGGCGCAGCAGGCGCTGGAGCTTGACCCCAAGAACGAAGATGCCATGCGCGACCTGGCGTACACCTACGAGCAGGCCGGCAGCTACACCGACGCAATCTACTATTACGAAAAGACGCTCGAACTGAACCCCAACATGCCGCATGTGCTGATCGCCACCGGCCGATCCTATGTCATCATCGGGCAGGTGAACAAAGCCATTTTGTACTTCAAGCGCGCGATCGAGGTGGACCCGTTGTATGCGGAGGCTTATGACCGCCTGGGCGGCGCGTATTTCGCCATCGGCGAGTATGAGTCGTCGCGCACGGCCCTCGATAAAGCCATAGAACTCGATCCCATGCGGGTCACGGCGTGGACGCGCCTGGGCGTGCTGGATTTCCAGGTTAATAAATACGAGGCGGCGGTGACCGATTACACACGCGCGCTGACCACCAGCCAGGCGGTCAGCGCCACTTTGACGGCGGTGGACTACATCAACTATGGCTTCGCGCTGCAACTCACCGACAACTGCCCCAGGGCGGTGAGTATCTTCAACCAGGCGGCCACGATGGTCCCAAATGACCAGGATATCCAGGATAAGGTGAAGGTGGGGCTGAAGCGCTGCAGCCAGCAGAGCGCGCAATGACCTGAAGCGAGGTTGGCTGCCCTTCGCTGCATATGATAACGTACGCGCCCTGCGGCCTACGTGTCTGCCCAGTCGCCTGCATACAGGGCGCACACACGGGTGCGCCCGTACGTGAAGGCCGGCGCGTCTGCCCCCTGGGAAAACCTCACAGGTCTGGGAGACCTGTGAGGTTGTGGTGGCGCGGCAAGCGGCGCGCACCCAGGCCGCAGGGCCCGTACGGGCGGGCCGGCGTATCTTCCCTAATCCATATCCCCGCCAAACGTACGGGCAGACCTATGTGTCTGCCCTCTATCGCATGCTGACCACACGGGTTGCGATACCCCTGCGTCCATGCAAATATGGGTCCGGGCTGTTCCCCATCTGTATTAACATTGAGACCTATGACATGCATGATGGGCAGTCAAAGGTGCGGGTATGCCGGATAGCATGATCCGCACGCAGATCACCGCGCTACTCACGTCGCAGCCGTCCGACGCGCTGGCGGCGTACTTCGCGCTGGAACACGACGCCCGCCGCACGCGCCTGACCGTGCGCACCGACGCGCGCGGACGCGCCGTTGCCTTCGTGGCAGTCTGCCAGACGGGCATCGACCTGTTCCGCCCGCTGGTGGTCATGCGCGGCGACGATACCGTTGCCCTGCATACCGCATTGCATGAGGCGCTGTCGCCCGGCCGGCAGTACCTGTTCAGCGCGCCGGTTACCCTGCGCACGGATATCGATCAGGTTGCCAATCTATACAGCGAGACGATCAACAAGATATACACGCTGGCGCGCCCCGATTTCAAACCGATTGTGAATATCCTGGTGCAAACCAACCGATCGCCGGAAGGCTTGCTGCGCGTGGGCATCCGCGCGCGCGACGAGTCGTGGGCCGCCGAAGCCGGCACGACCTGGATATCGTCGCGCTACGCCGAGGTGTACGTGCGGGTGGTCGAGGCGGCGCGCAATCGCGGGCTGGGCAAGTCGGTCGTCTCCGCGCTCAGCGCGCAACTGCTGGATATGAACCGAATTCCGCTTTACTCGGTAGCCGAGGATAATATCCCCTCACAACGCCTGGCGTTGCGGTTGGGCTACCGGGATACAGGCGGCTGGGAGTTAAGCGGTGCGATGAGCCTGCGGTGAGCGTCGAAGAGGATATTAGAGATTAAAGAAGGAGTGTTGCTGAACCATGTCCAAACGCCGTGAACTTATTGAACGCCGTCGCGAACAGGAACGCAAGCAAACCCTGGTCATCCTGGGGGTCATTATCGTCATCGCAGTCGTAGTACTGGGTGGCGCCATCATCATCAGTTCCAGGAATGGCGGCAGCGCTGCCACTGCCGCACAGGCGGCTGTCGTGCCGCCCGATCACCCGTTGCCGCCTAATGCGGAACCGAACGGGCGCGCCTGGGGGCCGGCAGACGCCCCGATTAAAGTCGAGGAGTACCTGGATTACCAGTGTCCCGCCTGCGGCGCGTATAACCGCAGCTTCGAGGCGGGCGTGATCCAGGCATTCGCCGCATCGGGCAAGGTGCGCTACGAGGTGCACAGCATCTCGTTTATCGGGCAGGAATCGCTGGACGCCGCCGCCGCCGCTCTGTGCGCCACCGACCAGAACAAGTTCTGGCAGATGCATAACGCGCTGTTTGCCAATCAGAACGGTGAGAATGAAGGCGCCTTCAACAAGGATCGCCTGAAGCAGATCGCCGCCGCCGCCGGTCTGGACACGGCGCAGTTCAACACTTGCCTGGACTCTGGCAAGTATGCGGCGCAGGCGCTTCAGGAACGCACAGACAGCGAGAATCGCGGTGTGAACCAGACGCCCACCTTCTTCATCAATGGCAAGATGTACCCCGGCACGCTGAATGCCGACGACTTCAAGAAGATCTTCGCGCAGGTCGCCCCCAACGTGAAGTTCTAATAGCCGATAAACGGATGTCTGACTTCAGCGGGAAGTCAGACATCCGTTTATCGTTTGTAACTGCTTTGACAATGTCAGATTCGCTGCACGTGCGGGCGCGCCATGAGCGGGCGGCGCAAGCGCGCGAATTACTTGTACTACGTGTGCTCGAGCATGTACCTTCCTTCGCCGGGGCGCACGTGCAATCAGGACAGTGTGCGCGCAGACACGCTGGACGCCGCCGCCTGGAACTGCTTGGCGGGGTTGCTATCCAGCGATGAAGCCCTGGACGCGGGAATCCAGCGCATGTTAGAGCGGCTGGCGGATGAGATGCTGCCCCGGCGCGCAAGGCTGGCAGAGATCGCGGAACAGATCGAGCGCGCCACCCGGCGTATCCAGCGATGGGTCGCCGAGTATGCCGACGCAACCACGAACGAAATGGTTACGCTGAAAGCCCGGGTGCGCGACACCAGCCACACGCTGGATACCCTCAGAGCCGAACAGGCGCGCTTATCGGCGGAACTGACCCAAGGCGCAGCGACAAGCGCAGAACGTGAAGCTTTGCTACAGTCCGTGGGTGAGTTGCGCGGCTTGCTGGCCGAGGCCGCCAGCGACCCCGAAGCACAGCTTTACATCGTGGATCGGCTGGGCTTGCAGTGCGTTTTGCGAAACGCCGACGATGGCCTGTGGGCGGATTTATCGTGCAGTGTAGGTCAAACCCAGGGGGCAATTAAGTCCACTGTCCCTCGAAGCAGTAGTCTCCAGATTATCTTCTCAACAACCATTGCGCTCGAGTGTCCGCTTCCACGCCAGGCGGCGGCGGGGTCCTGATAGGTTACCTGCTTCACTTTTCTATTCTGGTAGGAGGATTACGCCATCGTGCGTTATTAGCTGGAATGGGCGGTGGGCGCGGTGTCGCTGTAAATGTGCTTAAGTTTCTGGGAAATTCAATGCGACCAATTGGTCGCACAGCCCATGCCAGACGCCCGCATGATCGCAATTCTGTGTTTTTTAAGGTCAGTAATGTTGACTGCGCCGTCCAAGTGGTTAATGTAATACAAGTTACAAATACCAGGGAGGTTATCATGTCAATAGATATCGTGAACGCGCAGCCGGCGGCTGCTTACCTGGCTGCATTGCGTACCGGCGTGTCGAAAACATCGATGCGCTACGAGCTGAATAAGGTCGCCCGACTCATGGGCGCTTCATCCTGGGAGCGCGTGAATTGGGCAACGCTAAATGCGGCAAATGTCATGGCGGTTATGGCACAGGTGACAGGTGCGCCGGCGAGCCGCAATAAGACGCTGGCTGCGCTGAAAGGAGTTGCCAAGGTTGCCTGGCGCCTGAGCATGATCGATGCCGAAACACTCGCCAGGATCTCCGACGTCCATTCGGACCCGGGTAGCCGCGAACTGGCCGGTCGCCACCTCGATTCGCGCGAGATCGTCGCACTCATGCGAGTATGCGCCGACGATGGATCGCCGGCAGGTGCGCGTGATGCTGCACTGATTGCCATGGCTCACAAGACAGGGGCGCGCCGCGCGGAGTTGGCGGCGATTGCAATGGTGGACCTGGCTGTAGGAACAGACAATACTTATGCAGACATTCGCGTGATCGGCAAACGCAACAAAGAACGTGTTTTATTCGTCGATGACGGGTCGATGCAGTCCCTGGTTGACTGGCTGCAGGTGCGTGGATCGGCGCCTGGCGCACTATTCTGCGCGATTTCACAAATCGGTGTGATTGACCCGACTCACCAGATCACGCCAACAGCACTGCATCGCATTCTGCAGAAGCGCGCGGCGGCGGCCGGGATCGAGAATATTACCTGGCACGACTTCCGGCGCACATTCGCAGGAAGCCTGCTGGATGCCGGCGAAGACATCGCTACCGTGGCCGCCCTCATGGGTCATACCTCAAGCAATATCACCGCGCGCTATGATCGCCGGCCGGTAGAGATCCGGCGCCGGGCTGCGCGTCGCATCATGACGCCATATTTCGGGCGCGCGGGGGTGGCGGCATGAACGGCCATCTCAGCGCATACGCTGTCTTTGATGAATCGGGCGATGCAGGCAGGATGGGGCGGGCATCGCGCTATCTGGTGGTCGCAGGCGTTGTCTGTGACGACTTGGAGCCGCTGCGCCGCGCCGTCAGGCGCACCAGACGCCGCATGCCCAAGTCGTTGCGGGGCAAAGCGGAGGTCAAGGCATTCGAAACACCCTCAGCCGCGCGCCCCGTGCTTGAATCGTTAACGGCCATAGGCGTTCGCATCGTGGCAGCCATTGTCGATAAACGTGTCTTCCATCTGGCAAGCCCGGTTGACCTTGTGGCTCAGGCCTATGCTGCCTGTACAGCCGCGGCTCTGCAACACGAAAGCGGCATGATCGCGACGATTGACCGCCCTTTCGCCCAGGCGCTGCAACGCGATAAGGTGCTCTCTGCGATGAACGATGCAGCGGATGCCCTGGGCAAGCGGTTGACAGTGATAGTGGACGATTCACGCCATGAAAAGGCTCTGCAAGCGGCGGATGTTGTAGCGTGGGCCTGTTTTCAGAAATATGAGCGCGACGCGCCGATCTGGTGGGAAGTCGTGCAGGCGCAGATTATTGCGGAGGTGATGGTTTCATGAGCGCACAAACACACAACAAAAAAGCTCGTTCTGGCCGGAGGCCGATAACCACCGTGTCTTACCACGGAGTGGCTCGGCGGCATTGCACAAATGTGCTCAGCCGCTTGCGGGCAACCCATCCCGGACTTACAGAATCGAGCTTGTCTGAATTATATCGCACTCACACAGTGGATATCGACTTGCATGGTGGGCAGTCCAGCGCATCACAACACCACATCTTCGGGAGGCCAGGCCATGAATGACGATCTGATGTACGGTTGGGTATTGCTGAACGACCATCCCGAAGTAGTAAGCGTACATGACCCAGACGCGCCGGCGGTTTTTCATATCAGCAATAAAGATTGCAACTCGGCCGCGGATGCCCTGCCAGTCACCCTATGGCAATATGAAGACGAGATTTACGTCAACGCCAGCGCGCGCGACGTGGCGAGCTATATGGAGGATTGGGCGCTGGCTCATAAGAAGGTGGCCTTTCTGTTGCCTGTTGCGAGCGGCGCGACATGGCACATACAGGTGTATTGGGTGCCCAAAGAGGTCCAGCGCGATGGCGCACGACGCGTCATTCATTTGTGGCCGTTTTACGTGTTAATCCCGGTCGGAGGCGTGGCACCACAAAGCTATGAGTACTGGGAAAAGACCGAGAGGCCACGCCCGGAGCCTGGCATGACCCCGCTTCTGGGAATTGTCGTGGACTCGGTTTCATCTGAGCGTTGTGCTTTACGGCTTTCTGGCGCAACCGACATTGGACGTTTGCTCATACTCAGGACGCGCGAATATCTGGCACGGCGATATCCAGAGTGCGCGCTCGGAGAGGTGGACCTAATTCGCCCCCGTGAAAGTCGTGGGACCGTGAGATATGGCACACCAGGCCGCAGGTCTAATCCGCTCTATGACGAGGCCTACAGGAAAATGACTGACGAGGGACTCACCCAGGCTCAGGCGGTCGATTGGTTAATGAACAAAGTGCCCCCGCTTGGCAACTTTGATTTTGGGAGGCGCGATAGATTCTCCAAAGCCATTAGGCGCAGGACGAAACCGACGAAATGAAAAGTCGGTGAAATCGGTAGCTATTAAGTCCGGCGCCGAAATCGTACTATCACATGGGAGGTTCAAATGACGGGTATCTACGTGAAACTCAGTATGTCCGAGCGCGATGCATTGTTCGCGCTGTCACAGCGGGAACGCCGCGATGAGCGTGATCAGGCGGCGCTATTGATTCGATTGGAGCTCGAGCAACTTGGCCTTATCCGGTTTGAAGACATTCCAGCGGTTATCGTCCCCCTGCACAAGGACGCCAAACGGGGACAACATGTCGACGCATGAGCTAACATCGCAGGGGTTCGCGCTTTTCCGCGATGCGCTGGCTGATGTCTACGCTTACTTGCTGAAACGTAAGGCCGAAAAGATAACCCCACCCGCTGACAACCTTGGCCGGGACGCAGCAGGCGGGGCTTTCGGGTCTGACCTCGAGAGCCAGAACCATGGGCCATTATCGCTCAAAAACGATGCTCACCCTTAGGCGGCGATCGACTGAGTCGGAAGGAATGTCGTTATGAGCGTGCGGGCCATGGCCGACGTCTGGGAACGATCGAATCAGAAGGGCTCGGCCTTGCTGGTGTTACTCGCGCTGGCAGACTGGGGCGACGACGCCGGTCAGAACATCTACCCGTCCATTGAGTCTCTCGCGCGGAAAGTTCGTATGACCACCAGGAATGTCAGGTTTATAGTCGACCGGCTGCGGGAATCGGGTGAGTTGATCGTCGAACAGAATGGTCATAAAAATTCGAACGGGCAGCGAACTAACCTGTACCGCGTTGCTCTTCCTTCTGCGCGGGGTGAAAAGATTACACCTGAAAAGATTTCAGCCCTGAAAAATTCGGTAGGGAGGGGTGAAAATTTAGGTACAGAAGGGGTGAAGCCGGCTTCAGCCAATCCATCAAGAACCACCATAGATCCACCAACAACCAGCGCGGGGCACAAAGCGGTCAAAGCGGCTGGTGGTGTTGGGTTGGACCAAAAAGAGGATGAGATTATGAAGCAACTGGCCGGGCTTGGAATAATCCGCAACAGCAAATCGATCACACTCGCTAAGAAGATCGCCCGGTATGACGTCGCGCCGGTGGTGATTGCTGAGCAGGCGGACCGCATTCGTAAAGACCACCGTACCCGCTCATTCTGCGGCGCGCTGATCTCCGCCCTCGATGGGTATCCCTTCGAGTCTTATAGGTGCCCAGGCGCTGATAAACCTAAAGTTAGGGCGGTCGTTACCCCTTGGGCGAACTAGGTATGACGACAATGCAAGTGCTTCCGCCATACAGCCAAGAGGCCGAAGAGGCCACTCTTGGAAGTCTGCTAATCGATCCGAGAGCGATCGTGTTGGTTGCAACTGATCTAAATGCCGACGACTTCTACCTCGTCAAGAACGGGTGGATCTACTCGATCATGCTGCGCCTGGGTGATCGTGCAGACCTGCTCACGGTGGCGACTGAACTCGATAACCAGGGCCAGCTCGCGGAGGTAGGCGGCGGTGCGTACCTGGCGCAACTGACTGCAGTCGTACCAACGGCGTTAAACGTGGTGGCCTACGCCAAAATCGTAAAAGGGCACGCCATGCGCCGGCGCATGATTGGCGCCTGCAGCGTAATTGCAAAGAACGCCTATGACCTTGAGATAGAGTCAGGTGATCTGGCAGAGCTGGCACAATCGGAATTTCTTAAAGCTGCCGGCCTTCAGTCGAATGCAACACCAACAATTCAGGGTGTCAGCGTCGCTTTCCTGGAACAATTCTGGCGCGAGGTAGACCTGGACGGTGAATTGCCGGGCATACCCAGTTCGATTGAGAACCTGGATCGCCTGACCGGCGGATGGCGCCCTGGACAGATAATCGCCACGGCTGGCCCGACTGGATCCGGCAAGACGACGCTCATGTTGAACTTCGCTTATCGCGCCGCGCAGAAAGGCAAGCGCGTCGCCTTTTTCAGCCTTGAAATGAGCGAAGTTGAGATCATGCGCAAGTTCACTGAGCTTGCATCCGGTGTCAACCTATCGCATCAAAACGTACACCGGTTGACCGAGGATGAGCGAGCCAGGGTCGCGAAAGCGGCGGCCACGATAACAGAATTGCCATTAACCATCTTGTACATGCCGGGCGCGACGGTTAACCGCCTCGCTACCGAGTCACAGCGCCTTAAGTTTATTGGCGGGCTGGACATGATCATCGTCGATTACCTGCAGATCATGACAACGGAATCTACCAGGTCGTCGACGCGAGCGGCTGAGCTGGGCGTCATCACTCGCCGGCTCAAACAGATCGCCGGCGAGTTGGGCGTGTCCATATTCATCGGCAGCCAACTCAATCGCGAGTCTATCGGGTATGACGGCAAGCCGCTTGTCCCGCAGCTGCACCATCTGAAAGAGAGCGGCAGCATAGAGCAGGACTCCGATCTAGTCATCATGCTCATGGTCCTGGAGGATGAGCCAGAATGCAAGGATGTTGTCCGTCTCTACATCCGCAAGCAGCGCGAGGGGCCTACTGGTGACATCACTGTCCAGTTCATTCGCTCGTTGTCCAGGTTTCAGGAAGTGGACCTGCAGGAGTATTCGCTCTAAGCGGAGGTGGCCAAATGCGCAAGATCAACCGTCGCACTGCCGGCAGCACAACAAACCAAGACGCTATGCCGGGATTCATGGATGACGGCGCCGGCAAAGCAGCGGATCATGCGGTCGATCCCCTGATCGCCGCTATTCGGGAATGGGGTAGGCGGCTGGTTTATCACGTCATTCGTGGTTCTGACGGGCATGTAGTCATGGCGCGCAAGCTGCAGCGGACGGCGCGGAGACGGAGGTCGGCATGATGCACCTACAGGCAACAATTCACAACATTTGGACACCAATACGCGACCAATTGTCGCGTACCGAAGAGGTGATAACAGGCGTGCGCATAGAAATGCGCCGCGTTGTTTGGGGACAGGAGGACAGATGACGACAGTACAGAAACCGGGCGATGCGGGCGATAAGGAAAGAGAGCTGCGATTTACGCGTGGTGCAATCCTGCTGCCTGACGAGGGCGATGAAGAACAGGCGGATGTCGAACCAGATGAGGTCGTGCAGGCGCAACGAGACCTGGCACAGGCTGAAGCATTGTGTCGGCGCTACTCTGAGGATCCGTCCACCGGCAGTCTCGCGCAACTGGCCGATGCGCTGCGGCAAAAGGAGACGGCGCGATTTGCGTTAGAAGCGGCCAAACGCCGTGCGGCCGCGCGTGAATACCAGGCAGCGCTGGCGAAGCGCGACGCGTGCGAGTCAGAGCTGGCCAGGCTGATCAGGGAGCACTCCCAGCGGCAGAGTGAATTGGGGCAACTGGATAGCGGTTATCACTTCGGCTTGCTCAATCAAGCCAGCATCACAGATGAAGAGATTGCCGAACGCGCCTCGTTTGCAGGGCGCTATGAGGCCGCGCGCCTTCACCAGTTGCGCGCCTACACAAAGATGGATTATGCGGCCGACGCGAAGCACCAGGCGCAGGAGCAGGTTGCCAAGGCCCGCAAGGCCTTGGATAGGGTTCTTAATTCTTGATGGTTAAGCAGTTTAAGGAGATTTTCAAATGACAGTCACGTACACAGACAGTGATGCTGCGATCTTAAGAGAGGCGGTTGCATCGAACGATGCCAGCCTTAAGGATTATTCTGTGGGATTGGCCGTGTCGAAGCGCCGGCAGGCCCGCGCGCGTGAAGGTGGAACGATTGAATATGCCGCGCTCATAGCGCCAACCGCGTTGACCGGGCGTGCTGGCGACCGTGGCCGCCTACCTGCCATGCCGAGGGCGCCCGTTAGCGGACGCGCAACCCCACGCGTCAAGACCGATGAGGATCGCCGGCGCGAACTGGCCGAACTTCTGGCGTCCGATCCGCAGTTGCGTGATGATATTGCTGCTATTGATGATGCGGCGTACTGGCGCGCTGCGGCTCAGGCGGCTGCCGCGATGCCGGGCAACTTCCTGCGTTGGGTACGTCATTGATGACGCAATGTGGATGGGTGTCGATGACTAGCTACGCGGTCAGGGAGTGGAGTTTGTTTAGTTAAAGAATTGACTAAACAGGGGTAGGGGTATTTTATCTCTGGCAACCTGCACCTTATGACCTTCGCGCCAAGTTGTGTGCGCGCACGCGCAGGTTTCGCGCGGGGGGTATCGACATAATTATGGGAGTTTTTGATGCCAACTAGATCGGCGCGGCCATGCAACTGGCCAGGCTGTCCGGCCCTCATCACGGATGGCCGGTATTGTCCTGAGCACAAGACGGCGTATAACCGGCGCCGCGATCAAACCCGCGGCCGGGGAACCACAACCGAACGCGGCCTTGGCAGCGACTGGCAGAAATTCCGGCAGGTGGTGTTGAACACCAATCCGCTTTGCGCGGACCCGTTTGGCATTCATGCGGAAGCCGGCCAAGTTGTGCTCGCAGTCGAGGTAGATCACATCAAGCCGCGCGCGGAAGGCGGTGGTAACACGTGGGACAACGTCCAGCCATTATGCCGTGAATGTCACAGGCGAAAGAGCGCGCAGGAATCGAAAGCCAACCAGGGGGCGCGCCGGCAGGCGCTGCAGAAGTCTCTTATACCCGTGACGATCGTAACTGGCCCGCCGGGATCCGGTAAGACGAGCTACGTCCGTGATCATTGCGCGTGGGGCGATTTGATCGTCGATGTGGATGCCCTTTTCCAGGCTCTAAGCGGGCAGGCGTGGTACGACAAGCCCATCGAGCTCATGCCCTATGTGCTCGCCGCGCGTGATGCCGTGCTCGAGCGATTGGGCAAGGAAACGACGAAGGTGCGGCATGGCTGGGTCGTCACCAGTGAGGCGGATGTGGCGAAGCTGGAGCGTATGCAGCATTCCCTGGGCGCTGATCTGATCGTGCTCGAGGTGGACGCAACCGAGTGCGTATTACGGATCAGCCGGGATGAGCGACGCAGCGATAAGACGGAGCTGTGGCGCAAACTCGTTAACGCCTGGTGGGACAAATACAACCTGTCGAAACTGCACGCCTCGATGACCAACCCGATGGCGCCGGACCAACACAGGTCATACCAGGGGAACCATGAAAATTGAATGGCCGGCCGTGCCCTATGATGAGATCGACAAAAAGATCGTGCACCTGGTCCGCACACTGAAACGCCGGCACCTGACGAGTTCGCAGCGCGCCGCGCTCGCGGTGGACATCCTGCCAGCGTTAGAAGCCGAAGCGCGGAAGAGACAAGTTGATCTCGCGGGAACTCGCCCGATCGTCGAGCCGGCATGGGCAGGCGAAGCGCGTACGCAAGCCGCGCGCGCGATGCAGACCAATCGCCAGTATGTGAGCGATGCGAAGAAGCTGAAGGAAGAAGCGCCGCAGATATTCGAGCAGGTCAAGGCCGGCGAGATGCTCGCAGAAATGAAAGAGAACAGCGATAGCAAGGAATGAGCGCCAGTGTGTCATAACTGGGTACACCGGCGCAACGACGGAGGTTATTTATGTCGACCATTGCGTCACTTTCTATAAAATTAATTGGAGATATTTCTGGTTTCTCCGCGGCGATGCAGACCGCCGAAAAGACGGCCTCGATCGCCGGCAGCAGCATCGGGTCCAAGCTCGCCGGCGGCATGTCTGTCGCCGCTGTCGCGATGGGAACGTTTATCGGCACTGAGATCCCGAAGATGATCGATGGGATAGGCCGGATGATCGGCTCTTCCGCCGCGTGGGCCGAACAATTGGATTCAATGGGCGATGTTCTGGGCACAACCGCCAACGAATCCGCGGCGATCAGCGTGGCATTGAAGCCATTCGGCAGCGCGGCCGAGGACATCACTACGCAGATGGGCAAGTTTGCCAAGGGCCTGATCGACGTGAACGGCAAGATGAGCCCGACCGCCAAGTTCGCGAAGGATCTGGGTATCGAGTTCAAGGACACCAACGGCAAACTGCTGCCCACGATGGACTTGCTGAAAAATGTCTCTAACCGGCTGTCGCAGATGCCGGAGGGGCTGGGTAAGACGGGTGCCATGATGACGCTGTTCGGAAGATCCGGCAAGGATATGTCGGACGCCCTCGGCGCCATGGCGAACGGCGGCCTCGATGAAGCTGCGAAGAAGGCCGAGGCGTTCGGGCTGGCTATCGGCGAAGACGGCGCAGCCAACGCGGAAGCCATGAGGAAGAGTTCAGCCGACCTCGACCTGGCGTTTCAAGGCCTGGGCGTGTCGGTGGGCAATGGGCTGCTGCCCTACCTGCTGCCGGTAGTGCAATGGCTATCCACGATGGCGGTGCAGGTGATGCCCCAGCTTCGGGGCGGAATCGACCAGGTCGTGGCCGTGATCGCGCCCTTTATCACGCTTATAAGCAGCTTGGCGTCCGGGCTTGGCGCCGGCGGCGATCCGTTCGGGGTCATCACGAACGGCGTCTATAACTTCCTGACGGCGTTGGGGATGGGACGCGGTGAAGCGGCGACCTGGGCGGTGGGGATCGCTACGTTCGTGACGAATGCCATTGCGCTGTTCCAGCAGCTCGTGGGGTGGGTGCAAGCTAACTGGCCGCCCTTCCGTGATGCGATCGTGGGCGTGTTCAATTCTGTGGTGGCCTGGCTGCAGGCGAACTGGCCGGCCATCCAGGCTACAGTCCTCGGGGCGTTTGAAACCATCCGCTCTCTCATGGAGCCCTACCTGACCGCGATATGGTCAATCGTGACGACAATCTTTGGGGCGATTCAGGGATTTCTCACACAGAACGGCGGGCAGATCCAGAGCGATGTCGGTGGCGTGTGGGAGCAGATTCAGGGCATCATTTCCGGCGTGGTCGCCCTGCTGCAGGCGACCGTCATCCCATTCTGGCAGGGCATCGCCACGTTTATCAGCGATAACCAGGAGACCATAAAAGCGGTCATTGAGCTGGCGTGGAACGCGGTTAAACTCACGATCAGTACGGTGCTGGATGTTGTGAAGGGCATCATCGACGTGGCGCTGAAGCTGATCAAAGGCGACTGGAAGGGGGCCTGGGATGCCGTGCTGGAGATGCTGCAGAACGTATGGGGCGATATCCAGGCCTTCTTCGGGAATATCCCGACGCAACTCACCGCGATCGGGAAGAGCATCATCGAGGGTATCGTCAAGGGACTCAATGACGCGCAATCGCAGGTCATCACCACGTTGCAGGACATCATCAACGGCGCGATTGCAGTGGTGAAAAAGATGCTGGGCATCTCCTCGCCGTCGAAGGTGTTCGCGGCGATCGGCGAGAACTCTGGCCTGGCGTTTGTGGGCAGCTTTGCTACCGCGATGAGCGCTCTGTCCGGCGTGGGCATGCCGAGCCTGTCTCTGGGCGTGGCTGCGCCTGCGCTGAGCTACAACAGCCCGCAACTGGCAGCGGCCGGCGCATCAGGCCCAAGCTCGATCACGATCCAGAACATCATGGACGGCCAGGTAATCAGCGAGAACGTATATCGGCGCATGGGTGACGTCTATTATGCCGATCGCTCTGGGCAGTGGGGAGGCGTGCATTGATAAGCGCCCGAATTGTTTATTCTCAGACGTCTCATTCCCCTTTAAGCGACCCGCCGGCATATCGATCCCCCCGACTGCCGGCGGGTTTACAAGCCATGACACGCGACCAATTGGTCGCCGGGAGAATCAGTGAACCGGGGCGGCACTATGCATATATCGAACGATGCGCGGGTTAGAGCGGTTCTGCAGGCGGCGCTAGCCTATCGCCGCGCCCGCGAGCAAATGTATGCCGCGACGCAACGGAGCAGGCGTGGGAATTTCCTGTATTATGCGGCGCAACCAGCCTTTGATCAACTATTCGAGGCAGAACAGAAACTTTTCGCGCGCCTGGAATCGCTACCGGAACCGCTCATCGAAAAACTGAATGCCGGATCGAGCGCGGGCAGCCCATGAACAGGACAAACGTTCAGAACGGGCGTTTTCGAGGCGAATTCGCTCTTGCAGGTATCCAAGCCCATAAAAACGAAAACGGAGGCCGTGCCGAGCTTCCTGTTACGTCGGTTGTATACCCAAAACCGGCTCCACAGGCGATAATATCTAACATGGCGACATGGATTACTACTGCAGAGGCTGTGGGTCTATCAGGTTACAACATTCAGTATGTGCGCTGGCTTATCCGTGAGGGCAAGGTAGCTGCACGTCATTTTGGCGTGGTGTGGCAAGTTGATCGTAAATCGTTAATCGACTATACGCGTAAAACAAAACGCGGCCGGCCTAAAAAACGACAAGATTAGGTATTGAAAAAATTATAATGTGGCGTTAGAATTAACGCCGTATCTATAAAGCGAAACGCGCGAGGTGGAATGCTCGCGCGCTTCAGACCCAAACGCCGGCAAGACGGCATTGGGGTTGCCCGAATTGTACGAGATAAACGGGCGATCCGCTACCGAGTCCGGGGTGGGTCGCCCGTTTTGCCGTTTGTACGGGTGCGAATTGGACAGGCGGCATATCGCGATCGGAGGATATAGCCATGAGCGCTAAGACGAATGATAAAGATACAGTTTTCGCACCGGAATTCCTGGACATGCTGGTTGAGGAAGCAGAGCAGACGCTATACAACTGGTTGAAACGCAATGGCCCGGCGCAGATCTTCGACCTGTTCGATGCGGTGGGCGGGCTGAACAGTGTCCGCGCCTTCGGCGTACCAAATAATGAGCTAGAGCGCCAGTCTATCCAGGCCGCCGTGCTGCGAACGATAAATCTTGTGACCGATCTGGGCGGGGAATGGCACAACGGTTTGACGGTGAGCCAGCCAAGAACGCCAGTGGTTTGATTGGATGGGCACACTGACCGAAGGCCAAACAAGCGCGCTGTTATGCGGCTCCGGCGTCCTGTTCGTGTTTTCGGTCGGCGCGCTGATCCTGGTCATTGCAGGTGCGAGGCGCAAATGAAGAAACTCGCGGAGCTGGTGATTGGGGCCTGTGTTGCTCTTATGGGAGCGCTGGCCGCGCTGTACGGTGGGCTGTATGCGCTGTTCGACGGCATGAGCCTGGGGCGGATTGTCGGCGTAATCGAGCTCGGGATCGTCGCCTTGATCACCGGGGCACTGCTGTGCCTGTGGATACTGGATCGCGTGAGGGATGCGCGCCGGCGGGCGGATCCGTTTGAAGGTATGCGATCAGGTCCGATGGTTGACGCTGTTTGGTGCCGGTCGCCCCCGGAACTCGCAGCCTATCAGCCCCCAGCGTCACAATTGCCGGCGCCGCGGGTGATCACGGTGCCCAGGTACAGCGTCCTCGGCCAGGCTACGCCTTACGGCGCGGCTCCGGCGCAACCGATCCATCTGCAGACGGTGACGGAGGAGGGCGAGTCGCTCACCGTGCCACTGCCGGCATTGATGCGATTCCTGGGGCTGGCCACGCCGGCGCGATCGGAGTGGACCGGCAACCGCGTGCTGTACGGCGAGTGCCTGCAGTTCTGTGAGCTGCACGGCCTGGTGCATCGGCGCGCCAATGGCGGCGTCGCCTGGCGCGGGGATTACCCGCTCGAGGCGCGCAAACGATGGGCGCTGCAGTTCGAGGACAGAGGCCCGCCCGGTGGGACGCCATGATGAATCCCACCCCACTGCCACCGGCGCGCCGGCCAGATTTACGGGCTGCCACCGGTGACGGCGGCGGGTTGACAGGGTGACAAGTGACAGGTTGACAGGTATGCACTGAGGTTAACTTATGACGAAACGGGCGATTATCGCGGCGCGGGTGTCCACTGAGGGCCAGGCTGAGCACGGCTCGAGCCTTGACACGCAGCTCAAGGCCGGCCGGAAATATGCCAAGGCTCACGACATGGAGGTCATTGCGGAGGTCATTGATGACTGCAGCGGGACGATCCCGATCCGGCAACGGCCGGGCGGCGCCGCGCTGTACCGCCTTATCGACACGCGTGGAGTAGACGCGGTGATCTTCAGCACCGTCGACCGGATCACCCGCGATGAGGACCTGATCGAGATCTCCATGTTGCGGCGCGACGTGCGGCGCGCCGGCATCGAGCTGCACTATTGCGACAGTGGCAAGACAGATCTGGGCACCCTGGGCGGTGTCGTCGACATCCTGAAGGCGGCCGTTGCGGCGGAGGAACGCAAGAAGATCATCAACCGCAACGCACTGGGCCGGCTGGCCAAGGCTGAATCCGGCAAGTGGGTCGGTACTGGCGCAGAGCCCTATGGATACAGGCGGAACGGCAAGGGGCGTGAGGTGGGGCTGGTCATCTGCGATGACGAGGTGCCGGTCATCCGGCGTATCTTCTACCTGTACACGCGCCAGGACGGCGAGAAGCGCCTGTCCATCCGCGCGATCACGGAACTGCTCAGCGTCGAGGGCGTGAAGACTCCGGCGCGGGCGGATCGATCGGGGCTACCCAATGGGCAGTACTGGTCCAAGCGCACGGTGCGCATCATCCTGAGCCAGACGGCCTATATCGGGCAGTTCAGGTATAGCGGGAGGGTCATCAACATTCCCGAGCTGGCGATTATCGACCAGCACACGTTCGACATGGCCCAGGAGCGCCTCATGGCCAATCGCGGCCAGGGAGCGCGCAACCGCTACAACCACTACCTGTTAACCGGGCATGTCCGCTGCACCTGTGGCCGTGCCATGAGCGGCCGGCAACGCCGCGGCAAGTACCTGTACTATGTCTGCTCGAGCGAGTTTCTGCCCAGCCCTGGACGCACGTGCGCGCAAAAGAGTGTGAGGGCTGATGTGCTGGATAACGCGGCCTGGCAGTGGGTCATGGAGCTGATCAGTAGTGACGAGGCCATGCTGGCCGGGATCGAGCGCATGGCGCAGCGCACGACGGATGAGATGCAGCCCAAACGAGACCGGCTCTCCCAGATCGACGAGCAGATCGACCGGCATACGCGGCGAATCCGCCGGTGGGTGGGAGAGTACGGCGATACAACAACCGACGAGGAGATGGCGGCGCTCAAGGACCAGGTGCGGGAGACCGGCCGCTTACTCGACGCTCTGAAGGCTGAACGGGCGCGCCTGGACGCAGATATCCAACAGGCGGCGGTCACCGACCACGAGCGCGAGTCGCTGTTTCAGACAGTGCGTGTTATCCGCGAGTCTCTGGCCGACGCCGGAGACGACTTCGAGTCCCGGCGATACATCGTCGAACGGCTGGGGCTCCGTTGCGCTCTCAGGAACGGAGACGCCGGTTTGCGTGCTGATTTATCCATCGGTGTGGAGAGTGAACCTGTGATTCTTAAGCCCACTGTCCCTCGAAGCGCTCTTCCGGCCACACCCGCGCGACATTGTGGTACCCGGCCTGCTCCCAGAAGCCCGGCTTGTCCGTCGCGCTGAACTCCAGCGAGCGCAGCCACTTCCCGCCCTTCCAGAAGTAGCGCGTGTCGATGTCCTGGGCGCGCTCTTTCACCGCGCCCACCACCACCCGCAATGGGAAACCGTGGTCGGGCTCGATGGGCTGGCCGTTGAATTTGGTCGCCAGCAGCGTCGTGGGCTTCATAAAATGGGCGATGTCGAGGTTGGTACTGAAGCCGTACTCGCAGTGTTCGATGACGTATTGCGCCGCCGGCTTCAGCTTGATAATGCCCTGCTCGATCAGGTCGGGCAGCCACACCCCTTCCCACACCGTGTCGAACTTGCTCCAGCGCGTCACGCAATGAATGTCCATCGTGACCTGGCGCGTGGGCAACTGGCTGAATTCCGCCCATGTGAACCGCCTGGGTTCCTCCACCTCGCCGATGATGCGGAAATCCCACTTGGCAAGGTCATAATTGGGCACGGCGCCGTAATGCAGCACTGGGAATTTGTTTGTCAAGGATTGCCCGGGCGGCAGCCGTCCCATCTTCCTGATTTCGTTTTCCTGATCCTTGCGTCCAAAAAGATTCATACCCAGCACCTCACGTCCATGTGATGGCGTATTGTCCCATAGACCTGTTACGCAATGATTACGGGCGGCTGAGTGTTTGCGGTGAAGACGATACGGCTGGCGCCTTGGGCGCCGGCGTCGGTTTGCGGTGCTTGACGCCAAGAAACTTTTCCAACTCCGGATCAGACTCGGGCAGTCCCTCCGCCCTGCGTCTGCGCGGAAGGTAATACTCGAACAAGATGGTATATACCGCGCCCATGGCGGGAACGCTGAATACCAGTCCCCAGAAGCCGAACAATTGCACGCCGATGCTGATTGATATCAGGCCGATCAGCCCGGGTACGCCGACGGAATCGCTCATGATGCGCGGTATGATCACGTAGGCGACGATCTGATCGAATACGAACAGGATGATGACCACCGGCAGGACGGCGTCGGGACGCACGACCAGCGTGACGATCGCCGCAATCAGTATCGCTACCGGTGAACCGATCAGCGGGATGAGCGACAGCAGCGCATAAACCAGCGCCAGCACAATGCCGAAGTTCACGCCGAACAGGCTGAACAATGCGACCGTAAAAATCCCGCGCACCACCGCTGAGAAGACGTTCCCCCGCAGGTATCCCCCAAAGGCGCGGTTGACCGCATCCAGCAACACGTGTATGAAGTTGTGCCAGGCGCCGGGCAGCAGTGCGAAGAACTGGCGCTCGATCAGCTTGCCTTCGGTCACGATGTACAGGCTGAGGACGAGCATCAGGAAAAACTGGCCGATCAAAGTGGCCGTGCCGGTCACGATGAGCAGCGCCTGCTGGGCGACCGAGCCGGCAAGCTGGGCGATGCGGGAGGATATCTCCTGCGCACTCACCACCGAAGTGATCGCGTTGGGGTTAAAACCGAAGCGTTGTGCGATGGTCGCCCAGGCTTCTACGATCATGCTGGGCAGGCGGCTGGAGATTTCGGGCAGTTTTGCTATCAAGTCGGTAGCCTGCGGGATGATGGCTGCGACGATGATCGTGGCCAGGCCGACCACGATCACGATCATGATGACGTAGACTACCAGCACGGCGATGCCGTACGGCAAATGCCAGCGCGCCAGACCGCGCGCGGCCGCGGCGCCATAGCGCCGTTCAACCCATTTCATCAGCGGTACGGGGAAAAGCGCACGGTTCAGCATTACGATGAAAGGGTGCGCCGCAAACGCCAGAAACCACGCTCCGGCCAGCGTGGAGAGAACGCCCGCCAGCGTCTGCCCCAATGCCCACAGTCGTTCAACGATGACGATGCCCAGCACGAATACGCCTAGAATCAATGCGATACGGAATACGCGTTCCCTGTTCATACCGTGTAACACCTCGGGCATTCGGCGGATCTATCGCCTCGGGCCGCCGAACAACAGGCGCAGCACAAACAAAAGCGCAACGGCGCCGATTAACGCCACAATGATCTGGCCCACCCAGTTGGCGGGTAGCGTGAGGTCGAGATTGGTGTTCTGGTTCACAAACCGGACGATCACCCCGCCGATGACGCCGCCGATCAACCCGATGATAATGTTGCCGATGGCGCCAAAACCGCGGCCCTGTATCAGCAGGCCCGCCAGCCACCCGGCTACCCCGCCGATCAGCGCGGTGACTAACACATTGACGCAATCCATCAGAGCCTCCTGTAAGCCACGTATGGGCTGGGAGCCTATCCCGCTGGATGTCTGACTTCTGCGAGAAGTCAGACATCCGTCGCTAACCTCGCAGTAATGCGAGTTCGGAACTGAAGCCCGGCCCTAACGCGCCCATTATGACATATTCACCCGATTGCAGGCAATGCGACGGATCGCTCAACACACGCTCCAGCACGGATAACACCGCCGGCGTTGCCAAGCCCCTTCAACGGCGCGCCGGGTGTGGCGATCCATATTGAGCGCCTCAGTCAGCAGCAGATAACTCACTAACCCTTGCCCTCGAGTTTGACGACGGTGACACCGTCGCCTCCCTCGCCTTCCTGGCCGGTTTCGAACGATTTCACCAGCGGGTTGTCTTTGATTGCCGTGCGGATGGCGCGCCGCAAAGCGCCGGTACCCTTGCCGTGGATGACGCGCACGAATGGCAGCCCCGCCCGTGCGGCCTGGTCAAGGTGGTTCTCCAGACGAGTCACCCCCTCTTCGCCGGTCAGGCCGCGCAGGTCCAGTTCGATGCCCGGAGAGGCAGGCTTATCCGCCATCTGGTACTGTTCGGTGCGCTCTTCCTCCTGGCTGCTGCGAGCGTGTCGCGTGCGCTCCAGGTCGCTCAATTTCACGCGCGTCCGCAGGCGGCCAATCTGCACGTCAGCCTCGTCGCCCGTGATGGCGCCGACGATGCCTTCCGCGCCCAACGATCTGACTCTCACGACGTCATTGGCCTGGATGGGGCGTTTGCCGGGCGGCGGTTCGCGCCGGCGCTCCGTCTCCTGCAGCGGCGGCAATGGCGGCGCCGCCTGCAGCGTATCGACTTCCTTCTCAAGCGCCCTGACGTTTTCGAGCGTGCCCCCGGCCGAGATAATGCGCGCGCGCAGGCGGCGCACTTCCGCGCGCAGCGCTTCCACTTCGCGCAGGGCATCCTCGCGCGCCTCGCTCAGGAGCGCCTTGCGCTCGTCATCCATGGCGCCCAACCGCGCACGGATGCGGTCCGCATTGCGCTCGGCTTCGTGCTGAGCGCGGTGGGTGGCCTCGCGCGCCGATTCCAGTTGCCGTTGAATCCTGGCGATCTCGGCCAGCATATCCTCCGCGCGCGCATCGTTCGAATCGATGTAGGACTGCGCCTGCGCCAGGATGTCCAGCGACAGGCCGAGACGCTGCGCAATGGCGAACGCGTTGGAACGGCCAGGCAGGCCGATGGACAGTTTATACAGCGGGCGCAACGTTTCGGTATCGAAGGCGACGCTGGCGTTGGCGGCGCCCTCCGTCATATACGCCCAGGCTTTCAATTCCGGATAGTGCGTGGCGATCATGCAGAAGGCGTTGGTCTTCAGCAGATACTCCAGAATGGCGCGCGCCAGGGCTGCGCCTTCGCTCGGATCGGTGCCGGCGCCTAACTCGTCGAGCAGCGCCAGCGACCCGGCGTTCACATGGTCTAGGAATGACACCAGGTTGGTCAGGTGCGCGCTGAAGGTCGACAGGCTCTGTTCGATGGATTGCTCGTCGCCGATGTCGGCCAGGACGTTGTCAAAGATGGGGTAAGCGGCCGATTCGGCCGGCACGTGCAGGCCGCATTGCCCCATGACCGATAACAGGCCTATGGTCTTGAGCGCCACGGTTTTTCCGCCGGTGTTCGGGCCGGTAATCACCAGAATGCGCGTGGCCTCGTCCAGCGTTACGTCGATGGGTACCACCGACAATGGATTGAGCAGCGGATGGCGGGCCTGCTGCAGGTTGATCACGCGCCCCGCAGCGCCGCCCTTTGTGTCGATGATCGTTGTGCAGACCGCCCGCGTCGCATCCGCATATTTGGCCTTGGCGAGCGCCAGATCAAACTGCGCCAGCGCCTCGACGGTCCGTATGATGGCATCGCCATCCGTGCTGACGAGTCCCGACAATTGCGACAGCACCCTCTGGACTTCGCGCGCCTCAGCCAGTTGCAGTTCGCGCCATTCATTGTTCAACTCCAGCGTGGCCAGTGGTTCGATGAAAAGGGTCAGCCCGCTGGCGCTCTGATCGTGAATCAAGCCGGGTATGCGGCCTTTGAAATCCGATTTCACCGGAATGACGTAGCGCCCTCCGCGCTGCGTGATGATGGCCTCCTGCAAATAGGTTGAGGAGTTGCCGTCGGCCACGATACGCTGCAGCTTCTGCATCAGACGGTCGTGCACGGCGCGCACGCGGCGCCGGATGTCGCCGAGCGCCGGAGATGCGGAGTCGCGCACCTCGCCTTTTTCGTCGATGCAGCGCGATATCTCATCGACAAGCTCGTTGCGCGGCTCGATGGCGTTTGTGATGGCGCTCAAATCGGGATACAACCCCGCCATGCGGGACAGCATACGCTGCACGTTTTTTCCGCTCACAAGGGTGTCCCGGATGTCCAGCAGTTCCTGCGGCTCGAGCAGACCGCCGCGCGCGGCATGCACCACCGCACCGCGTACGTCGTGCGCGCCGCCGACCGTCAGGTTGTCATTGGCTTCCAGCGCAGCGCGAGCCTGGGTCGTCTCGGCCAGGCGCCGGCGCACCTCTACCGGATCAGTGGCAGGCGTGAGCGCGCGCACCAGTTCCGCACTGGGCGTAAAACTGCAGTAATTCGCGACACGTTCCAGAATCTTCGGCAATTCCAGCGTATTGAGATGCTTTGAGTTCACAACGAAATTGTATCCTAACCAGATAACGGTGGAACAGCCGCAGGTGAACCGAGGACGCGGCATTAGCGAGCCTGTGATGCCAGAGGCCGCAGCGCTCATCATGCAGCCATATCCCGATGCATGAGCTGACAATGTGGAAAATGTGGTCTGAAGCACTTACAATGAATGATATGAACAAGGGGGTACTATGATTCTCGTTACCGGCGCGAATGGTTATGTAGCCCAGCACATAATCCAGCAACTAGCCGGCGCAGGACAAACCGCGCGAGCGCTGGTGCGCAGCGAGACGCACTTTGCCAAAATCCGACAACTTGGGGCGACGCCGGTCAAGGGCGACGTCACCGACGCGAAATCGCTGATTGCCGCGTTCGAGGGCGTCGATCATGTGATCCACCTGGCTGCGGTGAACCGCGATCGCGGTACCAGCACAATGCAGGCAGTCAATGCCCACGGCGCCATGAACGTCGTTGATGCGGCCAGGCAGGCCGGGGTCAAGCAGATTGTCACCGTGGTCGGACTGGGCGCTGACGCAGACAAACCGTATCCGTTGGCGAAAACGCAGGGCGCAGGCGCAGCCTATCTGATGGGCAGCGGCGTGCCCTATACGGTCCTGGAAGCCTCTGTCATCTTCGGCGAAGGCGACGAGTTTATCAATACGCTGGCAGGATTAGCGCGCATCCCGCCCTTTATGGTGGTTCCCGGCGACGGCAAGTCGAAGTTTCAACCCATCGCGGTCCAGGATGTAGCCGCATGCGCGATACGGTCGTTGGGCAATCCGGCCGCGCTCAATAAACGGCTGCAGATCTGTGGGAGCCAGGTGCTAACCCTGGAGACGATCATCGATGCCATCCTTGCGGAGTTAAAGCTCAAGCGAATCAAGGTTCACACGCCGGTCGGCCTGTTGCGGATCGCCGTGAACCTGATGGACAAGCTGCTCCCAAAGGCGCCCATAACCCCCAGCCTGCTTGCCCAGTTGGGTGTCGACAATGTTGCCACTGCCAATGCCACAGAGGCTGTTTTCGGCCTGAAACCAGGGGTTTTGGCGGAAGGTATAAGTTATGTGCATGGCATGAAGCTCAGCACACTCATCAAAAGGTCCTTCGGATCAGCAGATTACCGATAGGTCTTGTAAGCCGCGGAATAACTGGTATCATATCTATGGACGCGTGGATCGCAGCGGGGTAGCGTACGATTTAGCGTGGGGTTGTCGTCGCATGAATAGTTATGAGAGTGTCTGAGATCGTTTGTAATGCGCGCTCCAATGCATCAGGCCTGGGGTTTACATAATGGCCCAGTTGCTATAGCAAGGATAACACCGCACGCTGTTTCTGTGGAAACAATCCGTCGATTAACCGGTGACTACGGGCAGTGAAATCCTGATTCGTATACATATCGGCTCGTTCCAGGTGCAATGGCATTCACAGATCGCTGGACAGGTTGAACACGAACGTTTCGCCGACGTACAGGTCAGTGGCCAGGGGCCATTTAAGCTATGGAAGCATACGCATAGTTTTGCCGCTGACGCTGAAGGGACGCGTGTAACGGATCGCGTCGAGTATGAAATGCGTTTTGGTATTCTGGGTACAATAGCCGACGTTGTAACCGGTCGCTTAATGATTGCTGCAATGTTCAGCGCTCGTGAGCCGGCTTTCGGGGCCTGTCTGGAAAGCGGCAACTGCGCAGGCGCGAAGATCGAGTTATCGTGAGCGCGTGTGTGGATGGGCGTTGTAATACTTACTAGTCAACGACTCAGCTTGTTTTAGCGTGTGTACTGGCTTGAATCGGGTTGTGGTGTAATGTGACAAGCGAAGGTCTGCACTAGACCGGAACCTGATGGTCCCCCCCCCACCCATCAGGCTCCGGTATTTAGTGCCAGTGAAGAGGGCAAACCAGTTCACGGTTCGCCCTCTTTGTTTCAATAAAAAACGCCTTCGGGCGACTGCCACTCGAAGGCGTTGATGTCAATCCTGCCCGTTAAGCGTTACCGGTTAAGCGACCCGGTCACGGCCGCAGCGCCCAGGCCAATCGCAGCGAGGATGAATCCAATGATCAGTGTGACGATGAAGACGATGATTCCCGAGATAATTGCCGTGAGAATCGCCTTGGTCGTGTCAAAACCAGCCGCTTCGCGAATCCCGATAATATTGGCCACGATCTGCAGAATGGCGCCGACAATTCCAAGAAATGGGATCACGCCGATGATTCGAAACACACTGGTATATCCGGTGACTCGCAGCATCTCACTCGTGTTGGTATCGCCCTGGAAGAACTGTTTGGCGACGAATGCCAGCACCCATGAACCTAGTCCCCAGCCAATGAGTTGGGTAATCACAACCACCAGCAGCGTGCCGATAAAGCTTCTACTGAGTACGCCATTTACGATACCGACAATCACGGCAACTACGATCACAATCAGGGCGGCGGACTGCGTGGCGGTTGTATCTTCTGCCACTTCCCGATAAACAGGCGCCTTGAATGTCACGATCCCGGTCAAACGATTCATTAAAGGTCCTTGAGCTTGCATATGTGAACTCCTGTAGATGAATGGGCACAGATTATGAACACCAGTCGGTTGCGGCAGTCGAACCGGCTTTACGCACGTGTAATATTCTATCCGAATACACGCTCACTCACCACTGCCGGAGGTTCCTGACGCTGCCCGCAACCCCGTCTCGGATTCTGTTGACGAAACCGGTTTCGAGAACCCAGACTCCCGGAATCTGGCTGAGCAAAGCTCAGCTTGAGATTCCGGGAGTCTATGCGCGAGAATCCGCCACGATCGCGCACCGGGGCCGGGGCGCTGAGCAGGTATGCAGTCAGCATCTTGTGGCGACTTACTTAGAGCGGTTTTATCAGCAGCCAGGCTGAGACAAGCAGGCCGGACACGACGACAACACCGCGCACGAGGTCCTGGTTGATCCTTTTGGCCAGCCGCGCGCCGCCGTAACCGCCGATGACGGCGCCAATCGCCATCAGTATCGCCACAGGCCAGAATATCTCGTTGCGGATGATGAAGTAAACCAGCGCCACACCGTTGATAACGGCGGCCAGCAGTGTTTTCACTGCATTCATGCGATGAATATTGTGCATGCCCATGATGCTGAGCGAGGCCAGCATGAGGATGCCGATGCCTGCGCCGAAATAGCCGCCATAAGATGCCACCAGGAACTGGAACGCCACGCCCCAGAGGTTGCCCGCCCAGGAAACTGGTTTTTCGACGGCTTCGCCGTCCTGTTTTGTCAGCCGGTTGATGAGATTCTTGCCGGCGAACAGCAACGTCGCGAACAGGATCAGGTACGGCACGATTTTCCCGAATATTTCCGGAGCGGCGATCAAAGCCACTGCGCCCACCAGCCCGCCAGCCATGCTGGGCAGGGCGAGCGTCAATACCAGTTTGCGTTGCGACGGGATATCCTGCCGGTAGGCGATTGCGCTGCTGATCGAACCTGGCAGCAGCGCAGCCGTATTGGTGGCGTTCGCCATCACCGGAGAAACGCCGAATGCGATCAGGGTGGGGAAGGTGATCAGGCTGCCGCCGCCGGCAACCGAGTTTACGGCGCCGCCGAATACCGCGGCCAGGAATAGAAAGATAAGCGCGGGTATAGTCATGGTTGGTTATATGACGAATTGACCGCCCTTGAAGAACGTAATGCCGTCGGCGCTGATGGCGCCTTCCTGCATGCCGGCGATCATGTCCCAGTGCACCGCGCTCTTATTCTTCGCGCCCGTGTCGGGGTAGCCGCTGCCTACCGCCATGTGGATCGTGCCGCCGATCTTCTCATCGAACAGGATATCGCGGCTGAAGCGTGTGATGCCGTAGTTTGCGCCGATGGCAAACTCACCGAGCGTGCGCGCGCCCTCATCGGTGTCAAGCACTTTGAGCAGGAATTCCTCGTTCTTTTCGGCGGTTGCCTTTACCACGCGGCCATGCTCGAACCACAGTTGTACACCGCTCACCTCGCGGCCGTTGTAAATGGCCGGGTAGGAATAGCGGATCCAGCCGTTGACGGAATCCTCGACCGGGCCGGTGAAGATCTCGCCATCCGGGAAGTTGCGCTTGCCCTGTGAGTTGAGGAATACGCGCCCGGCGATGTTCATGGTCAGGTTGACATTGGGCCCTTGAACCTTAAGCTCGCGCTTCCCTTTAAGGAAATCGACATAACGCTGCTGTATCTGCCCCATGCGCTTCCAACTGGCAATCGGGTCGGGGTCATTGAGCAGGCAGGCCGAAAAGACGAACTCGGTGTACTCCGCCAGGCTCATCTCGGCATCCATCGCATAGGCTTCGGTGGGGAAGCGGGTGACGCACCAGTTGTATCTGCCTTCTGCGGATAACTCCATGCGTTTGTTCAGGATAGGGCGCTGCGCCATCTGCTGGCGCACCACCGCATCCGGGTCGGCATTGGACAGCCGGCGCGTGTTGGTCTCGGAGCCGATGCGGATATAGGCGTCGAACTGCTCGACGGAGATGCGATCGACCGGCGAGACGAAATCGAGCTGCGCGCCGCGGGCATGCTGGTAGTAAATCTCGCTGGCGCCGGGCACGTCGGCGCGCAGAAAGGCGTTGCCGCCGGCCTTCAGAATCTCCCGGTATAGCGATAGCAGGAGCGGTTGCGCCTCAAACCCGGTGCTCCACACATACACGGTCTGGCCGGGCTTTACCTCGATAGAGTAGTTGACGATGACCTGCGCCATCTTGTCAAAACGCGCATCAAACATGATTCATGAACTTCCTTGCGTGCGAATTTGCAGGCTATTGTAAGTGACAATAAACTACGCACTGTATAACATGGGCGATCCACCGCCTCGACTTGCCTGTTACCGGCGGGGGTCGTACACTGACATGCACATGACACTCGATCATAGAATCCAACAGACATTGACCAGTCAATCCGTCATACGCGACCTGGGCAACGGCTTGATCCTGCGCAGCGGCAGGCCGGAAGATGAGGAAGAACTAGCGGCGTTCAACGGGCGCATTTTCAGGAACACCACCACCCAGGAGCCAAATAGCAACCTGGCGTGGTGGACGCGCGACCTTGTGGCGAATCACGTCAGCGTGCGCGCCGGCGATTTCACCGTGGTGGAAGACGCCGCGACAGGCAAGATCGTTTCGTCGCTGGTCTGGATTTCACAGACCTGGAGCTATGGCGGCATCGAGTTCGGGGTGGGGCGGCCTGAGCTGGTCGGCACGCACGACGAATACCGCAATCGGGGGATCGTACGCGCCCAGTTCGATATCGTCCACGACTGGAGCGCCGCGCGCGGTGAACTGGCGCAGGCGATCACCGGCATCCCCTATTTCTATCGCCAGTTCGGTTATGAAATGGCGCTGCAACTGGGCGCCGGACGCGCGGGGTATAAGCCACACGCGCCAAAGCTGAAGAAAGATGAGCCGGAACCTTATCGGTTGCGGCGCGCCACGCGGGACGACCTGGCGTTCATCATGAGCCTGTACGCTCAGCGTTCCGCGCGTTACCTGGTGGATTGCGTGCGCGATGATGCGCTGTGGCGCTACGAACTCGACCGCAAGAGCGAGAAGAACGCGACGCGCCGTGAAATCTGCATCATCGAAGACCTGGAGGGCCAGCCGGTCGGTCTGCTGGCGCATCCGCCGGAACTGTGGGGTGTGACCATGGCCGCCACACTCTATGAGTTAAGCGCAGGTGTTTCCTGGGTCGCCGTGACGCCCAGCGTGATCCGCTATCTGTGGGCGACCGGCGAAGCCTATAAGGAACGCGACAGGAAAGAGGACTTCAGCGAGTTTGCCTTCGATCTGGGCGGGGAGCATCCGGTTTACACCGCCATGGCCGATCACCTGCCGAATAAGGGCCACCCCTATGCGTGGTATGTACGTGTGCCGGATATCCCGGCGTTCCTGCGGCGCATCGCACCGGCGCTCGAAACCAACCTGGAAGGTTCGGTCATGCCCGGTTATACAGGCGACCTGAAACTCAACTTCTACCGCAGCGGTGTGCGGCTCGCTTTCGAGCACGGTCGCATCAGCATCATCGAGCCGTGGAAGCCGACGCTGAGTGACGGCGGCAATGCCGCATTCCCGGATCGCACCTTCCTGCAACTGTTGTTTGGTTACCGCTCGTCGGATGAATTACGTTACGCATTCCCCGACTGCTGGGCGGGCGGCAACGCCATGCGGGCGTTGCTGGACGCGCTGTTTCCCAAACGCGACTCCGATGTGTGGCCTTTAGCCTGAGCCTGGCGCCGCTGAAGATATCGGAGCACTCTTTGGGGCGAAGTTCGGCATTTGACAGGCTAGAACAAGTGTTCTATCATGGAGAGATGGCGGTGGTCAACACCGTACTTTTATCGCAACCAGGAGAATCTGCGTGATGAAAACGACTATATCCCACATCCAGTTTAATGTACGCCCGGCCAATCTCGTGTTCTACAAAGACCTCATGGCCTGCCTGGGCTGGCAGACAATCTACGCCGACGACGCCATGCTCGGCGTAGCGGACGGTCGTGGCGCGAGCCTGTGGTTCAGCGCCCAGGTGAAAGAGGTCAGCAACGATTACGACGGCCCCGGCATGAATCACCTGGGCATCGGCGCGCCGACGCAGGCGGACGTCGATACGGTGACCGCTTTTCTGAAAGATCATGGTGTGCCAGCGCTCTTCGACACGCCTCGCCACCGCCCGGACTTCGAACCGAATCCCGAGCGGACCTATTACCAGGTGATGTTCGAGTCGCCCGACCGCGTCCTGTTCGAGGTTGTATATACCGGCCCCAAGGCCGGTTGAGTACTGCATCGATAACCAGGGCAATTGCACGTCGAGTTTAAGGATTGCATATGGCGCCTGTGACGTGATAGATTGCCATATGGCGTAGCTCAGCGGCATATGCTACGGTAGCCATCGACATATGGTACACCAGGATCGCTTGATTGCTATTAGTGACACCTTAACTTGCGCATCCGATTGACCTGATCGGTTTTCAGCACCTTTTGACATTGTTAACGCTCGAACATATACTGCTTTTTATAACGTCGTGTGAGTGCATCGTTGAATCGCATAGTGAATATGCTTATTGACTCAGGACGTTACGCCAGGTGGGGATAGACTGTACTCAAGGATATGATGAAAAACACATTTTCAACAGTCCGCATCGTAATAGCGTCATTGGCGACCGTGTTGTTGGTACTGCGTGCGGCAGATGTGCCTCGCCTGAGTGCAGCGACTCAGCCCGAAGCATTTGGCTACGGATTTATAATGTTTGGCCCCGAAACGGCCAACCCACATACCTGGGGCTTTAACTGGATGAAGGTGTACAACGTGCCGAGTACAAAACCGCCGGCGAAGGCGTTGTACCTGATCCCGGTATCCGCAGCTGATGTGGGCAATCTACCCGCTGTGCTGCAACGCGTAGATAATGTGATGAACCAAGCTGGGGGTAACATCGATGCTTACGAGATTGGCAACGAGGTAAACCTGAGCTCCACATTTGGGTGGAATGCCTCGCCAGTCGCTGCAGATTACAAACAAGTGTTGTGCGCCGCCTATAGCAGAATTAAGTTCAATTCTCCAACGGCGCTTGTCGTGTCAGCGGGGCTGGCGAACACAGGTCGGGTGTCCGGCGCATGGGGTGGTCACCCGGGAAACGACGGCGCCAGCCAGGATGAGCGTGAGTACCTGACTGAACTCATTGCGGCCGGCGCAGGACCATGTCTGGATTTCGTCGGCTATCATCCCTTTGGCTTCAGCGCCGATTTCGACGCACCACCGAATGCGACTGGCGGCACGCCAGCGACTGACTGCAGCAGCGGTCTGTGCTTCCGATCCGCTGAAGGACTCTATGCTGTCATGCAGGCTAATGGTTGGGGCGCTAAGAAAATGTGGGCCACCGAAATGGGCTGGTTGATCCTTCCACCACCTGGATGTCCCACTGATGCATTTTCCAGCGACTGGTCCAACCGCACATGGCAGGCTGTGACACCTGACAAGCAAGCGATGAACCTGGCGGGTGCGTTCAATTACGCGCGTACGAACTGGCCGTGGATGAACGCGATGTTTGTGTTCAATTTGAATTTCAACATGGCTCCCTATTACGATGTGTGCAATCAGATGCGCTACTACAGTGTACTAGGGAATCCTGCGGAGACTGCACTGCGTGGTCTGTTCAATTGGTACTACATGCCCCTAATGATGCGGTAGACGGATTGCACGTCACAGGTGTCACATGTAATCCTTGTCGACATGCAATTGCCCTGCATCGATAACTCGCGGCTATTGACCTGCGGTCAATCACGTGTTATAAATCACGCGCACGCAGTAAGTGTGTGTCAATCTTGTAAGAGCAGACATACGAGGTAAAACCAGTGACAGGCATGATCTTCAATCAATTGCATGGAAGAAGTCTGCCTGCCAGCCGTTAATACCCGATACACTAACAGATAAAGGCCGTGGGCGCTTCTTCCGCCCCACGGCCTTTTTTTTCGCATTACTTGCGCGCCTGTCAAGCCGTGGGATCGCACCAGATGTATCCACCGCTTTAGCGATGACCCAGCCGGGTCATCTCAGGGAGCCAGTCGCTTATGCTGCAAGTCAATCGCGTTTCGAAATACTACGGCGTCCAGCGGGTGTTGGATGAAGTATCGTTTGTTATCAACCCCGGCGACCGTGTTGGCTTGATTGGGCCAAACGGCAGCGGAAAAACGACGCTGCTGCGAATCATCACCGGCCTGGAAGCGCCCGACCTGGGGACGGTCAGTGTCTCGCCGGGCGCAAAGCTTGGCTATCTGGCCCAGGGGTTGGAGGATACCAGCAATACCACGGTAGGCGAGGTGGTTGCGTCGGGGATCACAGGGTATGCGTCAGTCAAACGCCATCTGGAGGCATTGACCGAAAGGCTGGCAAACACAAGTGAAACGCCGCTTGATATCCTCGCATCCTATGGCGACGCGCTGGAGCAGTTCGAATCCCTGGGCGGTTATGGCATCGACCATGAGATTACATCGACGCTGGATAGCCTGGGTCTGCGAGGTGTCGGCTTTGACGTGCCCGTGCGGCAATTGAGCGGCGGTCAGCGCACGCGGTTGGGCCTGGCGCGGCTGCTGATCGCTCAACCGTCAATACTGCTGTTGGATGAGCCGACGAACCATCTGGATATCGCCGCCCTGGAATGGCTGGAGGAATTCCTCGATGGCTTTCATGGCGCAGTGCTGGCGGTTTCGCACGACCGGACTTTTCTGAACAACACGGTGTCGCGTATTCTGGCGCTGGATGCGCTGACGCATCGCATCGGGGAGTATGCCGGCGATTACAGCGACTTCGAATTGAGCAAGGCTGCGGAACTGGACAGGCAGTGGGCCGTGTGGAACGACCAGCAACTGGAAATCGAGCGCATCCAGGCTGATATAGAACGCACGAAGGCGCAGGCACAACATAACGAGGAGAGCACCAACAACGACCACACGCGCCGACTGGCCAAGAAGGTGGCGAAAAAGGCCAAGGCGCGCGAAGCCCGCCTGCGCCGGCTGATGGACGCGAAAAACTTGGTGGAAAAACCAAAACAAGGCTGGAAGATGAAGCTGGATTTCGGCGAAATGACGCGCGGAGGACAGATCGTCGTCACGCTGGAAGCTGCCGGGCACGCTTATGGCGAGCGTATCCTGTTCAAGGATGTGAACCTCGAGTTGCGGCACGGCGACCGTGTCGCGCTGGTTGGGCCGAACGGCAGCGGCAAGACCACCCTGCTGCGCGCCATCGTCGGCGAACTTGAACTGAGCGAAGGACGCAGCCGCACAGGCTCCAGCGTGCGCATCGGCTATATGCCGCAGGAACACGAGACGCTGGATTCGGACAAGACGCCGCTGAGCGCAATTCAGGAACTCGCGCCACTTGGAGAGACCGAGGCGCGCAACTTCCTGCATTACTTCCTGTTTGAAGGCGACGATGTGTTTGTTCCGGTAAAACAACTCAGCTTTGGCGAGCGCGCCCGGTTGATCCTGGCGAAGCTGGTGGTGAGCGGCGTCAACTGCCTTGTTCTGGATGAGCCGGTTAACCATCTGGACATCCCCTCGCGCGAGCGATTTGAGGCCGCGCTGGATGCCTTCCCGGGCACGGTGCTGGCGGCGGCGCACGACCGCGCCTTTATCGACCGCTTTGCGACGGCATTGTGGGTGGTGGCGGACGGAACTATCCGGCTGCGTCTGCCCGGATGATATGAATTCCCGTCAACTGATGCGTGCGTTCAGGGGGCGGAAGCTGCGGCAAATCGTCCGCGCGTACGGCAGGAGCTATGCTATAATTTGCGAGCCTGCCCCAATGGCGCAGTGGATAGCGCGTCTGGTTGCGGACCAGAAGGTCGGGAGTTCGAATCTCTCTTGGGGCATCCGGTAAAAGGCAAAAGGCGCGTGTGGCCTTTTGCCTTTTTTTGTCGCCATGGCATACCAAATCGAAGTAAACCATCTCTCCAAACACTACCAGGTGCACGAAAAAGAGCCGGGCTTGATGGGCAGCCTGCGCTCGTTCGTGGCGCGCAAGTACCGCAACGTAAAGGCGGTGGAAGATGTGTCGTTCAACATCGGGCAGGGCGAAATGGTGGGTTTCCTGGGTCCCAACGGCGCCGGCAAGACGACGACGCTGAAGGTATTGTCCGGGTTGCTGTATCCCACCAGCGGCCAGGCCAGTGTGCTGGGATTCACCCCGCATAAACGCGAGACGGCTTATCTGAAACAATTTACCCTCGTCATGGGTCAAAAGCAGCAATTGATGTGGGACCTGCCTGCGCTGGAAACCTTCCTGGTCAACCAGGCGATCTACGAAATCCCCAGACCGCAGTTTGACGCGACGCTGAAAGAGCTGGATGAACTGCTTGATCTAGGCCCGGTGATGAAGAAGCAGGTGCGCAAACTGTCGCTGGGCGAGCGCATGAAGTGTGAGTTGGCCGCGGCGCTGCTGCACCGGCCCGGGGTGTTGTTCCTTGACGAACCGACCATCGGCCTGGATGTGACCATGCAGGCGCGCATCCGCGAATTCATCGCCGAGTACAACCGCCGTTACGGCGCAACCGTGATCCTCACCAGCCACTATATGGCGGACGTGACAGCGTTATGCGAGCGCATCATCGTGATCGACAAAGGCCATCTGTTCTACGACGGCAACTTCCGCGCCCTGATCGAACGGGTGGCGCCCTACAAGATCATCAAGTTGCTGCTGGAAGAGCCGACCACCCGCGAGGCGCTGGCGCAGTTCGGCCGGGTTGAGAGCTGCGACGGCCTCACCGCTGTATTGCATGTGCCGCGCGCGCAGGCGACCGATTCTGCTGCGCGCCTGCTGGCGCAGTTCAAAGTGGACGATGTGACGTTTGAGGAACCGCCGGTCGAGGACATTATCCGCGAGGTGTTTGCCGGGCGCGTGGCGGGATTGTAGAGGAGATTAGAGAGTAGAGATTGGAGATTGGAGATTGGAGATTGAGCGTTGATCAGAAAGTACGCCGCACTGCTGCGCGCCAATGAACACCTCCGAATTCCAGCCGTATGAAACATCTCCGAGTTCTGCGAGAACTCGGAGATGTTTGACCCGCAACCGCTACAGGTTCGGCGCGCGCGTCTTCATGATCGGGCACGTTGGATGATCTGACACTGGTCAGCGCAGAAGCAACAGACATTGTGATGTTCGGGTTCAGCTTCCGCCTTATCCACCCACTCGACTGTCAGCGGATTCATAGAGCACCTTGCCTTTTTCGATGATTTCGCGCAAGAATGGGTCGCCCAGCTCCAACCGCCTGGTCAGTGTTCCGGGCGTGCGCACGATCAGGTCAAGCCCAAAATCGTAGTGTATGGCCTGGCATATCTTCACGGCCTGCTCGGTCTCTTTCAGTGGCGTATCAAGTACGACGAGTAAATCGAGGTCGCTATCAGCAGATGGGGCGCCATACGCGTACGAACCAAAGAGAATGATTCTGGAAGGATGAAAACGAGCAACAATCTGATGAACCACACCATCAAGTTCATCTGGCTGTACTTTGATCCTGACTGACTTCGCCGTAGTCTGCTCCCGCATCTCCCGACCTCCGCATAACTATCTTACTTCATCTATGATGATCAAGACGCTGATTTAAAACCTCCGGGGTTCGCGCTAAGCGAAGCCTGGCGCCAAGGTTCGCTCAGCATGACTCGAAGGTTTGGCCGAAACGCTGTGTTTCACGTGCCGCGCGCGCAGGCGACCGAATCGGTGGCGCGGCTGCTCGCGCAATTGAAGGTGGACGATGTGACGTTTGAGGAACCGCCGGTCGAGGACATCATCCGCGAGGTGTTCGCCGGGCGCGTGGCGGGATTGTAGAGGAGATTAGAGAGTAGAGAGTAGAGAGTAGAGATTGGAGATTGAGCGTTGATCAGAAAGTACGCCGCACTGCTGCGCGCCAATGAACACCTCCGAATTCCAGCCGTATGAAACATCTCCGAGTTCTGCGAGAACTCGGAGATGTTTGATCCGCAACCGCTACAGGTTCGGCGCGCGCGACTTCATAATCGGCACGGCGCGCGCGACGAACTGCTCCAGCGGCATGGCCTTCAGGTCCTCGCCCGTGCGCAGTCGCACCGCCACAGCGCCGGCGTCGCGCTCCTTGTCGCCGATTACCAGCATGTAGGGGATCTTCTGCCCCTGCGCCTTGCGAATCTTGTTCTGCATGCGCTCCGTGCTGTCGTCAACGCTGGCGCGCATGCCCTCGGCGCGCAGTCGCCCGGCCACCTGGTTGGCATACTCCACATGGCGGTCGGCGATCGGGATGATCATCGCCTGCACCGGCGCAAGCCAGACCGGGAACGCCCCGGCGTAATGCTCGAGCAGGAAACCGATCATGCGTTCGTGCGTGCCGAGTGGCGCGCGATGGATGCACAACGGCGTCTCCTCTTTGCCCTCGCGGTTCACAAACGTCAGGTTGAAGCGACCGGGCTGCGCAAAGTCGACCTGGTTCGTCGCCAGCGAAAACTCCTTGCCGATCACGCTCCAGACCTGCACGTCGATCTTCGGCCCGTAGAAGGCAGCCTCATCCGGGACCTCGACGAACGGCACGTTGTGCTTGGTCATGGCGCTGCGTACCATATCTTCCGTCTTCAGCCACAGCGCTACGTTGTCGATGTATTTCTTGCCCAGGCCCTTTTTGCCGTGCGTGCTCAGGCGCATGACGTACTTCTCGATGCCGAACAGCCGGAAGTATTCCAGGTAGAACGCGATGACGCCCATGAACTCCTGCTCGAACTGATCCTCCGCGCAGTAGATGTGCGCGTCGTTCATCTGCATCGAGCGCACGCGCATCAACCCGAACAACTCACCGCTCTTCTCATAGCGATAGCATGTGCCGTACTCGGCCAGCCGGACGGGCAGGTCGCGATAGCTGTGCTGCCTGGCGGCGAATATCTTATGGTGCATCGGGCAGTTCATCGGCTTGACGTAGTACTTGACGCCTTCCAGTTCCATCGGCGGGTACATGCTCTCAGCGTAGTAGGGCAGGTGACCGCTTTTGATGAACAGATCTTCCTTGGTCAGGTGGGGCGTGCGCACGCGGTCATATCCCGCCTTGAGTTCCATCTCCTTCGCCAGTCGTTCCAATTCATCGATCAGGATGCCGCCGTTGGGCAGCCATAACGGCAAGCCGGGGCCGACCTCATCGTCGAAGATGAAGATCTCCAGCTCCTTGCCCAGTTTGCGGTGGTCGCGCTTCTTAGCCTCCTCCACCCGCTGCAGGTATTCGTCCAGCTCCTGCTTCGTCTTGAACGCCACGCCGTAGATGCGCTGCAGCATCGCGTTGTGCTCGTCGCCGCGCCAGTACGCGCCGGAAGTACTCGTCAGCTTGAACGCCTCCGGGTTGATCTCCTTTGTGCTGGCAACGTGCGGGCCGCGGCACAGGTCCGTGAAGGTATCCTGGCTGTAAATTGAGATTGCCTGCGCGGCGGGCTCGCTGGCGGGAGCCTCCTCTTCATCGCCCATGTCGTCGCCGGCACCCGACACCAGCCCATCGATCAACTCGATTTTGTAGGGATTGGCGGCGAAAACCTGGCGCGCCTCACCCTCAGAGACTTCGCGGCGCTTGAACTCATGGTTCCCTTTCACGATCTGCTTCATGCGCGTCTCAAAGGCGTCCAGGTCTTCGGGCGTAAACGGCTTGTCTACGGCGAAGTCGTAATAAAACCCATTCTCCACCGGCGGTCCGATGGTGGGTTTGGCGTCCGGGTAGCGCTCGATCACCGCTTCCGCCATGATATGCGCCAGCGAGTGGCGCACCCGGAACAGATCCTCCGGCATATTGTGTTGTTTTGCCATGTTTCTATCCTCACCATCCTTACTCCCGCTTTCTCTGCACGGGAGCGGTTGCGGGCGAAAAACAAAAAGTCCTCCGCCCACATATTGGGGCGAAGGACTATAAGGTACTCCGCGGTTCCACCCAGGTTGCAGTCGCGCAAACCATTCGGTTCGCATCGCCGCATCTCATACGTCGCGCTAACGGGCGAATCCCGGCGCGATTTGGCAGATGAAGGCTGCTTCACACCGCGCGCTCACGGGTGGTACGCCAACTGCGCCAGTAACGGCACTCACACCATGTCGAATGCCTGTAGCGTCCGACGTGTGCCGCTCTCTGTTACTGCCTGCGGTAAACGCATGTCCCGATCAAAACTTGTCGCTATTCAATTGGTGATGTAATTGTAAGCTCGCCGGTGCTGATGTCAAGGATAAATTCGATGCTGTTAGCCCAAAGTTAAAATGTCCCCTTTGCGCAAAGTAGAAATGTCCCCTTTCAGCAAATATAGAATGCCCCCGGTGAAGGGGGCGGAAATTGGACACGATACTGATCATGAGCACAAAAGAACTAAGCAAACTGGAAGTCATGCAACGA
>JAMCQN010000090.1:0-4210 GCA_023382055.1 Chloroflexota bacterium
ATTCACGCGCGGCGAAACGCAGGTCATGAGCATCGTCACCCTCGGCAGCAAGGGAGACGCCCAGAAACTGGACGGGCTGTTCCCCAACGAGGAGAAGCGCTACATGCACAACTACAACTTCCCCCCGTACAGTACGGGCGAAGCTAAGGTTCTGCGCGGCAGCAGCCGGCGTGAAGTGGGCCACGGCGCGCTGGCCGAGCGCGCACTTGTTGCGGTCATCCCCGATGAGGACGCTTTTCCCTATACCATCCGCGTGGTGAGCGAGGTGCTTTCATCCAACGGCAGCACGTCCATGGGCAGCGTGTGCGGCAGCACTCTGGCGCTGATGGACGCCGGCGTGCCGATCAAGGCGCCGGTAGCCGGTATCGCCATGGGCCTGATAACGGATGGCAAAGGCGGCTATGCGATCCTGAGCGATATCCAGGGCCTGGAAGACCACATTGGCGACATGGACTTCAAGGTGGCCGGCACGGCCAGGGGCATCACCGCCTTGCAGATGGACATCAAGATCAGTGGAATCACCACCGAGATTCTGGAGAAAGCATTGGCGCAGGCGCGCGAAGGCCGCATGGCCATTATGGAGAAACTGCTTGAGGTGCTTCCGGCAGCGCGCAGCACCATCAAGGCGCACGCGCCGCGCATGCTGATCGTGCAGGTGGACCCCGAAAGGCTGGGCATGGTGATCGGCCCCGGCGGCAAGACGGTGCGCGGCATCCAGGAACAGACCGGCGCCCGCATCGATATCGAGGATGACGGCCGTGTGTTCATTTCATCGACGGATGGCGCATCGGCTGAGCGCGCCCGCGAGATGATTGAGTCGATGTCCACGCCGGTCAAGGTCGGCAATATCTACACCGGCAAGGTGGTGCGCATCACCGACTTCGGCGCTTTCGTGGAGATTGCGCCAAAGACCGACGGCATGGTGCACGTGTCGCAACTCTCCGATCACCCGGTACAGCAAGTCACCGACGAGGTGTCCATGGGCCAGGAGATCAGTGTGATGGTCACCGCAATCGACGATGGCGGAAAGATTCGCTTGAGCCGCAAGGCCGTTCTGGAAGGCATGACGCTTGAGGAAGCCATCGAGTCTGACAGCCGCGGCGGCCCGCGGCGCGGCGGCGGGGATCGCGGCCCGCGGCGCGACAGTGGAGATCGCGGCCCGCGACGCGACGGCGGCGACCGCGGTGGGTATCGCGGCCCGCGCAGAGACTGATCTCGGAGCAGGACAGGTGTCCTGCGCGATCTTGGGCGGGTGCGGGTTTGCCGCACCCGCCCTCTTGACGCCATGAGTCAGGCCAGCTTCAGATTCTACGCCGAGTTAAACGACTTTCTCCCCTCCGAACGCAGGCAAGTGTGCTTCGCGCACGCCTTCGAAAATCGCGCATCGGTCAAAGACATGATCGAGGCGCTGGGCGCCCCCCACACCGAGATCGAGCTGATCCTTGCCAACGGCCAGCCGGTCGATTTCTCTTATATCGTGCAGGATGGCGACCACATCAGCGTCTACCCGGTGTTCGAGTCCATCGATCCGACGCCGGTTGTGCGCCTGCGCCCTGCCCCGCTGCGCGATCCGCGTTTCGTGCTGGATGCCCACCTGGGCAAGCTGGCCGGCTACCTCAGGCTGCTGGGCTTCGATACGCTGTACCGCAACGACTATGACGACGCCCAACTCGCGCGCATCTCGTCCGACGAGCGCCGTATTCTGCTGACGCGCGACCGCGGCCTGTTGAAACGCAGCACGGTCACCCACGGCTATTACGTGCGCGAGGCCGATCCACAGCGCCAGATCATCGAAGTGCTGCGCCGCTTCGACATGCACCGCCTGATCGCCCCATTCATGCGCTGCATCCGCTGCAATGGCGTGCTGCACCGCGCCGACAAGGAGGCGATCGGCGACAGGCTGCCCCCGCATACGCGCGACTACTACGATGAGTTTCATGTGTGCGACCAGTGCGGCAAGGTCTACTGGAAAGGGGCGCATTATCAGCACCTGGTGGATTTCATCACACGGATCGCCAACGCCCCTGATGCGCTGATAGACCGCTCTTAGCCCGGTCACCGATTCTGTTGGCGAAATGGGCACGAGCCGGCGCAGGACGCGGAAAACGCTATCGTCATTCCCGCGCAAGCGCGCTTGCCGCGGCCTCTGGATACGCTACGCGCATTCGCGGGCATGACGTGCCCGGACGACCAACTTGAAACATCACGACGATGGCTGCCTGTCCGCATACAATAAGGACAGCATGGACGAGCCGGCCTTGATTCAATCTGCGCAACGCGGCGATATCAACGCGTTCAACACGCTGGTACTGGCCTACCAGTCGCAGGTTTACAACGTGGCTTTCCGCATCATGGGCGATGAAGCGCCTGCCGCCGATGCAGCGCAGGAAACGTTCATATCGGCTTACAGGAGCATCCGCAGCTTTCGCGGCGGTTCCTTCAAAAGCTGGCTGCTGCGGACGGTCACCAACGCCTGTTACGATGCGCTGCGCTACAACAAACGCCGGCCGGCCACCTCGCTGGATGCCTTTGGCGAGGACTCCGACAGCAGCAGCGGCGGCCCTGCCGGCGCCGGCTATGAAGAGCTGATTGCATCCGCAGAAGAAAGCCCATCCGAAGCCGCCGAACGTAGCGAATTGCGCCATGCCATCACCAGAGCGATCAAACTTCTGCCCGCCGACCAGCGCATCACTTTTGTGCTGTCGGATGTGCAGGGCATGAGTTATGACGAAATCGCGGATGCCATGCAAACCTCACTCGGCACGGTAAAATCCCGCCTCAGCCGGGCGCGCGCCCGCCTGAGGGATTACCTGCTGAACGAAACGGAACTGATAGGCGCACCGGAGCGTCAATAGTACAAGTGCTGTCATGTTTACCAGACGCAATGGCGATGAGCTGATTTCGGCCTACCTGGACGGGCAACTGGACGAGCGTTCCCGGCAGGCCTTTGAGGCTCGCATCAACCGCGACCCCGCCCTGCGGCGCCGCGTCGATGCCACGCGCGCCCGGGTCCCGGCGGCGCGCAAGCTGCCGGCTGTCAGCGTGCCGCGCAACTTCATACTGTCGAGTAACGCCTCGCCGGCCCGACAACCCGCGCGCGCGCCTGCCGGCGCGCGCATGTGGTGGCGCTTCGGTTCCGCGCTGGCGGCTGCGATTTTTGTCGCAGCAATCGGTCTGGATATGCTGGGCGGTTTGCAAGTAACCCAACCGATGATGTCGGCCGCGCCGAAACCCGCGCCGACTATGGCCGCGCAGGTCGCGTCCAAGGTAGAAAAGGCCACCGCAGCACCCGCGCTGGCAGATCGCGCCGGCGGTCAGAGTCCGGCAGCCACCGCGCCGGCAGCGACCGCTGCGGTAACACCGCGCGTTCAGATTCAATCCGCGATGGCGACCACCCCGACTGAGGAAGCGGCGGCCGCAGCAGCAGCGCCGGCGCCCCAAGCCGCGGCGCAAACACCGACGGCCGCCGCCGAATTGTCCACTGTAGCCACCTCTACTCCTGATGCGGAGACGCCGGCGCCGAAGGTATTCAGCCTGCGCGCCGCGCCCGAACCGACCGAAACGCCGACTGCCGAGCCGGCGCCTCCAACTGCTATGCGACCAGTTGAGCAACCGGCGCAGGCGCCATGGTGGCGCATCGTGGCGGGACTGGCTTTACTGGTTGCGGTTGGCGCAGGCATCATGGGCTGGCTGCGGCGATAACATCCCGCCCGACCCATATCTGCGCGCGCCTCAAACTGAATAACGCGCTAAAATCCTGATAAGGCAAAGCCGGGACTAAACCTAAACCTTTCAACATCAGGAGTAAGTTGTGTCAACCCCAGAAGCTTTAGACAAGCAACAAAAGAGCCATGAAATCCGTCATCTCGATATCACTGACCTGGAACGCATCGCGCGATACCGCCGCGCAGGCTATGGCGGCTGCGTGTCCGACGCCTTGAGCGGTCTCGGCGTGCGCAACACCGTGCTGTCCGACCGCTTCAAGCCTCTGCGCCAGGGGATGCAACTGGTCGGGCGCGCCCTGCCGATCAAACTGCACTCGCTGATCGAAGACCGTTCGCCCGAGTACCAGAAGGAAATGGAAGCGCGCTGGGAGGCGGAGGGCGGCCATCCTCAGAAGCGCATGATGCGCGAAGTCGCCACGCAGCCGCCGGGCAGCGTGCTGTGCTTCGATTGCGGCGGCGATATGCAGCCGGCTCACTTCGGCGAG
>JAMCQN010000090.1:4220-17190 GCA_023382055.1 Chloroflexota bacterium
TGGCCGGCAATTGCCGCGACACCCAGTACGTGCTGAAGATGCCCGACTTCCCGATGTACACCTTCGGCACGCGCCCGAACGCCTTCGGCGGCTGGATCATCACCGAGGTCAACCGCCCGATCTACCTGCCGGGGCACATCACCCACTATGTGAAGGTCGAGCCGGGCGATTTCATCTTCGCCGACAACGATGGCGCGCAACTGATTCCGCGCGACCTGGTCGACGAGGTGCTGCTGCGCGTCGAGAAGACGTTTGAATTTGAAAACAAGGAGCGCGAGCAACTCGCCGCCGGGATGCCGATCGACGAGGTATACAAGGTGTTCGGCGTTCTTTAGGAAAGGATTCATACCGGACAGGTCTCATGAGACCTGTCCGGCTGTAAAAGAGGGACATGCATGATTAAGATTGCTGAAGTACTGCCGGCGAATCCAACGCCGCTGTGGAAGATGGTGAAACAGGTCGGCGTGGATTACGTCGTCGCTCCGCTGCCGCCGACCCAGGGCAGCGAAAAGCCCTGGGACTACATGCCGCTGCTGCGCATGAAGAACGCGTTTAACAGCGCGGGCTTCGAAGTATCCGTGATCGAAAGCCGGCCCCCGCTGGAAAAAGCAAAACTCGGCATCGAAGGGCGCGACGCGGAGATCGACACCGTGTGCCAGTTGCTGGAGAACATGGGACGCGTGGGCATCCCGGTGTGGTGCTACGAGTGGATGTCGCAATTCAACTGGATGCGCACATCCACGGCCACCCTCGGCCGCGGCGGCGCGCTGGTGACCGCGTTCGACTTTGAGCAGGTGCGCAACGCACCGCCAATGCCCGCCGGCGCCGTCACCGACGAGCAACTCTGGGACAGCCTCGCATACTTTCTCAAGCGCGTGATCCCCGTTGCAGAGAAGGCGGGAGTCAAACTGGCGATGCACCCGGATGATCCGCCACTGTCGCCTATCCGCGGCGTGGCGCGCATCATGCGCAGTGTGGAGAATTACCAGCGCCTGCTGGACATGATCCCAAGCCCGGTCAATGGCATTGCGCTGTGCCAGGGCAACTTCACCCTCATGACCGATGATCTGCCCGGCACGATCCGCAAGTTCGGCAAGCAGGGCAAGATCTTCTTCGCCCACTTCCGCGACGTGCGCGGAACCGTCGAGAAGTTCGAGGAGACCTTCCACGACGAGGGCAAGACCGATATGCTGGAGTGCATGCGCGCGTACAAGGATATCGGCTTCGAGGGCGTCCTGCGCCCCGACCATGTTCCGACGATGGAAGGCGACAGCAACGACAACCCGTCGTACTCAGCCATTGGACGATTGTTTGCCATCGGCTACATCAAGGGCCTGCGCGAAGCAGTCTACGGCCAGCGCTGAGGTTTGCGTTAAAGAACTCCGAGTTCGGCCGAACAAAGTTCGGCTAACGAACTCGGAGTTTCATCACCATGAGCACGTCGAAACCGCGCATCGTGATTACCGGCTGCAAGGGTGATGTCAGCCATTTCGCGTTTGATTATGCGCGCAGCCAGGGCGCGGATGTGCTGGGGTTCATTCCTGAGTTTAGCTGCAGGACACAACCCGACGCATAACGCGATGGTACTGCCAACCTCACAACAGCCGTGCAATGATTTCGTCCGGAACTAATGGGCGAAATTCGGTATGTACTTCAATCAGACGCGCAATATCGGCCACGTCTTTCTGACGTTTGCTGCCTCGCCGTTGAGGATCTTGCACCGCCCAGATCTTCCCGCGTAGAACATCCTCTACGCCGGCAACTGGCAATATCATTCCCAGCACATTCTTCAAAGCAGACCGATCAGGATAGGCAGCATAGCGGGGATCGGTATGAATCAACACCCGCAAATCGGAGTCTGGCAGGGTGATATTCAGACTGTTGGGAAATGCCTTGACAACGAATTGATCGCGCACCAGCGATTCGAGCAATTCGACCTGATCTATCGCGACAACGATATCCAGATCAAGACTTACCACCGGCTCCGTATAGGCGTTGACCGCCTGCCCGCCAATCACGCAATACCGAATATGATTCTGCGTCAACAGATCAAGGAATTGCTCCAGTAGATTTGAGTGATCCGCAGTTATCATTTTCCAGAAGGTAAGTGCCTGCATCGCTTCGTAGAGATTATCCCACTATCAACCCGCATCCATCATATAATCAGAAAGCTATGGCTACGATCGATCTCCAAGAAATGGGCGCGCGGGCGAAACAAGCCGCACGAAGCCTGGCGCGCGCAACGACCGAACACAAAAATAAGGCGCTCCAGGACCTGGCCGACAGCCTGTTGCGCAGCAAAGACGAGATTCTGGCAGCCAACAGTGAAGACATCGCCAGCGCGAAAGCGCGCAACGTGCAGCCCTATTTCGTCGACCGCCTCACCCTGAACGAGGGGCGCCTGCAAACCATCGCGGACGACGTGCGCAGCGTGGCGGCCCTGCCCGACCCGGTGGGCGAGCAGTTCGAGCACACGGTTTTACCCAATGGCCTCAAGCTGCACAAACGGCGCGTCCCGCTGGGCGTGCTGGGCGTGATCTACGAGGCGCGCCCCAACGTGACCATCGACATCACCGCCCTTTCGATCAAGAGCGGCAACGCCGCCATCCTGCGCGGCGGCAGCGAGACGATCCACTCCAACCGCGCCCTGGTCGGCGTCATCCATGAAGTGTTGCGCGCCAACGGCCTGCCGGTGGATTGCATCGCGTTCATCGACAGCCCGGATCGGGCCATGATCAACGAACTGCTGCGCCTGCACGACTACGTCGACCTGATCATCCCGCGCGGCGGCGCGGCGCTGCACAAGCTGTGCCGCGAGAACAGCAACATCCCGGTGATCACCGGCGGCATCGGCATCAACCACTATTACGTCGATGCGACCGTCGACCAGGCCAGGGCGGTCGAGGTGATCTATAACGCCAAGGTGCAGCGCCCGACGGTGTGCAACGCGCTGGGCACGCTGCTGTTGCAGCGCCAGGTGGCGGATGAATTCCTGCCCAAAGTGATCGCGCGCCTGAGCCAGGCGGACGTCTCCTACAAGTGCGATGAGAGTTCCTACCAGATCGCCCAACGCGCCTTCGTCGTGCCGGATGGCGGGCGCACGTGGCGTATCGAGCGCGCGGGAGAGGCTGATTTCGACATCGAATGGCTGTCGCTGATCCTGAGCGTAAAGGTCGTAGACTCCATCGACGAGGCAATGGCCCACATCGCTCAGCATGGCACCGGACACTCCGACGGCATCCTGTCGCAGGACCCGGCCAACATCGCCCGCTTCCTGAACGAGGTCGATTCCGCGGCTGTCTACGCCAACGCCAGCACGCGCTTCACCGACGGCGGGCAGTTCGGCCTGGGCGCAGAAGTGGCCGTGAGCACCCAGCGCGTGCACGCGCGCGGACCGATGGGACTGCGCGAACTGACCACTTACAAATGGGTGGCGGAAGGTGACGGGCACATTCGACCCGGCTAGCCCGCCGTTGAATACAGCGCCTTTACCAAGCAATCACGGAGGACTTCATCATGGCAACTGCACTGGTAATCGGAACCGGCATCGGCGGGCTGGCAATCGCGGCGCCGACGCGCACCGATCCCGGTTTTGCGCCGGCGGGAGGCGACAGCATCATGGCGCTGGCGCCGGTCGGGTATATCGACGAACGCAAACCGCAGGACTGGGCGGCGCTGCGGCAGCGCGCGCGGGAGGCCGTGTTTGCGCGGCTGAAGGACTACGGGCTGAGCGACCTGCGCGAGCGCATCCTGTTCGAGGAGACGCTCGGCCCGCAGGAGTATCGCGACCAGCTCAACCCGGCGAAAGGCGCGGCCTTCGGCCTGAGCCACAACTTCACGCAGGTCGGCTATCCGCGCCCGCACAACCGCCACGCGCGCTACGGCAACCTCTCCTTCGTGGGCGCCAGCACGCATCCCGGCACGGGGCTGCCGATGGTGCTGCTGTCGGCCAAACTGGTGCAGGAACGCATCGGGAGGGAGCAAGGTTAGGAGACATGAAACGAGAGGCTATAAATCATCTCAATAAAGACAAAGACGAAAAGACAGAACCTGCCGGTAAGAGCCCGCACCTGTGAATAAGCCGTGCCTTTTGGATGTCATTGTCCATGAGTTCGGAATTGGGAAGCCACGCTCCCGGTGAACGACTGCAAATACTTTCAACTTCACCGAAACGCTCTACAATAGCAACGGGTCGCGTACGAGTAAATCCTTCTTAAGAGGTCTTAAAACCATGAAAGTGTTAGTTACCGGGGGTGCAGGGTTTATAGGTACTAACCTATCCAACCGTTTAATCAGCCGTGGGGATGACGTCACCGTACTAGATAACCTCTCGCGACCACTCACGGACCGCAACATCGCGTGGCTACGAGATACCCACGGCTCCGATTCATTTCGGTTCGTTCAGGCTGACGTTAGAGATTATCCTGCCTTGCTTGAAGCCGCTCGAGGGGCCGATGTCATCTACCATCTAGCTGGGCAGACCACCGTTACAACTTCAGTGAGCAACCCGAGGAACGACTTCGAGAGCAACGCCTTGGGGACCTTCAATGCCTTAGAAGCAGCCCGCGCCGCATGTGAGGCGGGTGCCAACCCCGTCTTTCTCTACACCAGCACCAACAAAGTCTATGGAGGCATGGCAGGCGTTGCCATTGAAACGCGAAATGGTCGATATGCCTATCGCGATTATCCCGATGGGATAGACGAGAGCTACCCACTGGACTTTCACTCGCCGTACGGCTGTTCAAAAGGGACGGGTGACCAGTACGTCAGAGATTACGCACGCATCTACAACTTAAGGACAATCGTGGTACGTCAAAGCAGTATTTACGGCTATAGGCAATTCGGAATGGAGGATCAAGGGTGGATAGCGTGGCTGTCCATCGCAGCCGTTACAGGTCGGCCAATCACCATCTACGGCGACGGCAAGCAAGTTCGCGACGTGCTTTTCATCGATGACCTGCTTGATTTGTATGATGCCGCTGCCCGTCATGCGAATACTGCTACCGGGCAACTATACAACGTCGGAGGCGGGACAGAGAACACCCTGTCCATCTGGACTGAGACAGGTCCACTCCTTGAGCGATTGACCGGCCATCCCCTACCCGTGACGTACGCGGGCTGGCGCCCTGGTGACCAGCGCGTCTACGTCTCGAACATCAGCAAAGCTCGAAACGAGCTGGGCTGGTCGCCTAAGATTGGTGTAGAGGAAGGGGTAAATCGACTATTCGCGTGGATCAGCAACAACAAGAGTCTCTTTGAATGACTACTGGCAAACCACACTAAGGCTAGAGACAAGATGCTAGAAACAATACCTTATCTCTTTGTTCTTGCTTCTTGCCTCACGCATTTTGCCTCCAATCTCTAATCTCCAATCTCTATCCCCAATCTCTTCCCTGCGATCTCAATCGCCTGCGGATTGGCGTCGACGCCGATCCAGCGCCGCCCGCACTGCTGCGCCGCCAGCAGCGTCGTGCCGCTGCCGCAGAAGGGGTCGAGCACCAGGTCACCCGGGTTGCTGGCGAGTTGCACGATACGCAGTAGCAGCGCCAGCGGTTTCTGCGTCGGATAGCCAACGCGTTCGGAAGCCGTCGGCGAGATGTTCGCGATGTCCCACACATCGTCCAGCGGTTTGCCGCCCTTCAACACATAGCGGCGGCCATAGGAATTCATGTAGCGCTTCCCCTGTGCATCGGTGTGGCAATATTTCGCCAGCATGGCTGCGGTGGGCGCTTCGCGAATGAGGTTGAACGTGTAATGGCGCGAGTTGGCATACCAGAAGATGACGTCGTGTTTTGTCATCAAATGGCGACTGGCGCGCGCAGCGCCCAGGCCATAATGCCAGATGATCTCGTTGACAAAGACGCCCGGTGTATCGCCGCCCCCGGCCAGACCGAACACCTCGTCCAGCATCAGGCGCACGTGATGGCTCATGCGCCAGTCGCAATGGAAAAAGAGCGAGCCATCGACGGCCAGCACCCGCCGCATCTGCTCCACGCGCGGGCGCATGTAATCGATGTACGCTGCCGGCAAACCGAACGAGTCCGCATACGCCGCGTGCTGTTGGGGTTGATTCGATCCTTCCATGCGCTTCCGTCCTGGCGGCGGGGCGGTGCGCTTCAGATTGGTATTGAATGGCGGGTCCAGATAGATCAGATCACAGGCGCCCTCTGGAATTTTGCGCAGTTCGTCAAGGCAATCCCCGCAGACCAGTTGGTTCGTTAGTGACATGACAATGCCATGATGATACAACCCGACATTATGGGCAGGGGCGAAGCATCGCCGCTCAACTGTCCATAGCGGAATCCGGTGGCGATGCTTCGCCCCTGCCGATGTATGATGGTGGCTATATCGCGAACCATGAAAGATCAATCATTCGGGGTCATCCCGGTGCGGCGACAGGACAGCCAGTACCTGTATCTCCTGGTGCAGCATAACGCCGGACACTGGGCGTTTCCCAAAGGACATGCCGAAAACGGCGAGACCGATGTCCAGGCCGCCCGGCGCGAACTGCTGGAGGAGACCGGCGTGTCGGCGGTCAAGCTGCTTGAAGACGTGACGCTCAGCGAGACCTACTTCTTCAAACGCAACCAGCAGACCGTCGCCAAAACGGTGCGCTACTTCCTCGGATTAGTGCAGGACACGCCGGTGCACATCCAGGCCGCGGAGATTCAAGCCTATCGGTGGGCGAACTTTGACGAGGCGACCAGGCTCATCACATTCAGCGAGAGCCGGCGCGTGCTCAGCGCGGCGCAGGAATACCTGACCCAGCGCCTCAAGCAGCAAGATGTCAGACTTCTCGGAGAAGTCTGACATCTTGAACACATCAGTCCAGCAGGCGCACGTCAACCGTCGCGCCGGCGGCCAGGCGATCCATGCCGATCGGCGCGCATACCAGCCCGCTGGCGCGCACCAGGCTGAAGATCAGGTTGCTCTTGGTTGCAACCGGTTCTGCGCTCCACACTGGAGGAGAACCGTGTGGCTGCCCTTCCGCCGTTTGCGACAGGTTAACCGGGAACCAGTGTTCCAGGTCGCCCGGCGACCTCACATCCTTGCTGAGAACGGCTTTAACCTGACCGGGCATTGGCGCGACGGCATGTTGCATCCGCCACAGGGTGGGCGCGACAAACAGGCTGGCCGTGACAAACGCGCTGACCGGATTGCCAGGCAGGCCAAATACCGGCCGGCCGTCCGCGACGGCGAACAGCGTCGGCTTGCCTGGGCGGAACGCGATGCCATGCACCAGGATACCAGGCTTGCCCATGCCATCCACGACATCGGGCGTGAAATCGCGCTCGCTGACGGAACTGCCGGCCATGAACACCACCATGTCCGCTTCCTGCATGGCACGTGCGGCAGCTTCCTCGAACGCGAAGCGGCTGTCGGGCAGGATGCCGTAGTCCAATGCCACGCCGCCGTTGCGCTCGACCAGCGCTGCCAGCATGGGCGTATTGATATTGCGCACCTGTCCCGGCTGCGTCTCGGCTTCGGCGGGCACAACCTCATCGCCGCTGGCGATCAACGCCACGCGCGGCTTGCGGTACACTTCAACCTCGGTCATCCCGATGGAGAGCAGACCGCCGATCTCCGGCTCGCGCAGGCGCGCCCCGGCGCGCATCACGATTTCGCCCTGCTGGACATCCTCGCCCTGGCGGATGGTGTTATCGCCGGGAGATGCCTGGGTCTGCGTCTGTATTTTGCCCAGCCCGGACTGATCGAGGAATTTCACCTGCTCGACCATGACAACGGCATCCGCGCCTTCGGGGACATTGCCGCCGGTGTGAATCAGAGCCGCGTCGCCGAGTTTGACGCGCAGGCGGGTAAGTTCGCCCATGCGCACCTCGCCGACCACGCGCAGCACCCCGGGAGTGGAACCCGCGCGCACGGCGTAACCGTCCACCGTGCTGCGGCGGAACTCCGGCAGCGGTATGGGCGACGCCACGTCGCGCGCCAGGACGCGGTTGCGCGCCGAAACGGCAGGTACGACCTCGGTCTGGGCGGGCAGGCGCGACACGTCGAGTGCGCCGTACAGTTTTGCCAGCGCGTCCGCAGGTGACAACAGATCAAAAGTACGCACGGGTTATCTCATGACGATGCCCACCGCGCTGAGCAGGTTTGCAACACTCGCATTCATGGCGGTGAAGAACGGCAGGGAGTACAGGCCGATATAGAAGATGACGCCCAGCAACGGCACGACAGCCGCAACCTCGCGCCAGTTCAGGTCGATCAGCTTGTCGTTGGCGGCGTTGCGGCTCTCGCCCAGGAAAATCTTCTGGTAGAAGGTCAGCAGATAAACGGCGCTCAGGATCATGCCGCAGGCGGCAAAGGCAGTCCAGTACTGCGGGTACTGGATGGCCGTAGACTGGAACGCGCCCTGCAGGATCACGAACTCGCCGACAAAACCGTTCAGCGCCGGCAGGCCGACGGAACTCAGGACAAACAGCAGCGCCAGGGTGCCGTACAGGGGCATCTTGCCCCAGACGCCGCCGAAGGTCGCCATCTCGCGGGTGTGGCGGCGCTCATACAGGAAACCCACGATCAGGAACAAGCCGCCGGTGCTGATACCGTGATTGACCATCTGCAGCAGCGCGCCCTGCAGGCCCAACTGGTTCAGGCTGAAGATGCCCAGCACGATATAACCCATGTGGCTGATCGACGAATACGCCACCAGCCGCTTGGCATCCGTCTGCGCGAAGGCGACGATCGCGCCATAGAGGATGCCGACGATGCCGAGCACGATCATCAGCGGCGCAAACTGGCGGCTGGCGTCAGGAAACAGCGCCAGATTGAAGCGGATCAGGCCATAAGCGCCCATCTTCAGCAGCACTGCCGCCAGGATGACCGAACCCGGCGTCGGCGCCTCCGTGTGCGCGTCGGGCAGCCACGAGTGGAACGGGAAAAGCGGCACCTTGATCGCAAACGCAATCGCAAAAGCCAGGAACAGCGGCGCGCTGGCAGCCCACTGGCCGTTTTTGGCGACGAGCGCCTGCAGGTCGAACGTCCCGCCATTGATGCCCAGGAACACAATCGCCAGCAGCATCAGCACGCTGCCGGCCATCGTGAAGACGAAGAACTTCATCGACGCGTAGATGCGCCGTTCGCCGCCCCACACGCCGATGATGAAGTACATCGGAACCAGGGCGAACTCCCAGAACACGTAGAACAGGAACATGTCCAGCGACAGGAACACGCCCAGGGTGGCCATCTCCATCAGCAGGATCAGCGCATAGTATTCCTTCAGGCGGTCATGCACGGCGCCCGCCGATGTCCACAGCGCAATAGGGAAGATGAAGGTCGTCAGCATCAGCATCCAGATGCTGATGCCGTCCACGCCCAGCTTGTAACCGATGCCGTATTGTGGAATCCACTGGTAGGACTCGACGAACTGGTACCCGGCCTGTGTTGTATTGAAGTCCATCAATACGACCACAGAGGCGACAAAGGTCAGCAGGGAAAAGCCCAGTGCGGTCCAGCGGATGAGCGATGTGGAGGCGCGCGGCAGCAATGCGATAAGCAGCGCGCCGATCAGTGGAAGGAAAATTATGAATGAAAGCATGTTGTCTCGTTAAACCAGGTTGCGCTTGAAAAAGTCCATTGCCATCTGCCACGCGTCTTTGGCGGCTGCTTCGTGATAGGCGCCATGCGTGTTGTTCAGGAAGGCGGGGTAATTCGCCGCATCATCGGGTCGAACCAGGTGACCGCGCGGGCCGGTTCCGCTTGCGTCGGTAAAAACCGTCTCTGCCTTTACTATCATCGCAATACCTTCATCACGCCGCTCAGCGCGCCACCGCGCTCCACAGAAAATACGCCACCACCACGACCACGCCCAGCAACATCATCATGCCGTATGACCGCACCAGCCCGTTCTGGATGCGCCGGAGCACGCCCGACGTGTTGCGCACCAGAACAGCGGTGCCGTTCACCAGGCCGTCGATGCCGCCGACGTCAAACACACGCGCCAGGAAACTGCTGGCCGCATAGAACAGCTTCACGATCACGCTCTGGTAGAGCGCGTCGATAAGCCAGGCGCGCTTCAGGAAGATATACAGAGGCCCCAGACCTGCCAGCGGATCGACATCGCTGGACTTCGTAAATGCGTTGCGATAAACGTACCAGGCGCCCAGCAACGCCGCAACGGACAGCAGCGTAAAAAGCCCTGCGACGCCGATCTGGAACGCCTCGACTTCATAGCCGCCGACAGCCGGCGCAAGCCATGTGCCCAGCGTGCCCACGCCAGGCAGATTCAGAACGCCGGCGATTGCGGCAAAGACAGCCAGCACGATCAGCGGGATCGTCATGAGCGGCGCCGATTCGGCGGCATGTTCGGCATTACCCGTGCGCGGCTTGCCGAAGAAAACCATCACCAGTTGCCGCCCGATATAAAACGCCGTAAACACCGCGGCGATGCCCAGCAGTCCGAAGACGAGCGGATTATGCTGCATGGCCGCCGCCACAATCTCATCCTTGGAGAAGAAGCCTGCAAACGGCGGGACGCCGGCCAGGGCCAGCCCGCCGATAACGTAGACGATAAAGGTGATGGGCATCTTCGCGCGCAGGCCGCCCATGTTGCGCATATCCTGCGGATCAACCGCGTGACCATCGGCTGCGCCGCCATGCGCGCCGGCGGACTTGCTCAGATGCTCCATGCCGTGGATCACGCTTCCGGCAGCCAGGAACAAGAGCGCCTTGAAGAAGGCGTGCGTCGCCAGGTGGAAGATGCTGGTTGCATACGCGCCCAGGCCGGCCGCCGCCACCATGAAGCCGAGTTGGCTGACCGTGGAGTAGGCCAGCACCTTCTTGATGTCATACTGGGTCAGCGCGATGCTGCCGGCGACGAAAGCCGTCAGGCCGCCGATGAGCGCGACGATATCCTGCGTAGCCGGCGCCGCCGTGTACAGCACATGCGCGCGCGTCATCATATAGATGCCGGCGGTGACCATCGTGGCTGCATGGATCAGGGCGGACACCGGCGTCGGGCCGGCCATGGCGTCGGGCAGCCACACAAACAACGGTATCTGCGCGCTCTTGCCGACCGCGCCGATGAACAGCAGCAGGGTGATGGCGACGATGACGGGCGAGTTCAGCGCGCTCATCGCCATGACCTTGCCGAATACGTCGGTGAATGTCAGCGTGCCGAATGTAGCGAAGATCAACAGGATGCCCAGGATGAATCCCACGTCGCCGATGCGGTTAACGACGAACGCCTTGCGGCCGGCTTCCGCGTTCTTGATGTTGCTGAACCAGAAACCGATCAGCAGGTAAGAGCACAGACCCACCAGTTCCCAGCCGACGAACATCAGAAGGAAACTGTCGGCCATCACCAGCACCAGCATGGATGCGATGAACAGGTTCATGTAGACGAAGAAACGCTGGAAGCGCGGGTCGCCGTGCATGTAGCCAATGCTGTAGATATGGATCAAACCGCCCACGCCGGTGACGATCAGCATCATCGTCACGCTCAACTGGTCGATCAGGAAACCGAACGGGACGTGGAGGTTACCCACCTGTATCCACGGGATGCCCAGATCAACCGCCGTTGCTCGTTGCGCCTCCGGCAGGGCGCCCATCTGGATAAACAGGTAAGCCGAAACGGCGAACGACGCCAGCACCATGAGGGATGCCACCGCGCCGATCAACCGCTCGCCCATCCGCTTGCCAAAGGCCGCATTGATGAGCAGCCCTGACAGCGGAAACAGAATCGGAGATATGAATAATAGCTGCATGGTTTAGTCCGCAAGTATGTTTATGGGATTAAGTCCCGGGCCGGCGTGTCACCCTTTCAACTGGCTCAGATCGTCCACATTCGTGCTCTTCTTGCTGCGGAAGATAGTCACAATCAACGCCAGACCCACGGCAACCTCGGCGGCTGCCACGGCCATAACAAAAAACACAAACATCTGCCCGTCAAGCTGGCCCCACTGGTGGGCGAAAGCCACGAAGGCCAGATTAGCCGAGTTCAACATCAGCTCAATCGACATGAAGATCAGGATGGCGTTGCGGCGCGTCAACACGCCGACGACGCCGATCGTGAACAGCAGTGCGGATAGAAGAACGTATGGTGATACTGAATTCATTTATCCCTCGTCAAAACCACCGCCCCGATAATAGCCACCAGCAGCAGCACCGATGTCACCTCGAACGGGAGCAGGTACGGCCCGAAGAGCATCATGCCGATTTCCATCGGGCCGGCCTGGATCGCCTTGGGCGACGCCGGCGACTGGCTGAAGTGAGTGATAAAGACGTAGCCTGCCTGAATCAGCAGCAGAGCGCCCAGGCCGACAGCCAGCGGGCGTTGCCAGCGCATCTCGGACTGAGTTTCCGCGCCGGCCAGACGCTCCGCTCCCAGCAGCATGATGACGAACAGAAACAACACCATAATCGCGCCTGCGTACACGCTGACCTGAATGACGGCGAGAAACGGCGCGTTCAACATCAGGTAGAGCACGGCGACGGTGGCGAAGTTCAAGATAAGAAACAGCGCTGCATAAATCGCGTTGCGGGATGTAAGCAACCCGATGGCGGCCAGAATGCTGATGATCGCCAGGGCGATGAAGACGATAAGATCAGGTGTCATGGTTGTTCTTTATACGCTGGCATCGATTGGCGGGAATGGCAAAATCGAGCGGTTGAACTTTCCGGCTGGCGTCGCCTGGGGCGTCCCAGACACCCCGTCAGACGGCGCTTCCAGAAGTTTATCCTTGGTATAGATCATGCCCTCACGCGTATAACCGGTCGGAAACTCGATAGGCTCCAGTACGATCGCGTTGGTCGGGCAGGCATCCTCGCAGTAACCGCAGAAGATGCAGCGCAGCATGTTGATCTCATAGGTTTTCGCGTAGCGCTCGCCGGGGGAGAAACGTTTAGCGTCGTTGTTTTCGGCGGCTTCGACGTAAATGGCGTCGGCCGGACATGCCGCCGCGCACAGCGCGCAGCCGATGCACTTCTCCAGCCCGTCATCGTACCGCTTCAGGTG
>JAMCQN010000153.1 GCA_023382055.1 Chloroflexota bacterium
TAGAGATTGCAGGAGAGAGATTAGCGAATAGAGATTGCAGGAGAGAGATTAGCGAATAGAGATTGGAGATTGCAGGAGAGAGATTAGCGAATAGAGATTAGAGATTGCAGAGCCGCAGTAATTCTCTAATCTCCAATCTCCAATCTCTAATCTCCAATCTCTAATCTCTAATCTCCAATCTCTAATCTCCAATCTCCAATCTCCAATCCCCAATCTCTAATCTCCTCTTTTATCCATGAATGTACTGATTACCAACGCCAATGTCTACACCGTGGACCCGGCGCAGCCGCGCGCCACGGCGATAGCCATCGCCAATGACCGCATCGTCGCCGTGGGCAGCGACGCCGAGATCGACGCGGTTCGCCTGCCCGGCGCCGCGCGGTTCGACATGCGCGGCGCGTTCATCCTGCCCGGCATGATCGACGCGCACCTGCACCTGATGTGGACGGGCATGGCGATGCAGCGCGTGGATGTGTTTGAAGCGCCCAGCGTGCGCGAGGCTGTGGAGCGCGTGCGCGCCCGCTCCGCTCAGACGCCGCGCGGCCAGTGGATACAGGGGCACGGCTGGATGCAGTCGCTGTGGAGCGGCCAGTTCCCCACCGCCGCCGATCTGGACGAGGCGACGCGCGAGCACCCGGTGGCGCTGGCGGCCAAGAGCGGGCATGCCCTGTGGGCCAATTCGCTGGCGCTGCAGATGGCCGGCATCACCGCGCAGACCGCCGACCCAGAGGGCGGCCAGTTCGTGCGGGATGCATCGGGCAGCCCCAGCGGCGTCCTGCTGGAAAACGCCATGGCCATGTTGAATAATCTCATTCCGCTGCCGGCCAGCGGGCAGGAAGAGGAAGCCACCGTGCTGGCGATGTCCGCGATGAACCGCGTCGGGTTGACCGGCGCGCATTGCATGGATGGCGGCAACGGCATCAGTTCGTTCCGCGCCTACGAGCGCCTGCGCGAGCAGGGCAGACTCACGTTGCGCATCGTCAAACAACTGCCGGTGGAAGAGTTGGACGCGGTCGTCAAGGCGGGCATCCGCAGCGGCTTCGGCGACGCCTGGCTGCGCATCGGCGGGATCAAGTTGTTCGCAGACGGCGCGCTGGGTCCGCGCACGGCGGCCATGCTCGCGCCCTATGAGGGCGAGCCGGACAACCGCGGCATCAGCACGTTCGAGCGCGAGGCGTTGTTCGAGACGGTGATGAAATGCAACGCCAATGGGCTGGCGGCCGTCATCCATGCCATCGGCGACAGCGCCAACCACGATGTTCTGGATGCCTTCGAAGTCAGCGCGCGCCAGTCTCCCGACCTGAAAGGCCGCGTGCGCAACCGCATCGAACACGCGCAGATCCTGCACCCTGCCGACATTGCGCGCTTCGCCCAACTGGGCGTCATTGCGTCGGTGCAGCCCATCCATGCCACGCAGGATATGCTGATGGCCGATGCTTACTGGGGCAGGCGCAGCGCGAATGCGTATGCCACGCGCGCCCTGCGCGACGCCGGCGCGCGGCTGGCGTTCGGCTCCGACTCGCCGGTCGAGACGTTCGATCCGCTCGCCGGCATGCATGCGGCAGTCACGCGCCGGCGCGCGGACGGCACACCCGGGCCGGACGGGTGGTACGGGGAACAGCGCGTGACGATCGAAGACGCCATCCGAGGCTATACCATCGGCGCGGCCTGGGCCGGCTGCATGGAGCGCGAAGTCGGCTCGCTGGAAGCGGGCAAGCTGGCCGATCTCGTCGTCCTGTCGCGCGACCTGACGGCGACCCCGCCAGATGAGCTGCTCGGCGTGCGCGTCGAACACGTGATGGTCAATGGCGAGTGGCTGGTCTGAGTTGATCGCGCATAGGCTCCGTAGACTCCCGGAATCTCCGAGATTCCGGGAGTCTGGAGTCTGCGTTCTCGCACAAGTCATTTATCTCCCTCGCCGCGCAAATTGCGTCGATGTGGACTACACTTCGTTTATCACGCGCAAGTGAGTATGATCATGCTGAGCAATTCCGAAATCCATATTCGCGATCCGTTTATCTTCACTGACTCGATCGCGCAGCGTTATTACCTGTACGGAACAACCGGGGCCGACACGTGGGCGGGCCGGCCGGCCGGTTTCGATGTGTATATCGGCTCGGACCTCAAACACTGGGATGGGCCGTTCGCCGCTTTCCGCCCGCCGCCCGATTTCTGGTCCGACCGCAACTTCTGGGCGCCCGAGGTGCATGAGTACTGCGGCCGCTACTACATGTTCGCCAGCTTCAAGGCCAAAGGCGTCTGCCGAGGCACGCAAATCCTGGTCGCCAATTCGTTGAAAGGCCCGTTCAAACCGCACATGGAGCGTCCGGTCACGCCTGCCGGCTGGGAATGCCTGGACGGCACGCTGTTCGTCGGTGTCGAGGGCAATCCGTGGATCGTGTTCTGCCATGAGTGGGTTCAGGTGCACGACGGCGAAATCTGCGCCATGCCGCTATCCAATGATCTCAAAAGCGCCGCCGGCGAGCCCATTCTGCTGTTCCACGCATCCGAAGCGCCCTGGATCACGCCATACAGCGGACAGAGCGATTTCGTGACGGACGGCCCGTTCCTCTATCGGGCCGACGACGGCGTACTGCTGATGCTGTGGTCCAGTTTCACGGATGGCAGTTACACCCTGGGCGTGGCGCGCTCGCTGAGCGGTCATATCACGGGGCCCTGGCAGCAGGATGCCGACCCGCTGTACAAAGAGGATGGCGGTCACGGCATGCTCTATCGCACCTTCGATGGCAGGCTGATGTTAACCGTCCATAGCCCCAATAAGACACCGCTCGAACGGCCGGTCTTCGTGCCGGTGAGTGAAACGGGCGGCAGGCTTTCCATTGCCTGACGCGCGCCGGCACATCAGGCCGGTCTGTAGCTGATAGACCCCATGGCGACAATTGAACTGCACGACGTCAGTATTGCCTACAGCAGGACCGCATTCGGCGGCGGCGTCAACCGGCGCAACCTGTCTGACCAGGCCGACCGCGCCTTTTCCGAGCGGGTCGTAAACCAGGTCGAGACGGAGCGCGTCGCTCCGCAAACCGCGGGTGAGAAGATCACAGCGCTTGACCACGTCGACCTGACCATCCCGGACGGCCAGACGCTCGCCATCGTCGGCCCTTCAGGGTGCGGCAAGAGTACGCTGCTGCGCGTCGTGGCCGGGCTCGAAGCGGGATTCACGGGCAGCGTGCTGTACGACGGGCAGGATATGGCGTCCATCCCACCCAGGGATCGCTACATCGGCATGGTGTTTCAGAGCTATGCGCTTTACCCGCACTTCAAAGGCCACGGCAACCTGGGTTTCTTTTTCAAGGCGCATAAGATCGACGATAAAGCCGCCGAGGAGCGCATCCGCATCACCTCCGAGATGATGGGCATCGGGTTCAACCAGTTGCTCGACCGCAAACCCGCGACGCTCTCCGGCGGGCAGCAGCAGCGCGTGGCGATCGCGCGCGCCATCGTGCGCAACCCGCGAT
>JAMCQN010000071.1 GCA_023382055.1 Chloroflexota bacterium
GTTGACGCGCACCGACCGCACGGACGACGCATCATTTGCCCTGGTCAAAGCAATGGCCGAAGCCGCCGGCGCGGTGACGCTGGAACTCGACCCCGCGCGCCACGATATGCTGGTGGCGTTCGCCAGCCATATGCCCTATGCGCTGTCCACGGCGCTGGTGGCGGCAACCGATCAGGCCAGCCTGAACGATCCGGCAGTATGGCAGGTCACGGCCAGCGGTTTCCGCGACACCAGCCGCGTGGCCGCCAGCGACGTGACGATGATGCTGGATATCCTGTTGACCAACTGCGACGCCGTGGTCAACGCCATTCGCGATTTTCAGTTCTCGCTGGATCAGCTCACCGCCATGCTGGAGCGCCGCGACGAAGCCGGCCTGCGCGCCTACCTGTCGGCGGCAGCCGCAGCCAGAAAGAAGCACAGCGCCAACTGGTAAAGGGAGAGATTAGAGATTGGAGATTGGAGATTGCGTATAGACTCCCGGAATCTCGGAGATTCCGGGAGTCTGGGTTCGAGGAGTCTGGGTTCGAGATTGGAGATTGGTGATCGGTGCTCCGGCAATCTCTAATCTCCAATCTCCAATCTCCAATCTCTACTCCCGTAACTAAAAAATGGAACAGGTTATTTTTCCCCCCCCCGCCCTCGGCGGCGTGTTGCGCGTGCCGGGAGATCGCAGCATTACGGTGCGCGCGGTGCTGCTTGGAGCGGTGGCTGACGGCGTCAGCGTGATCCGCGACAGGCTGGATTGCGACGACACGAATGCCGCGCTGGACATCATGCGCGCGCTGGGCGTCTCGATCCGCGCGGAAGGCGCTACGAACGCCGTCCTGCGCGTCGACGGCGTGGGCCTGCGCGGTCTGCGTCCATCACCCGCCCCGCTCTATTGCAACGCATCGGGCACGACCATGCGCCTGCTGGCCGGGTTGATGGCGGGGCAGGCCTTCGCCAGCACGCTGGATGGCAGCGCCCAATTGCGCACTCGCCCCATGCGCCGCATCACCGAACCGCTGGGGTTGATGGGCGCGGCGATCAGCGGTACGGGCGACTGCGCCCCGCTGCATATCCAACCCGCCGCCCTGCACGGCATCGAATACGCCATGCCGGTCGCCAGCGCGCAGGTCAAGTCGGCGCTGCTGCTTGCGGGGCTGTATGCCGATGGCGCCGTGATCGTGCATGAGGGCGCGCCCACGCGCGACCATACGGAACGCATGATGGCGGCGATGGGCGTCGATATCGCCGCGCATGATCTGGTCGTCATGATGCGCCCGCCGCGCAGCCTGCGCCCGCTGGACATCACCGTCCCGGCCGACTTCAGCTCGGCGGCCTTCTTCCTGGTGGCCGGCCTGCTGCACCCCCGTGCGCGCATCGAGCTGCGCGGTGTGGGTTTGAACCCGACGCGCACCGGGTTGCTGCGGGCATTGAACGCGATGGGCGCCGACATCCGCATCCAGAACAGCGTGCTGCAGGGCGGCGAGCCGATCGGCGATCTGCTGCCCGCGCCGGGCGCGCTGCGCGGCATCGAAGTCAGCGGCGACCTGGCGCCGCTGATGATCGACGAATTTCCCATCTTCGCCGTGGCCGCCACGCAGGCGCGCGGAACCACCGTGGTGCGCGATGCGCAGGAACTGCGCGTCAAGGAGAGCAACCGCATCGACGGGCTGGTGGCGGAGTTGCGCAGGATGGGCGCGCGCATCGAGTCAACCGCCGACGGCTTTATCGTCGATGGGCCGGCGCGGTTGCACGGCGCAGCCGTCGATGCATACGGCGACCATCGCATGGCGATGGCGCTGTCTGTAGCGGGCCTGATTGCGGAGGGCGAAACGACCATCCTGGGCGCGGATTGCGTCAGCAAGACGTACCCCACGTTTTACAACGACCTGACAAGTCTCATCAAAACCCATGAATGAACCCCAATGGCTTACCTTGGCGCGCGCCCTGCAGGCGCATGCGCAAAACGGCCTGGCATACAGCCGCGACCCGTTCGATCTGGAGCGTTTCCACGCCATCCGCCGTATCGCGCTTGAGATCATGGCGACATACACCGACGCCGACCTGTCCAGCCTGATCGGTCTATTCGACGGCGAGACCGGCTACGCCACGCCGAAGATCGACGTGCGCGCAGCCGTGTTCAAGGACGATGCCATCCTGATGGTGCGCGAGAGAACCGACGGCGGCTGGTCGCTGCCTGGGGGCTGGGCCGATGTCGGCGAATCGCCCAGCGAGATGGCCGCGCGCGAGGTGTTCGAGGAGTCCGGATACCGCGTCAGGGCAATGCGCCTGCTCGCGGTGTATGACCGCAACCGCCACGGCCATCCGCCCATCCCGTTCTATGTGTACAAACTGATCTTCCAGTGCGAACTGACCGGCGGCGCTCCCGTCGAGAGCATCGAGACGGACGGCATCGGCTTCTTCAGAGAGGATGCCCTGCCGGAGCTTTCCCTGTCCCGCGTGACGCCGGGCCAACTCCGGCGCATCTTCGAGCATTACCGGCATCCGGACTGGCCGGCTGACTTTGACTAATCGAAAAAGAAACCACGGATTTCACGGATGACACGGATGTGCAAGGTTGACAGATAGAAACATGCGAATCGGTTTGATCGGTTATCCGGTCGCGCACAGCGCGTCGCCGCGCATGCAGGGCGCTGCCTTCGCGGTTGCCGGACTCGACTGGCGCTACGAACTGTGGAATACCCCGCTGGACGAACTGCCCGCGCGCATGCGCCGGATTCGCGACGATGACCAGATCGGCGGCGCGAACGTGACCGTCCCGCACAAGCAAAACGTCATGCCCTACCTAGATGCGGTGAGCCCGCAGGCGCGCGCCATCGGCGCGGTCAATACCATCATCAAAACGCGAACGCGCGGAACGGACTGGACACTCAGCGGCGACAACACCGACTGGGTCGGCTTTCTGAACGACCTGCGCTGGCACGGCGTGGAGCCGCAACGGCTCGCGCCGGCCGCGGCGCTGGTGCTGGGCGCCGGCGGATCGGCGCGCGGCATCGCCTACGCGCTTGCCAATTGCGGGCTGGCGGTGAACGTGCTGAACCGCGACCCCGCGCGCGCCGACCAACTGGTCGAGAGCCTGCGCCCCGGCTTTCCGGGTGTCCCGCTGCGGGCCTATCGCCTGTCTGCTGAGTCGGTTGCGGCGGTGTCGCCCGCGACGAGCTTGATCGTCAACTGCACCTCCGCCGGGATGTCCCCGCACGCAGACACGACTCCCTGGCCGGAAGGCGCGGCCTTCCCAAACGGGGCCGTCCTGTACGACCTGGTATATAAGCCCGCCGTGACCCTGCTGATGCGGCAGGCCGAACAAGCGTCGTTGCGCGTGATCGGCGGGATGGGCATGCTGGCCGAGCAGGGCGCCGTCGCTTTCGAGCTTTGGACGGGTGTCGCGGCGCAGCGAGTGGCCGGCGTGATGCGCGCGGCGCTTCAGTCGCCGGCGTGATAAAGTTTGATGGCGTTCATCGC
>JAMCQN010000192.1 GCA_023382055.1 Chloroflexota bacterium
GCCTGCGGCAGTTGCTCGTCGCTGTCGGCGAACGCATTCTGGAGATTGGCTTTGGCGCCGGGCGCGGGCTGGCGGCGCTGGCTGCGTCTGCCGGCGCCGCGGGGCGGGTCTATGGACTCGATCTATCAACTGGGATGTGCGCAGTCGCGCGATCGCGTCTGAGGCGCACCGGCGTGCTGCATCGAACCCAACTCTGCGCCGGCGACGCGTGCGCACTCCCCTTTGAAGACGCGTCGCTGGATGCCGTGTTTATGTGCTTTACGCTGGAGTTATTTGACACGCCGGACCTGCCCGTCGTGTTGGGCGAATGCCGGCGCGTGTTGGACCCACACGGGCGCATGGGCGTCGTCAGCATGCTGCAACAGGAGCAGGTCAACCTGCCGGTGCGGTTGTACAACTGGGCGCACCGTGCTTTGCCGGCGCTGGTCGATTGCCGGCCTATTCCGGCTCAAGCGTTGATTGAACAGGCCGGGTTTAGCGTCCAGACAGTGGCGGTTATCTCCATGTGGGGCCTGCCTGTGCAGTGTGTAATGGCGAAATGGGATTAGCAGGAATTGTCCAGGAGGTCTATAGATGTCATCTCCAGCTATGAGCGGACGCCCCAAACCGCGCGGGTTGATGCGCATCGGATTGCGCATCCCCATCTTCCTTTACCGCATCAAACTGGGCTGGCTGCTGGGACAGCGTGCGCTGCTGTTGACGCATATCGGGCGCAAGAGCGGCCAGGCGCGCCAGGCGGTTATCGAGGTAGTCGATCATGATACCGCCGACGATACGTACTACATCGCATCGGGTTGGGGCGAGAAATCGGACTGGTATCGCAATATCCAGAAGAACGCGCAGGTTACCGTGCAGGTCGGCAACCGCCGTTGGCCCGCACTGGCGGTGCGGTTGCCCGCCGATGCTGCCGCAAACCACTTCGCAGTCTATGCCCAAAAGCATCCGCGCGCATTCCGCGAACTGGCAAAAATAATGGTCGGTGAAGACTTCAGCGACCTCAATGCGGCGTGCCGCCGCATGGCAACCTCGGTCCCGCTGATCGCGCTGCGGCGCAGCAAACGCTGACGCGCCGCGTCATGCAGAAGCGGTGCTTGGGTTTTCCTGCTCCAGAGACTGCAGGGCGATACCGGCTGCCCACGGCACGGAAGTAGTTGAGGAGGTATCCTCCAGCGCGCGCAGCAATTGCTCCATCTGCGGGTTGAGTTCGCCGTTATAAAAATGCAGGGCGTGGTGTGCCCCTTCGCGCAACCAACTGTTCCCGGAATCGGCCACCAGTTTCAACAGCAGAGGCCTCAGGCCGGCAGCGCCCATTCTCCCTAGCGCCTCCGCAGCCAGCCAGCGAATGCCAAAGTCCTCATCCTCAAGCGCACCGATAAAAGCCGGCGCCGTGGAGACGTCATCGATGACTTCCAGGGCCTTGGCTGCTTCCCAACGGACGCGATGGTGAGCATCGGCTAATAATTTGACCAGGGCAGGTATTGCGGCGCGACCCATTTGTATCAACGCTAGGCGCGCGTTGCGTCTCTCGACGCTGTTCGGATTGTCCAGTTCGGCAAGCAGAGACGTGATGTCCATGCCGTCGATTATGGCATGGGTTCCGCATGTCTGTGCGGGCGGCCTATTTCACAACAAGCACCGGACAGGGAGCGTGCTCGACGACGCGCTCAGTGACGCTGCCGATCAGGATGCGCTGCGAGCCGCGGCTGCCAACCTGCCCGATGACAATCAAATCCACAGCCTGTTCACGCGCCAGGTCGGCGATTTCCTCGTAGGGTACGCCGTTTCGCACCACCTGGCTGTAGGCCAGGCCGGCTTCCGATGCCAGTCGCGATAGATAATCGAGGTAACGCTGTCCGCTGGTCTGCAGGTCGTTCTGCACCTGTTTTGTCACGCGGCCCAGGGCGTGGGCCAGCTCTTCGGCGACGGTGTTGTCGACGACATATACGAAAGTGATGCGCGCCTTATGCAGGGCGGTTAACTTCACGGCCAACCGGCCCGCCGTCATCGAGGGTTGCGACCCGTCGGTGGGAACAAGAATGTGGCGGAATAATGGTTGTGTTTCTGACATCCCTTGCCTCCATGTGTCATGCAGGGTCATCCAGTTCAGGCTCGCCTTCGACTGCCATCTGACCGCTCAGGATGTCGCGGTAAGGCTGATCGTATTCATGCGCCGGCCCGACCTCCGGTTTGGCTGTCTTGTTCTTGAGCATTTTCAAGCGGAATATCTCCTCGCGCTCGCGCTCCTCAAGCGAACTCGTGATGAAGGCCACGGTTTCCTCGTACTGCGGGATGAAGATATGCTGCAGTGCGTTGACGCGCCTGCGCGTCTTGCGGAGCTCGCCGGCCAGCCGCCATACCGCGGTCTCCAGTTCCGACAATTCGGGGATGCGGCTCAACACAGCGCGGAAGGCCGCGCTTGCCTCGTCCATGGCCGCCGTGGTATCGCCGAGGCTGTATGGCATTTCCACCGGCCCGCCGTGCGCCTCGACCATCGGAATAGGCACGCCCATGACGCCGCGCACCTTGAGTTGCACATCGACGGTCTTGTTCACCGCAAGTGCGGCCCATTCGAGGTGCTCCTGCCCCATCGTCAGCCTGGCCTGTTCCAGCGCGCGATACGCCTCAGCCAGTAGCTTCCAGATTAGCTCCTGCAGACCTTCCGCCTCGTGCGCCAACTGGATCAACTCGGTAGTCAGCACTTCGCGCTTGCGATCCAGGATCACATACCCTTCGCGCACGAAACGGAGCTCCTGCTTCATGCGCAGCAGGTTGCTGCGGGTGGGCGGGACGTTAATGGGTGGCATGGGCCGCCTCGTAGTATTGCTTGATTTCGTCGGGGCTGACGCGCGTCAACTCCTCCTTCGGCAGCATGGAGATCAGGCGCCAGCCGATATCTAGCGTGCGTTCGATGGTGCGGTTTTCGGTCAATCCCTGGCTGACGTAGTTCTGTTCGAACTCCCGCCCGAATTGCAGGTACTGCTGATCCACCGTAGAGAGCTCTTCTTCGCCGATCACCGAGGCCAGTGAGCGCACATCCTGCACATGCGCGTAAGAGGCGTATAACTGCGCCGCGAGATGGCTGTGGTCGGCGCGCGTGTGGCCTTTGCCGATGCCGTCCTTCATCAGGCGCGACAGGCTGGGCAGCACCGTGATGGGCGGGTAGATGCCCTGCTGCGTCAGGTTGCGCCCCAGCACGATCTGCCCTTCGGTGATGTAGCCCGTCAGGTCGGGCACCGGATGGGTGATGTCGTCGTTGGGCATGGTGAGTATCGGTATCTGGGTAATCGAACCGCTGCTGGTTTTGATGCGTCCGGTGCGCTCATACAGCGACGCCAGGTCGCTGTAGAGATAGCCGGGGTAGCCCTTGCGGCTGGGCACTTCGCCGCGGATGTTGGATATCTGCCGCAGCGCCTCGCAGTAGTTGGTC
>JAMCQN010000157.1 GCA_023382055.1 Chloroflexota bacterium
GTCGGCCTGGATGGTCCCGCGCTGTCCGGCCAGGTCAAGACACAGCCCCACCGGCCGGTCGCTGTCGATTTTCCAGCCGGCGCCCACGAACTGGCGCATACCGGCCAGCGCCACTTCCTCCGGCGTCGCCAGCGCGCTGAGCGCCTGAGCTGTCATCCCCGCTACGCGCAGGCCCTGCCGGCGCGGATCGATGGCGCACCATGCCAGCGGACGGCCCGCTTCTGTGACCAGGCACTGTTCGGGCGACAGGCGCGTGATATCGGGCGCAGTCTCCTCGGAAGCCGGTCTCGCGCAGAACAGGTTGTGGAAGGTGATCCATGCGCCGGCGTCGTATTCGCCGCGCTGCACCTGGCGCAGCACGTACGGGTTTGCGGCGCCATTCACACTGCCGGACTCCTGGCTGAGCGACAGGTCCTGATTCCAGCACAGCCGGAAGATGTGCTCGCCCTGGCGCGATTGCCAGGTCCGCCCAAGCATTTCCGCGTGGCAAGGCGTGCGCCAGGAGAGCGTGAACGAATGCGGGCCGGCCTGCTGCACGTGCGCCGCATCGATGACCAGGAAGTCGCCGTGGTCTTTCTTCAGCCAGAAAAGGTGGCGGGTCCAGGTTGTGTGATGGTACTCGTTGAGGCGCGTGGCGCTGAGCGCCAGGTCAGGATAGTCGGAGGCAGCCAGCCATTCGCCGACCGGAGAGATCGGAGTGTTGTCGTAGCCGTCGCTGCTGAGCAGCCCGTTCTTGTGCAGGTACGACTGGCGGTCGGTATTCTGAATGAGGAAGATATGCCCGAACTGGCTGAAGCGCACGATGGCGTTGATCGAGTGCATGCTGCCTTGCCAGCGGAAACCGCCGTGATAGCCCTGCAGCAGCACATACGGCGCGTTGCGCTCGAAACCGCCGCGCAGAACCAGCTTGTCGAACATGCGCTCCTGCGCCAGCGTCGTCGCGCCGACGCCGCCCTGCGGCTGCCAGACTTCGGGTGCATCGACGAAATGGCCGCGGTTGTGCACCCGGCGCGGCGGGTGACGCGCCAGTTCCGCCTGATACGGGCTGATGGGCAGCATGCGCAGACCCGTCAGGCGTTCGGGCGGCTGCGGCGGCAGTTCGTCGCCCGTGTCGAACTTGTGCATGAAGGGCGGCGAGAGTGACCAGCCGTCCCAGCGCAGCGGCGTCTCCAGATTCGGCATATGCCGGCTGACCCATTTCAACTGGCCGTCGCGGTAATAGTACGCACTGGCAGCCACCAGCAGCCCGGCCTCCTGCGGATTCGCCATCGCGCCCAGCAGGGCTTCGCCGTAGCCTTCGACGCCCGCGCCCGCGCCCAGGTTGTCGTGCACGCCGATGGCGCGCTGCGCCATCAGCCAGGCATTGCCGCTCTCGAACAGGTCAAAACTTTCTTCGCCGAGGGCGTACCATACCAGTGTGGACAGGTTGTTCAGCGTGCTCTCGTCATCCTAGTCATCCACCCGGGCGCGCGCCAGCGCATCGAGGAATGCCCGGCATTCCGCCGCCCAGCGCTCGCACAACCGCCGGCCGGCTTCGTTCAGGACGGCGTGATCGAGCAGATAGCGCGCCTGCAGGTAAAAGGCCATCGTGCCCTTGCCGTGATGGCGGTGCCCCAGCGGCGGCCGGCCATCGGACATGCGCCACCACATATTCTGCGTGCCAAGCGCCGTGCCCAGCAGCAGCTCGTCAGTGCGCAGCAGATCGGCGGAATCGAGAAATCCCCCGGCGCTGAGCCACGGGATGGCGCGGATGATCCTCTCAATGGCGTAATGCCAGTCGCCGTAGCCGCCGGTATAGTGGCGATTCAGCGCGCGCAGGCAATCGCGCGCGTAACAGGCGTAGCGCCCATCCCCGCTCCAGGCATAGGCGATGGTATAGGCGCCGACCGCATTCAGCAGCGCCGCGCCCGGCGGGGGCTGGGGCGTATCCAGCAGGGTGTCGGGGCGCATGGCGAGTTGATGCGCCAGCGCCGGGGCCAGCGATACGTCGAGCATATACGGCATGCTCAACTCGCCGTTTCGCGCGCGCGACTCGCAGGCAGCCAGGAAGCGCTCCACCGCGCGTTCGACGCCATCGACGGCGCTGCCGCCCAGCAGGATGCTGTTGACGCGCGTGCCGTAGGGATTGACGAGCGAGCGCACTTCATATCCGCCCGGCCCGGGATACGTGGCATCCGTGGCGCAGAAATACCGCGCGTACAACGGCGCCAGGGCGCGGTTGGTGTTGATATTCCCCAGCAGAACCAACGGCCGGTTGCGATAGGCATCGGACAGGCGGCTATAACGCTCCGGCAGCAACAGCGCGTCGGTGAAGCATTCGAGCCTGACGCCGGAGCAGCGTGCGATGCCGTCCTGCAGGCTTTCGGCCAGGCGAGCATACGTGCCGTCGCCGGCGGGATATACGATGACGGCTGACGGGCGCCCTTCGCGGATGAGCGCCGTATCGGTCTGCACGGTGCGCGGCTGAGCCTGCGGCGATTCTGTCATAAAGGATTCTCCCTGGCGTCTCAACCTTTGATGGCGCCAATCGTGATGCCTTTCAAAAAGTAACGCTGGAAAGCGAAAAAGATGACTATCATCGGGACGGCGGCAATGGCCGAACCTGCCATGACCTGACCCTGCGCGGCCACCTGCGCGCTGGCCGAACCGCCCTGCAGCAGCGACAGCCCGATGGGCAACACGCGCATGCTGGTGCTGCTGGTGACCAGCAGCGGCCACAGGAAACTGTTCCAGTTGCCGATGAACGTGAAGATGCCCAGCACGGCCAGGCCGGGTTTCATCAACGGCAGGATGACCTGCGCGAAAATGCCATACTCGGAAGCGCCGTCGATGCGGGCCGCCTCCATCAGTTCGATGGGCAGCGTCTTGGCGAACTGGCGCATCAGGAACATCGCCCACACCCCGCCGCTCAGCCCCGGCACGATCAACGCCGTATACGTGTCGAGCCAGCCCAGCGCCTTCACCACCTGATACTGCGGGATGACCGTGATGAAGGAAGGGATCATCAGCGTGCTCATTAAGCCCCAGAAGATAACCGCGCGCCCGGCGAACTGCAACTTGCCGAAGGCGTAGCCCGCCAGCGCGCCGAAGAACAGCGCGCCCAGCGTGCGGCATGCCGCGACGAAGGCGGTATTGGCCGTCCAGCGCGCCAACGGCACGCGCTGCAGCAGGATCGTGAAGTTATCCAGTGTGGGCGATACCGGCAGCAGGCGCGGGGGGAACACGCCCATCGCCATGGCGGGTTCAAAGCTGTTTTTGAACATCCAGTAAATCGGGAACAGCGCCAGAACCGCCCAACCTGTCAGAATGATATAGGCGACCAGCGTCAGCGGTCCGCCGGCGCGACGCGCCCGCGTCCACACGCGCGTTTGATATCGTCTAACCGCAATGTCTGCCATGGCTGAGCAGCCGTATCAGCCCTTGATGGCGCCGATGGTGATGCCCTGCAGGAAATAGCGCTGGAACACGAGGAAAACGATGATCATCGGGATGGCAACCAGGGTGGAGCCCGCCATCACCTGCCCCATCACCAGGATGTTGGCTTCACCGATGCCGCCGCGGATCAGCGCCATGCCGACCGGGAGCACGCGCATATTGATTGATGACGTCACCAGCAGCGGCCACAGGAAGTTATTCCAGTTGCCCATGAAGGTGAAGATGCCCAGCACGGCCATACCGGGCTTCATCAGCGGCAGGATGACGCGGATGAAAATGCCGAACTCGCCGGCGCCGTCGATGCGCGCCGCCTCGATCAACTCGGTGGGCAGCGTCTTGACGAACTGCCGCATCAGGAACATCGACCACACCCCGCCGGTCAGCCCCGGCACGATCAGCGCCCAATAGGTATCGATCCAGCCCAGCGCCTTTACGACCTGGTATTGCGGGATGATGGTGATGAAGGAGGGGATCATCAGCGTGGTCATCAGCATCCAGAAGATCACTTCGCGCCCGACGAACTTGAGTTTGGCGAAGGCGTAACCCGCCAGGGCGCCGAAGAACAGCGCGCCCAGTGTGCGCGTTGCGCTGACCACAATCGTATTCAATCCCCAGCGCGCCATAGGTGTGCGCGCCAGCAGGATGCTGTAGTTGGTCAGACCCGGGCTGACGGGCAGCATCTGGGGCGGGAAAACGGTAAACGCCATAGCCGGCTCGAAGCTGTTCTTGGCCATCCAGTAGATGGGGAACAGCGCCAGCACCGCCCACAACGTCAGGACGATGTAGACCAGGCCCGTGGCCCATGTGGCCGGTTGCAGTGCTGCAGGCGCTGTCCGGCGGCGGCGCGGCGATGCTGCGGTTGCTCGTACCATTGCTGACCTCTAATATTCCAACTCCGCCGCAAAGAGGCGGAACTGGAGGACCGAGAAAACCAGGATCACCAGGAAGAGCATCAGCGACAGCGCCGCTGCCCCGCCGAACTGCACCGAACGAAAGGCCATGTCGTAGATGCGAAAACCGACGGTATCGGTCGCCGGGGGAAAGCCGGGGCCGCCGCCGGTCATCACGTAGATCTGCTCGAACACCTGGAAATTGCCGATAAAGCCCACGACGAACAGGTACAGCAGGGTCGGGCGCAACAGCGGCACGGTGACGCGCGTAAAGCGCGTCCATTCGCTGGCGCCGTCGATCTTGGCCGCGTCATACAGTTCGGTGGGAATTCCACCCATCGACGCCGTGATCAACACGATGGCCGCGCCGCCGCCGCCTGCGATGGCCATCAGGATCAGCGAGAGCAGCGCCAGTTGCGGATTGCCCAGCCAGTTCTGCTTGTCCATTCCGAAGATGGCCGTCAGCGCGTTGAGGATGCCGAAGAAGGGGTTGAAAATCCACGTCCACACCAGCGCGACGACCACGCTCGATACCACCGCCGGCAGGTAAAAGGCGCTTTTATAAAACACCTGCGCGCGCGTCCCGCGCCGGAAGATCAGTTCGGAGAGCACCAGCGACATGCCCAGACCCAGCACCACCACCGCAATGGTATAGATAAACGTGTTGCGCATGGCATTCCAGGTCAGCGGGTTTTGAAACACGCTGCGGTAATTGTCCAGCCCGATCCATACAAAATGCCCCGCCTGCAGGTCCTGGAAGCTGAGTTGAACGGCGTAGAAGACCATGTAAGCGGTGAAGATGAGGAAGTCGAGGACGAGGGGGGCGATGAACACGTAGCCCCATTTGTTGCTCTTCTTGAACGCATAGGCCAGCCGCGCAAGCCCACTGGCATTGCCACGCCGGGCGATTGGGCTGGGAGCGGTGGACGATACCCGGGTCATGGTGATACCCCTTTGATACAAAGAAATCGGCAAGCAGGGCTGCGAACCCACCCCGCTTGCCGAACTACATCCTGTGCGTCTTCCAGGAGGGACACACGCGCCTATACCTTCGCGCCGATTGCGGTGTTGATCGTCGTCGCCAATTCCTTCATCATCGCAGCCGGCGTCTTCTGACCGAGCAGGATCGACTGGAACTGCTTGAGCCACAGATCGTAGATGTTGATGCCGGACAGCAGCTTGGCCGTGCGCGCGTTCTGCGGCGGCGAGACATAGGACGTGAGCGGCTCGGATTTGAGCTTGCCGCCCATATACGTGTTGAGCACCCACTGCTTGTTGGGGTCCTGCAGGATCGGATTGTTGGCTACCGCCGCAACCTGCGGTTTGCTGGTTGGGAAGAAGCCGTTGACCAGCCACGCCTCGCCCACAAACGGGTCGAGCGCATAGTAGTTGCCCAGGCGGAAAGCGGCCGCGCGCTTGTCCGGGTCGGCGGTGTGGCCGAGTGTGAAGCTGCCGCCGCCGTTGGCGCCCGCCAGATGCGGTTCCAGCTTCTCGTCGTACATATGCGTCACCAGTACGATCTCGAACGGCTTGCCGGCCTGCCCGGCGGCCTGAGCGGTCTCAAGCTCGGTCTGGATGCCGGCCCACTGGCCGCGGCCTGCGGCGTTGAGCGTCCAGTAGAACGTATCGACGTCGCTCCACTTCGGCTGGTTGGGGATCATCCAACCCTTCTTCTGCATGTCGACAAACCACTGCAGCGCCTCGACGGAGCGCGGGTTATCGGCGGCGACGAAGCGCTCGCCGGCGTCATCGAACATGGCCACGCCGCGGCCCAGGAAGGCCTGGCAGACATCCATGTAGATGGAGGCCGGGTGGTCGCCCACGGGCACGCCCATCCAGTAGCGCGTCTTGCCGTCGCTGAACTTCTCGGCCATCTTCTCTGCGGTCTGGTAAGTGAAGCTGCGAATCTCATCCGTAGGCATGAGATCGGCGCCGCCGTTCTTCTCCAGCGCGGTCTTGGACAGGGCCCACATATTCGGGTTGGCGAAGGTGGGGATGCCGTAAACCTTGCCGAACACCGTGTTGGCCTTCAGCATGTAGTCAGCCCACTGCGCCTTGATATCGGCGGTGATGTAATCATCGATGGGATCGAACACGCCTGTCTGCACCGTGGCCGGCGCCGGCCCGCCGTACAGCAGGTTGGGGACTGTGCCCGAGGCGATGGCCGGGTTGACCTTGGCGCCCCACTGATCCCAGGGGATCAACTCCGCTTTGACGGTGACGTCGGGGTTCTTGTCCTGGAACTGTTGAATTGAATAATTGAACCATTCATCAACCGGGGCATTAGGAGTCTTGTTGTCTTTGCCATAACGCCATATGGGAGCCTGCCAGTAGCTGATTTCGACAGGCGCCTTGGTCTGCGGCGTGGCAGTCACGACCACGTCTTTCGGCACTTCGACGGTCTGTTGAACCGTCTTCTCGACCACACTGGTAACCTGAACCTCCTTCTGGACTTCGCGAGTCACCTCGACGGTGACGGTTTGTGGTGCACAAGCCGCCACTAATGCACCAACGCTGCCAAAGGCGGCTGCCTTCAGCAACATGCGGCGACTTAACTTGCGCGTCACTGGCTTTTTCATGTGTGCTCTCCTCTCGTATTAACCCGGAAAACATATGCCTGACAGCATGACGAGACTTTTTATGTACTAAGGCGTGACTGGTGCGCTAAAGACAAACAATTATGAGTATAAGGGGCAAAGCTGTTTTGTCAATACCATTTACTAACCTCCGTGCCGTGACGGCATTACGGGCGCTTTATCCACTTGACAAGCCCTCGTAAAACCCATAATATCATCAAGATAGTTATCTATATTAACAAACTACGGACGACGACAAGAGTGAGGGTGGTGCTGACGCGATGGTAATGACCTCGCTCGACCTCTGGCCAGCTCGGTCAGCCCACATGCGGTTGACAGGAAGCGGCGACATAAAATGGTTGGATATGATGGGTGAAAGCGACAAGGCGCCGCAGGACGAAACGCAGCTCAATGATCTTCTGACGTCGCCAAACGACGATACGGTTGCTGCGGTGGAACAACTGGGGGGTGACTTGCTGATCCTGGGGGCAGGGGGCAAGATGGGCCCCACTCTGGCGCAACTGGCCTGGCGCAGCATCCTGGCGGCCGGCCTGCCCTGGCATGTGCACTGCGTCTCGCGCTTCACCTCGCCTGACGCCGCCCGCGAACTGGCCGATGCCGGGATTGACATGATCAGCGCCGATCTGCTGCAGCCCGGCGCGCTCGACCATCTGCCCGATGCGCCAAACGTGATCCACCTGGTGGGGATGAAGTTCGGCGCTACCGGCGCGGAGGCGCTGACGTGGATGCTGAACACCTTCCTGCCCGGGCTGGTAGTCCGGCGGTTCGCCGCCGCGCGTATCGTGGCGCTCTCCACCGGCAACGTGTATCCTTTTGTCCCCGTCAGCAGCGGCGGCGCAACGGAGCAGACCCCGCTCGAACCGCGCGGCGACTACGCCCAATCGTGCGTGGGGCGCGAGCGCATGTTCCAGTACGGATCGCTCGACCGCGGCACGCGCGTCGCCATTCTGCGGCTAAACTATGCCAACGACCTGCGCTACGGCGTTCTGCATGACATCGCACAGCGCGTCCTGGCCGGGGACGTCATCGATCTGAACATGGGCAATATCAACGTCATCTGGCAGGGCGACGCCAACCGGGTCATCCTGCAGTCTTTCGGCATCTGCGCCAGCCCCGCACGAGTTCTGAATCTCACCGGACCTGAAACGCTGTCCGTGCGCTGGGTGGCGGAGCGCTTCGGCGGGATATTCGGCCGGGCGCCGGTCTTCGGCGGGACGGAGAGCGGCGATGCGCTGCTTTCCAATGCGGCTGAGTGCCAGCGCCTGTTCGGCTACCCCCGGGTATCCGCGTTCCAGATGATCGAGTGGACCGCGCAATGGATTCAGCAGGGCGGGCGCTCGCTGGCAAAGCCAACGCACTTTGAGACACGGGATGGCAAGTTCTAGGAGCAGCTAAACTGATGAACGGGTTACCACGAACCACCCGGGAAATACAAACTAAGGCTGGGACAATGGCTGATCGTTGCGATGCCGTGCGCCGGCGGCTGCAGCAGGGCCTGGTTATCCCGGCGCATCCTCTGGCCCTGACGGCTGAGCGCAAGCTGGACGAGCGCCGCCAGCGCGCCCTGACGCGTTACTATATCGAGGCGGGCAGCGGGGGGCTGGCCGTGGGCGTCCATACCACCCAGTTCGCCATCCGCCAGCCGGAGATCGCCATGTACCCCAGCGTGCTGCAACTGGCCATGCAGACCGCGCGCGAATACGCGCAGCACCCTTTGATGATCGCCGGGGTGCTGGGCGACACCGAGCAGGCGCTGGCCGAGGCGACGCTGGCGCAAGACAGCGGCTACGACGCGGTGCTGCTGAGCCTGGGCGGGTTGGGCCACTGGAGCGAGGACGAACTGGTGGCGCACTGCCGCCGTATCGGCGAGGTGCTGCCGGTCATGGGCTTTTACCTGCAGCCGGCCGTGGGCGGCATCCAGCTTTCCTATCGCTTCTGGCGGCGCTTCGTCGAGATCGAGACGGTCATCGGCATCAAGATCGCTCCGTTCAGCCGCTATTTCACGCTGGATGTGGTGCGCGCGGTCGTGGATGCCGGCCGGCACGGCGACATCGCGCTGTACACGGGCAACGACGACACCATTCTGCACGACTTGCTGACCCCCTTTACGTTTCTGAACAGAAACCCGCAGGATGGCGCGCTGGAAGTGCGCATCGTTGGCGGGCTGCTGGGTCATTGGGCGGTGTGGACGCGCGCGGCATCGCGGATACTCGAACAGGTGCAGGCCGTGACGCAGGCGCGCGCGCCCATCCCGACCGAATTGATGCAACTGGCCTACCAGATCACCGACAGCAACGCCGCCTTTTTTGACGCCGCCAACGCTTACCGTGGCTGCATCCCAGGGCTGCATGAGGTGTTACGCCGCCAGGGTCTATTGGAAGGCATCTGGTGCGTGGACCCTGAGGAGTGCCTGTCACCCGGCCAGAGCGAGGAGATCGACCGTGTCTATCGCCAGTACCCGCATCTGAACGACGACGACTTTGTCGCGCAGCACCGCGACCGCTGGCTAAGCTAGCGCCTTACGACCGCACAACAACATCGGAGGACCATCGACATGCAGCAGATTATGCAATCGCCATCGACAGGCATCGGGCTGGTGGACCTGGATACCTCGCACCCACAGGCCTGGATCCCCATCCTGCGCGACCTGGGCTATACCGTCGCCTGCGTATACGACGGCGGTACGGTCCACCCGGATGGCTACGCGGCGCAATTCGCCGCGCAGAACAATATCCCGCATGTTTTCGACAGCCTGGAGGCGATGGCCGCGCACCCCGACGTGCAGATCGCCATCGTGCACAGTTGCAACTGGGACCTGCACCTGAACCGCGCCGCGCCATTTGTGGCGCGCGGCAAGGCCGTGCTGGTGGACAAACCCATCGCCGGGAACCTGGCCGAACTGCGCCAGTTCAAGGCCTGGATCGACGCAGGCGCGCGCATCGCCGGCGGCTCATCGCTGCGTTATGCGCCGGAGGTGCAGGCATTCCGAGCGCGGACGCCGGTCAAGCCGCGCGCCGTATTCGCGGGATGCGGAGTTGACGAATTCAATTACGGCATCCATGCCTACTCGATGGTCGCCGGCATGCTGGGGCCGGGCATCGCGGCGGCGCGCCACAGCGGCATCCGCCACGGCCTGCAGCAGATCGAGTTAAGCTGGCGCGACGGCGGCAATGCCACGCTGCTGATCGGCGGCGGGGCCTGGCTGCCCTTCTACGCCACTGTCATCCACGCGCAGTCGGTGGAGTACCTCGAGGCGAAGGTGGAGACTCTGTACCGGGCGCTGCTGGAGCAGATCATGCCCTACCTGAGCGGGGCGGCGTCCGAACCACCCACGCTGTATGACGTGCTGATCGAGCCGGAACTGGCCGCGCTGGCGGCGCGGCTGTCGCAGCAGCGCGACGGCATGTGGGTGCGCCTGGACGAACTGGCCGAAGGCCAGGGGGGCTACGACGGCGCGGCGTTCGGGCGCGCTTACCGCGCCAGCAAGCTGGGCGGGAAGTAGAGGAAGCAGTCCAAGTCGCCGAACTGTCCATCATTTCTCGCGCAGACGCGTAGCCAGGACAGGATGTGCAGCAGCCAATGCAGGTCCGTATTCAACCCGCCCATTGCCGATCACGGGCAAGTACAGCTTGTGCGTGTACGTCGTGGGAACCGTGACCGTCTGTACCGGCGCGGATCCCGTCACCGCGTAGTCCGCACTCACGTACCATATCGTGCTCTGTGGCGTAACCCGCTTCACCCGCTGCCCATCGGCATCATAGTAGTACTGCGTGTGCTGCGTGCCGCTGACTACCTCCACCAGCCGGTTATCGACGTCCCAGGTCTGCGTATACACCACACCCTTCTCGATGCGCACAGTCATGTTGCCGTTGGCGTCGTATTGGAACGACGAGCCATCCGACAGCGACGTGACCGCGTGCTTATGCGCCGTGTCCGTGTAGCTGTACGTCACGCCCGCCTTGCTGGTCATGTTCCCGGCCGCGTCTCCCGGGAAGTCGCCGAGCGGCAAATTGCGGACGGTGTTTTGCGGGGTTATCTGGCATATGTGGATGGGAAATCGATCGGTTGGTGCAACGCCAACGACAGAGCGAATAACCCCGTCGAACCGATGTATGATGTGCCTTTTTACGCGCCAGTCGAAAATCGCGAAAAAGCCGTGGTGTGTTTTGAAATCGCCCCGGAATATCGCGGAAAAGGCGTCGCCACCGCACTGCTGAACCGGGTCATAGCCGACGCGAAAATCGAAGGGTATCTGGCCGTGGTCAGCTTTCCCGTCGTGAGAAGCGAACGATACGAATGGGATAATTGCGGCCCCATTCGGTTATATCAGAAGGTCGGATTTGTTAAAATGGCAGAACAGGACAATGTTGTGGTTATGAGGAAAGATTTGAAATAACAGCGGACAAAATAAGCATTAATGTCAGCTTAACGAATGAATTTGTTAACATGGAAAATTTATATTATCAAACATGACATACTGTTGTCGTGTTCGATGTAGTAAAATGAAAGAAACCGAAAGCGAGGTAAAACAATGAATAGTATGAATATTAATGTAGGTGTAATTCTTTTTGTTGAAGACATAGAAAAAATGGTTTCATTTTATAAAAACATCATGGAATTTGATACCGATTGGGACGGCGGATTATGGGCGGAATTTAAAACAAAAAGCGGGCCGTTATCATTAGCAATGTATGATCGGAAAAATTTTGCGGAAGCCGTAGGGGAGTCCTATTACCCCCCGAAGGGAATTAACTTAACAATGGAAATAGGTATTTGGCTGCCAAAATTTTCAGATGTTGATATAGAATATGAGCGCCTAATGGCGCTTGGAATAAAGTCATTTACGGGAAAACCTGAAACCTTCCCATTTAGCATACGAAATTTCTATATTGCAGACCCTGAAGGTAATTTGCTTGAGATCGGAAGTAGGGGACAAGAAGAAACCACATAAACAATGGCATTTAATATATATGACATTAATGCGGTACCTCCGCGTGCTCTGTAGTATATCCGCGCCACTGTGGTAAGTACTACCTATATTAGTAGGGACTATTCAGACAATATGCGTACCGGTTCAAACTCTGTGGGTTGCCCGGCCGCGGCACGACACTGTCGGCGCTGATGAAACGCCCCAGCAGTGCGTCATAGAAGCGCGCGCCAAACGAGTATAGCCCGATGCCCGCCTGTTGCTCCTGCGAGGTAAAACGCTTGTTTGTCGGTGTATCGCCAATGCTGTAGCGTGTCTCACCATAGGGCGTGTAGCGCAGTTCGCTTATTACAGTGCCAGTGATGCTTGTTACCAGGCTGGCGCTGCCAATATGATCCCCATGCACGAAGGTCAGCGTCACTCCTTCCCTTACGGCTACCTGCTGCTCGTTGAAGCGGTACGTCACCCGCGCCGGCGCCAGATTCACCGGCGGGGTGCTGTTGGCAATGATCGGCAAGTACAGCTTGTGCGTGTACGTCGCGGGAACCGTGACCGTCTGCACTATAAGTCCGAGTGATCGTCAACTCATCGCTTGGGGAAGGCGCCTTACTCATTAGCCTGTCCAATTGTCAGCAAAGATGCTCTATTGGACACGCAATCATGGCCATGGCTCTACATGAATGTCTGTTAAGTCTGCAGGCCAAGGTCTTAGTTTCATCTGACGTACTGACTCAGTATCCAGTATCGATATCCTATCAAAAGTGGTGGAATCGTTGACTACTAAGTTAGAGCCGGATTCAGTTGAGGACACGTACAGCTTTCTCACCGGGTACCATAATCCGACTTGTGTAAGAAACCCTGTATCGGTCGGCGGGAGGACGCGAGCCTCATAAAATCCAGGTTTACCCAAGCAGCCAACAACGTCTTTCAGACTCGGTTTTTTGCCTGTCAAATAAACATTCAGTCCAGATCCTTCTTTTGAGACCGTGGCTCTGTAGTCGCTCTGATTGATTGACCAATAAAACCAGGTTCGTCCTAGCGTATCAGTGCCTTCCTTTAGTGACGGAGTGGCTGTGATGTAATGTGTATTTATCCACATGCGAATTGTCCTAGGTTCAGTGTCCGTGGTTGGGAAAGTGCTGAGAATAGTCTCATTGAAAGCATCACAACTGAACGGCGATTTACCTTCGCAAGCACTAATCCCCACCACGATTACCAGGAATGATAGAGGGATCAAGATTTTTATTCTGAATCTATACATAGCTGACCCCCGCTAGCGTATTAGGTAATCATGCAGGAATTCTGCTTGATCTGTCGTTAATGGGTTGCGCAGCGTTTTGTTACTGTATGGTCCAAAGTACTTGTCGCCATAAACCCAATCGGCCATTGCTTCTGCGAAATACTCGGCGATTGCCTGTCCAGTTGCTCCATGCTTTCCATACTCTGTTATGTCGTTTGTCATGCGGTCGGGGATGCCAATTGAGAAGCGACCAACCCACATTTGATTCCCGTGGAATCCAAAGGCACTGCTGTGATAATCTATCACATGCGCCAGCTCATGAACGGTTTGCCCTCGTGCGTAATCATCCGTACTGCTAAAAATATTGTTGAAGAATTCGATTGTGTTATTAACCACATCACTCAATTGGCCGAGGCCTACCATTGCTGGAATAAAACGGGGGAAGGTGACATAAAGGTGATATCGGACAAAGAATGTATCACCACCCAATAGCGTTTGTAACTTGGCTAATCCTCCTACCTTGTCTGCCAGCGCGACAACTCCTTGCGCCACTAGAGTTAACTCTTTATCCTTCCATTTTCCAAGTATGCTAATGCCTGCTTCGCCAAGAGTCTGTACTGCGATGCCCATATCGGCGAACTTGGCATCTCCTGGTGTATTCCACCCCTTGCCGTCCCAAAAATGTCCATGTGCCTCATACCAGCGGTTGTTCCAAGTCCACAGGTTCACCCAGCAATTATTATCGCCAGCAGGGCAATCGGTGCTATGTCCACTCGGGTCGATATAGGCAAGGGGTGAGTTACGGACGTAACTGTAGCGGTTATGGGCTTGCGGGTCGCCCGGCCGCGGCACAATGCTGTCCGCGCTGATGAAACGACCCAACAGTGGGCTGTAGAACCGCGCCCCATAGTCCATCAGGCTGCCCACAGCGCTCTGGTTTTCCGCACGTTGCCCGGTGAAAGTGCGGTCTGTCGGCATCGTCCCGCTCTGCCAGCGCACTTCGCCAAACGGGTAATAGCGCATCTCGCTAACTACAGTGCCGCTGATGTCCGTGGTCAGACTGGCGCTGCCGAGATGATCGCCATGCACGAAGGTCAGCGTCACACCTTCCCTTACGGCCACCTGCTGCCCATTGAAGCGATACGTTACCCGCGCCGGCGCCAGATTCACCGGCGGGGTGCTGTTGGCGATCACGGGCAAGTACAGCTTGTGCGTGTACGTCGCGGGAACCGTGACCGTCTGTACCGGCGCGGATCCTGTCACTTCGTAGTCCGCGCTCACGTACCATGTCGTGCCCTGTGGCGTAACCCGCTTCACCCGCTGCCCATCGGCATCATAGAAGTACTGCGTGACCTGCCCTGACACGGTATTAGTGATCACCACCAGCCGGTTGCTCACGTCCCAATCTTGGGTATAGGTGATGAGTTGTGTCCCGCTTAGTTCCACCCGCTGGGTCATGTTGCCGTTGGAGTCGTACTGGAACGATGAGCCATCCGACAGCGACGTAACCGCATGCTTGTGCGCCGTGTCCGCATAGCTGTACCCACTACCCCTTGCATGTATCAGCGGTGACGACGCCGATATAGAGTACATAAGTGGTCGAATACTGTGTGCGTGCTGTCATAACAGTGTCGCGATACTTAGAATTGGCTTCTAAAGCAGAATCCCTATATAAAATTGAAATAGTCTGACCAAATCGGCCTACATCCATAGACCAAATTGGGTGGTTAGGGTCGGTAACCCTTACCCAGTCCGACCCTATTTGTCGGTTGTAATGATCATAAATATCAGCAGGAGACAATGATGTGCCTATCAGGTAATCCCGACTAGATGCAAAGCACGTCTCACTGCTACCTGCTGGCAGCAAATCATCCACGGTCAACACTATAACACTCCCAGTCGGGTGCGACAGCTTATCCGCCGTCTGTCGCACTTGAGACCGCACAGCGTCGCGACCTGCCCAGGAGCATCCTGTACAGATAAGAGCTACGACAACAAAAAAACAGAGACCCTTCATCTATCCTCCGGTTATTGATTTGTGCTGAAACTCAATCGCCATATAGCTCAGCAAAGGCATCCAGCCAGGGAGATACTTCATCTCCAACACCACCGGGCTTGATATTGGTAGCTGTCTGATAGAAATCAAAGGTGCCTCCACTCAATTGGCGAAACGTTGCTAATCCTTCGTTGTAAGCGACTCGAACAACCTGCATATCCACTTTAGTCATGTCAAACTCACGAGAGTTCCTGTAACTGTCGCCCTTTCGTAAGTCAGCCAGTCCTTTCAGATATGCAGCCGCAAACTGCACACTGTGGTCGAAATCGAGTGACTGCACCGCTGCGTCTGTTGCATCGGATGGGACACTTATTCCAGCTTGTCTTAGCGTAGGGACCGTTATTGCGGAATTTAGAATTGCACTTGGCTTGATCTTCGCCGGACCGAAACTCTGATCGTTAGCTATGAACAACTCTCCAACTTTAGCCAATGACCACATAGGATCGCCAAACTCACAACCTGTTCTGCACTGGCCTACCGCCGTAACTGCGGCATCTTCAAATTCGTCTTTAACCCAGCGGCTGTGCATCTCTGCATACATGCTGGCCGCCAATAGTTGAGGTGGCAGTTTTGATTGTCGCGCCACTGCCAATACTTGTGCGACAAAATGTGGCGACACGATGTTTGAGTTCAGGGAGTGTTCACGGATAACGGACTGGAGTAATGTGACATAACCCGCATTGTAGGTCACATGGCTAACAACCGAATTATTACAAACATCATCCAGGCAATGTCCACTCCTATCTGTATGATTAAGCGGACTGTTTAAAACGTAAGCGTAGCGGTTGTAGGCTTGGGGATCGCCTGGCTGCGGAACGACTGCATCTGCGCTGATGAACCGCCCAATCTGCGCGTCATAGAACCGCGCGCCGTAGTCGTACAAGCCGATGCTCACCTCTTGCTGCTGTGACGTAAAACGCTTGTTTGTCGGTGTATCGCCAATGCTGTAGCGTGTCTCACCATAGGGCGTGTAGCGCAGCTCACTCACCTTCGTGCCGCTGATGTCCGTCGTCAGGCTGGCGCTGCCGAGATGATCGCCATGCACGAAGGTCAGCGTCACACCTTCCCTTACGGCCACCTGCTGCCCGTTGAAGCGATACGTCACACGCGCCGGCGCCAGATTCACCGGCGGGGTGCTGTTGGCAATGATCGGGAAGTACAGCTTGTGCGTGTACGTCGTTGGGACTGTGACAGTCACCACAGGCGCAGGGCCCGTCACTTCGTAGTCTGCGCTCACGTACCATGTCGTGCCCTGTGGCGTAACCCGCTTCACCCGCTGTCCATCGGCGTCATAGAAGTACTGCGTCACCTGCCCTGACACGGTATTAGTGATCACCACAAGCCGGTTGCTCACGTCCCAATCTTGGGTATAGGTGATGAGTTGCGTCCCGCTTAGTTCCACCCGCTGGGTCATGTTGCCGTTGGAGTCATACTGGAACGATGAGCCATCAGAGAGTGATCTAACCGCGTGCGGCTGGGTCGCGCTGTAGTACTGCGTCACACCAGCCTTGCTGACGAAGTTGCCGATGGTGTTGTAGCCGCAGGCTTGCGTATAGTTCAGCGTCGTCGTCACCCCGTCGATTGGGGAAGGCGTCGCACTCACAAGCGTATCTAAATGAGGGTTGGTCATAAATCGAAGGCCGCGCCCAGGCACAGCCTAAACGCGGCCGCCGCCATATCATTGAGGTTGCTACACATCAGAGTATGGAGGCACCCTCATGATAGCGCAGCGGTCGCTCTTGG
>JAMCQN010000070.1 GCA_023382055.1 Chloroflexota bacterium
TTCTCAGCCAGATTCCGGGAGTCTGGGTTCTCGAACATTTTAACCCCGCGCTGCGGCCACTTTCACGGTCAAACTCTTGTGGAGCCTGAAAGCTGCGGGATGAATATGATTTTGGCGCGGACGAGAATGCGTTAGCTCAAACGGATGCGGCGTAGCCGTGCATTGATGGCTTCCAGATCGAACGCCTCCGGGTCGAACTCGCCGCCGACCAATTCGACTAGTTCCCGATCATCCGAGCTGGCGGGGTGAGTTATCGCATCGAGCAGATGGGCGTAACCCCATATCCCGCCCACATCCTCCGGCGGGCCGTTGCGTTTGCCGGCGATGCAGCGAGGGTATTTCACGCCGGGTTCGGGAGGGAGCAATTTCTCCAGCACGATGTCGTGTTCCCAGCTATCGCCAAAGTCGTACTCGTAGATGATCCTGGACTTTGGCGCGGTCAAGATCTCATTCAAACGCGCTTTGCTCTCGTTTCGCATGTTCAAGTCATCAAACTGGTTAAACCCCATATCGGAGTCGATGGCGCCGTAAAAAACAGTATTTGTACGGTCATGTGCGTTCACGATGAACTGGTGCAAATGCGCGTACTTCCATCCCATGATGATCTGCAGCACGTCGTGTAATTTATCGAGACGGATATTTGAAGGCGCCTCAATGCGACGCCAGATAGGTGGTTTGCTGCCGCGCAATGTCACCTTGAGTCGAGCGATCTCAGCCGGCGCTGTTTGTTTCGCTGGCATGTGGCCTCCTGGATATGAATTGATTGCGATTGCGCTAATAATAATCCAATCGCATACAGCATAACCTGTGGTAGAATGTGCCGGTAAGTAGTGATTACAGCGTGACTCTTCCGGTAGTCGGCGACGCTCGTTATGTGGGCGTTTATTCGATTAGTAGGTCGGTTAACCCCTTGGTTTCCTTCTGCGGAATCGCATAATCGGGATTCCTCGCTGAATTGTCCTACATCAGTATTATTGTTGCGCGGTGCGCCTGGCGTATTGCACAACACATTTAATCTCATTCGATCTGTAGGAGGATCCAAATGAACAACAAACTATACGTCGGCAATCTATCATATGACACGGGCGAAGCCAAACTGCGCGAGCTGTTTGAGAAAGCCGGCGCCATTCGCTCGGTTGCCATTCCGCTGGACCGCATGACCAATCAGCCGCGCGGTTTCGCTTTTGTAGAGATGGAGACCCCGGCGGATGCGCTGAAGGCGATCAAGCTTTGCAACGGCCAGGAAGTTGATGGCCGCGAGATCAAGGTCAATGAGGCGAAGCCGCCCGAAGACCGTGGCGCCGGCGGCGACCGTGGCGCCCGCCGCAGCAATAACCGCTGGTAAAGCAGTTACTGACTCGCAAAATCATAAAGAGCCCCCCACTCGTTGTGAGTGGGGGGCTTTGTTCTTCCAGGCGGAGGTGAAACCATGAACAATGTTAAAGCACGACCCAGGTCCATTGCGCTGAAGGGTAGTCCGCAGTTGCGCGTCTATCGCTCGTTTGAAGACTGGGAGGCCGAGCAACGCCTTGACCTGCGCACGCCGGAGCAGCGCGGCATCGGCGTCGGGTCGCCAGTCATGTGGCGGCACCGCAACGGCCGCATCATCATCACCGAACGCGCGATCGTGACGGCGGTGCACAATAATGAGTTGACCCTGCAGGTGAAGGACGTTGAGACACGCATCTGCAGCGCCGATGTTGGCGAAATCGTCAGCAACCAGTTTGGGCATCTGTCTCTCACGGAGGCAAACCGCCGCGCGTTTCTGGCTAATCAGATGGAACCGGTTGTCCCGACCGGCGTCAATTACGCCAGTGACGAACCACCGACCCCGACCTCCTGGCTATAGGCGCGCACCTTGCGCGACTTACAGCCGAAATCTACAGGCGCATGGCGCCGGCGCGCCCTGCAGATGATGATTTGCTCGAATACGCGGGCCGATTCTATGGCCCTGTACTGGGTGTGGCATATGTCCTCCGCCTGGAGGACGCTCGTCTGGTGATGTACGTACAGCGACAGCCCGTTGTTGGGCGCATCCGCACCGTGCGATTCGCAAAACCGTAATTTACAGAGTAACGCACACGCGATGGGTATTCCCATCATCGAGCAGCGGAATCTGACGGCCGGGCAGCGGCCTGTCATCCACTGTAATGGATCTGACCCCCTTACCGGCGCCTGCCGTGTTGTCCACCTCGATCTCATAGGTTGCCTGGCCGTAGCGATACGACACACGGTAACTTGGCCAGGCACCGGGGATGCACGGAGCGATTTCCAGCACCTGTCCTTTGCGTTGGATGCCCAGGATAGCGTTCAGGCCGAGTCGATACATCCAGGCATTTGAGCCGGTATACCAGGTCCAGCCGCCCCGGCCGGTGTGTGGCGGCGCGCCGTATACATCGGCGGCGATGACGTAGGGTTCCACTTTATACCGGTCAACCTCGGCCGGCGTATCCGCATGCAGGATTGGATTGAGTAGCTGGAAAAGCTCCATCGCCGTGTTCCCGTCGCCCAATGCTGCGAATGCCCAGGCCGTCCAGATGGCGGCGTGAGTGTACTGCCCGCCGTTCTCGCGGACCCCCGGCGCGTAGCCCTTGATATAGCCCGGGTCGCGCAACGTTTTATCGAAGGGGGGCGTAAAAAGCAGCACCAGGCGCTCGGTCGGGCGAACCAGCCGGCCTTTGACGGCCTGCATCGCCTGCGCCACATGCGCTGGTTCTCCCGCGCCCGACAGCGCCGCCCACGACTGTGCGATAGAGTCAATCTGGCACTCGCTATTGACGGATGAACCGAGGCGAGTGCCGTCGTCGTAATAAGCGCGCAGATACCATGCGCCGTCCCAGGCATTTTTAGCCAGCGCGGCGCGCAGCCTGGCAGCCTGCTGTCGTCGCGCTTCCGCCTCGGCGCGGTTGCCGGTCAGGTCGCACAGGTCGGCATACTGGTTCAGCGCGGCGTACAGGAACCAGCCCAGCCATATACTCTCACCGGCGCCGGCGCTGCCCACGCGGTTCATCCCGTCGTTCCAATCGCCGCTGCCCATCAACGGCAAGCCGTGCGATCCTGCGGTGGCGCCTCTGTCGATCGCGCGCCGGCAGTGTTCGAGCAGCGTGGCCGTCTCGCTGGCGGCGGGATATATGCTGTAGCGCTCCTCTTCCTTCTTGTCCAACGGCGGCGCCTTCAGGAACGCGATGTGCTCGTTGAGAATCGCGTCGTCGCCGCTGGCAGCCACATAACGGGCGGCCACATAGGGCAGCCATAGCATGTCATCCGATATGCGCGTGCGCACGCCGCGGCTGGATGGCGGATGCCACCAGTGCAACACGTCGCCAGCCTCGAACTGGTGCGCGGCGGCGAGAAGGATATGCTCACGCGCCAGATGCGGCGCGGCATCCAGCAGCGCCATGACATCCTGTAACTGATCGCGGAAACCGAAAGCCCCGCCCGATTGATAAAACGCAGAGCGCCCCCAGATACGGCAGGACAGCGCCGCATAGAGCAGCCAGCGGTTCAACATCAGGTCCAGCGCCGGTTCGGGTGTGTGCACCTGCACGGTATTCAGCAACCCGTCCCAGCGTTGGGTCGCCGTCGTCAACGCCTTCTGCACGAGCTGCTCATCGCGGTAGCGGTCGACCAGTTGCAACGCTTCCTCGCGGCTGGCGCCCTGTCCGAGCATGAAATGCAACTCCTCGGCCTCGCCGGGCTGCAGGTCCACGTGCACCTGCAACGCCACACAGGGGTCCAGACCCGCCTCGACTCTGCCGCTCAAGCCGATTCGCTGCAGCGCATCCGGATGGTGAATACTGCCAGGCCGCCCCAGGAAAGAAGCGCGGTCCGCCGTCAGGCCATGCAGTGGGAGGTTCGCGGCTGCGAACGCCACGCGCTCGCCGAACTCCATGCTGTAGGGATTGCGCGCCAGCATGGCCTGACGCTGACTTTCATACTCCGGCACGAGATAAAGCTGGGTGACCTCGCGGCTGGTTCCCAGTACCCATTCCAGATACAGGGTCGCCGTGATGCGGCGCGTGCGCCCGGAGGTGTTTTCCAATCGCAGTTGCAGAATCTTGATCGGATCGTCAGCGGCGGCGAACACGCGCAGCGACTGCTTCAACTCGTGGCTGTGATGCTCGAAGCGGGAGTAGCCCGCGCCATGGCGGATCAGCTAGGGGCCGGGCAGGGCGCCGGCGTGGGCGACCACACTTCCACCGTTTCCTCATCGCGCAGGTATAACGCTTCGCCGGGTGCGTTGAGCACCGGGTCGTTCGACCACGGCGTCAGGCGGTTCTCGCTGCTGTTGCCGGCCCAGGTATAACCCGCGCCCGACTCGCTGACGATGAAACCGAAATCGGGGTTGGCAATGACGTTGATCCAGGGCGCGGGCGTGGATTGCCCCGGCCGCAGGTAAATGACGTACTCATGCCCATCCGCGCTGAAACCGCCCAGTCCGTTGTCGAACAACAACCCGGCGGGGCGCGTGATGCCGGCTTCCGGAACCGCGCCAGCGTCGGTTCGTTCGGGCAGCGTCGGCATCAGCGTCGGCAACCGGTTGGGCTGCGCCTGCATCGCCTCAAGCTGGCCTGCCAGCGAACCTTTGGTTGGATCGATGATGGCGCGCGCGGATGTCTCCAGCAGGACGCGATCCTCGTCGCTCATCTGGTCGGCGTTCACGGCAAAGATGCCGCCATTGCGGTTAAGCAGGGTGTCGCTGTGCATCCGCACCAGCAGCCGGCGCAGAGCGCCGCCCAACTCCTGGTTGTAGGTTGTGCCCTGGCGGTTCAGGATCACCAGATCGATTTTCAATTGCCTGTTGCGCCAGTAGTGATGCAAGCGCAGCAGCGTCTCTGCATGCGTCAAATCATCCATGCTGTTCAGCCGCAGCAACAGGATGGGGTTATCGCCCGATATGCCATACGCCCACAGGCCATTCTGGGCTTTCTGGTTCGCGGCGATAGTCGCGGCGCCGGCTCGCAGGGCGAAGTTTGGATAGAGCAGCGCCGAAAGCAGTTGCTGCGCCTGCTGCAATTCAGCCGAATCGATGCCCAACTCGTCGAGTTCCAGGCGCGCGCGCACTGCGGCCTGCATGATTGCCATGTCGACCACATTCGATGCGCGATATCGTTCCGCGAGTTGCAGCGCTCTCTGGCGTGAAGTCGCTACCAACGTGATGAATGCCACCTGGGCGGTTCCATGCGGTGGCAGTTCAATGGTCTCGGTCAGGGAGAAGACGGGGTCGAGTAGCGCGTGTGCGCCGGCGATTGGCGGTTCACCGGGCTGTGTGTCGGGCTGCAACGCCTGCGGGTTGTGCTGCGCACCGCCGCGCCCGAGGAAACGCGCGCGGTCGCTTTCATATCTGCCTTGTGCGGCGCTCGCATCGCCGAACGCGCAATGCGCCATATAGACCGGTTGGCCGGCTTCCTCGGCTGTGCGCGGGCGGCGGCGGAACAACAGCGTGTGCTGGTCGGCCACATACTCGCTCTCCACGAACAGCTTGTTGAAGGCGGGGTGGCGCTGGCCGTCGTTATGGGGCGACATCACCACTTCGCCGTAACTGGTCACGTGCAGCCGCCGGACGCTGTCTGTGTGGTTGGCCAGCGAAACATGGCGAATCTCCACGTCGTCGTCCGGCGCCACGGTGATGCGCAGCGTCATCGCGATGCCGCGATCGACGCGGACGTATTCGACCATGTGCGCGTGAAAATCGACGTGTTCGCTCTCCGGCCACACCGCCGTCGGTTGAAACGTGGCCGACCACAGCGGGGAGGTCCGGTTGTCCGGGGTTTCCTCCTGCAGGTATAACCACGAGCCGGCAGACTCCGCCGTTGCATCGGGGCTCCAGCGCGTCAGTTCGAGGTTTTGCCAACTGCTGTAACCGCCGCCGGCGCTGGTCAGCAGGATGCCATAACGGCCATTGGAGATGAAATGTGCCTGAGGTACCGGCGGAACAATCAACACGCGCCACGGCGGGATCGGGGCGGGTGGTTTCCTGACCTGCACGGGCAAGGCTTCCTCGTCGGCCAGCGGCGCCTCAATCGGCGTATCGTAGGGCACTTTCTCCTGCAGCAGCGTCTCCACGCTCTCGATGCGGCGGTCGGCGTGGAAACGGTTCACCATCACGTCCGCGTGCAGATAGTTGACCAGAGACAGCAGTATCATGCCCTGGTGATGCGCCATGTACGAACGAATCACGGCGCGTTGCTCGCCCATAGGCAAGCGCAATGGCGTGTAGTCGACCGACTCGTAAAAGCCGTGCGTGCCCAACATGCCTTCCTTGATCAACCGTTCGATGTTATCCAGCACGGCCGGCGGCGCGAAGCGCAAAGCCAGCGCCGATGCGTAGGGTGCTATGACCAGTTCGTCGGCCGGCTCGCGCCGGTAACCCAGGCCGGGCACGCCAAAAGCGCGATACTGGTAATTCATGGCTGAGTCAAAGGCGAAGTAGCCCGCCTCCGAGACGCCCCACGGCACGCGTTTCTCGCGGCCATAATCGATCTGGCGCTGCACGGCGGCGCGGTCGCTTTCGCGCAGCAGCGTGCCGTCGACGCTGCGCATCAACAGCGCCGGCATCAGGTATTCGAACATCGTCGCGCTCCACGACAACAGGCAGCGCGTGCCGTCCACCTCGGTGAGTGCGCGGCTCAGATGCAGCCAGTGGCTCGCCGGCACGTCATTGGTGGCGATGGCGACCAGGCTGGCGATGCGCGCTTCCGAAGCCAGCAGGTCATAGTGATTGTTGTCCAACCGCGCCGCCTCAATGTTGTAGCCGATATGGAATACCTGGCGCTGGGAGTCGAACAGGAAGGTGAAATCCATCTCCTGCACCATGCGCTCGGCCTGCGCCTCGATATCGCATAGCGTCCGTGTCAGCGCCTGCGCGGCAGTCGCGGCATTTGCCAGGCTATCGTCCTGCGCCGCCCATGGCGTATCCGGCGCCTGGCGCAACTTCGGCAGGCTGTCCAGAGTTAACTCCAGGATAGGCCCGCGGACCTGTAACTCAGGCGGCAGCAGCGTCTGGATCTCGCGGCGTGCGCCTTCCAGGTGGCTGCGCGCGCGCTCTGAAACCAGGTGCAGGCGTTGAAGTATGGCGGGATCGACGCTCGCGTTTCCGCCTGTGCTGGCCGCCACCAGTTTAGACAACGCCTGGTTGATCTCAAGCCGGCTCTCACTGGCGATGGACTCGAGCAGCGGAATCCACGCCTGTGGCGTCTGCCTGACCGACTGAACGCGTTCGCAGATATGCGCGATCTCCGCATGCAGCGTCTGCGTCTCGGCGTGCGGCCCTGCCGCATCAAACTCGCCCACCACGTCATCCAGCAGACCGTACGTGTCGATCAAACCCTCCCAGAACTGCCAGCGCAGCAGCGGGGCGCGCTGCAACGCCTGCAACCCCTGCCTGAGCGCGATCAAGCAGCCGGCCAGGTTGCCGCTATCCACCGTGGATATGTAGCGCGGCGACAGCGGCTGCATGCTGCGCGTGTCATACCAGTTCAACAAATGCCCGCGATGCAGTTCTAGCTTGCTCAGGCTCTCAAAAGCCAGTTGCAGCCGCGTGGCGAGCTCCTGTAGCCCGACGTAGCCGAAGTCATAGGCCGCCAGCGTGGAGAGCAGAAGCAGACCGATATTGGTCGGCGAGGTCTGGGGTGTCACCTGTCCCAGCGGCGCCTCCTGGAAGTGATCGGGCGGCAGCCAGTGATCCTCCGGGCCGACAAATTGTTCGAAAAACAGCCAGGTGCGCCGGGCGAGTTTGCGCAACACCTGATTCCGGGCATCCGGGAGTTGCTGCGGCGCGCGGTTTACCGGCAGGCTGATCAGGAAGGCGATCTCCGGCGAAAACAGCCAGGCTAACAGCAGCGGCAGCGCGGGCGCCAGCGCGATTGGGTTCATCCATACGATCAGCGCAGCCAGGAGCGCCGTCATGACCAGCGCCGTCAGCATGCGGCGCAACGCCACGCGCCGGCTGATTTCATGTCCCGACTCTCGCGCAGCCTGCGCCGCCGTCACCCATTCCAGCATGTTCCGGCGCGTGAAGACCACGCGCACCAGCGTGATGGCGATGCCGGTCAGCGCAAGGCTGGTCTCATAAGGAATAAACGCGAGTTCCAGCAACCAGCGCAGCACGCTGTCTCGCAGCGGCGCGATAACCCCGCGCAGCGAGTGGCGCCCGGTGCGTCTATTGATAAGGATGCTGCGCGCCAGACCGCTGAGCGCGCCGGCGATTACCGGCACGGCGGGCGTCAATATCCCGAAAATGGTCCAGTACCAGGTCGACCCTGGCAACCAGAACCAGCCGGCGATGAATGTGAGCAGCAGCGTAGGCGCAAGCAGGCTGCGCCGCAGGTTGTCCAGAATTTTCCAGCGCTCGATGGCCGAGAGGTCGTTGCGGATTGTCCCATTGCCGTTGTGCGGAACGCGCGGCAGCAGCCACGGCAACAGTTGCCAGTCGCCGCGTATCCAGCGGTGATTGCGGCGCATATACACCAGGTAGTGCGGGGGATATTCCTCCAGCAGCACGATGTCGGTGGCCAGCCCGACGCGGCCGTGGATGCCTTCGAACAGGTCATGACTGAGCAGCGCGTTTTCGGGGATGCGCCCGCGCAGGCTGCGTTCGAACGCGTCCACATCGTAGATGCCTTTTCCGATATAGATGCCCGTGCCGAACAAGTCCTGGTAAACGTTGGAGACGGCATGCGTGTACAGGTCGAGGCCCACGTCGCCGGCGAAGATACGGGTGAACAGCGAACGATTGGCGCTTATCGGCGTGATCTCGGTGCGCGGCTGCAACAGGGTGTACCCTGCGATAACCTGTCCGCGCGCGTTGAATACCGCGCGGTTGAGCGGGTGCGCCAGCGCCGCCACCAGGCGTTGCGCGCTCTGGCGCAACATATTGGTATCGGCATCCAGCGTAATGACGTAGCGAATGCCGCGGAAGATGCGGGTGTCCCCGATCTGCACGGTATAGGTGGTGTTGATATCGCCCCGCAACAGGCGGTTCAGTTCCTCCAGCTTGCCCCGTTTTCTTTCCCAACCCATCCAGCGATGCTCACTCGCGTTCCAACGGCGTTCGCGGTGCAGCAGGTAGAAGGGAGTGTTTGCGCCGTGGCGCTCAGGCGCGTATTTCTCGTTTAACGCGCGGATGCCGGCGCTGGCCTGCTCGACCACGCTGGCATCGCCCGGCATGTTTTGCTGTGCCGCGTCTGGATAGTCGGTCAGCAGGGCGAAAGACAGGTTGGGGTCGGCGTTGCGCAGGTAATGCAGTTCAACCTGTTTCAATAACGAGTTGATCTCGTTTGTGCTGGTGAGCATGGAGGGTATGACGACCAGACCGGCGTACTCCGCCGGTATGCCCTTCTCAAAATCCATTTTGGGTAACGCACGCGGCGGCAGCGCCAGCGTGACGATCCAGTTGATCAGGCCGATCGCGATGCTCGAAGCAGGGATGAGGGTCAGGATGGCGGCAGCGGCGATCTCGATCGGCAAGGCGCCATTGCGAGAGGCGATGAGCAGCACGATGCCCAGGACGATGGCAGTGAACGACGCGATGCTGCCCAGATAGACGCGGGTTGGATAACGGCGCGCATAACGGCGCAGGCTTTGAAAGAACGGCGGCCTGTAGCCCAGTTCGTTCTCCAGGAGGGAGCGACCGGTGTCGATGAGGTAGTAGCCGACATGCGCGCGGCGCGCCGCCGCCACGTCGTTCGGATCAGGCCGGGAGTCGTGCGCCGATTGCGCCAGCCTGACAACCTCGCGCGCGATGGCGGGTTCATCGCGGCCTGTGCGGCGCGCGAGTCGTTCGATGACCCTGCGGTAACCGTCGCGCGTTTCCTTGTCCATCGCTGTGTAGGCGCCGGCGGGATCATTGTGCAGGATGCGCTCGACCTGGCTGACCTCCTCGAAGAAGACCTGCCAGTCCTGCGTGTCCAGCGCGCGCAGGGTGAGAACGGCATTCGCGATGGCCTGATCGTCTTTGATGCTCGGCAGCAGCGGGATGTCCGGCAATTCGGTTTCATTGCGGATGCCGGTCACGTGGCAGGCTGCCTGCAACAGGCATTGCATGGCGCTGAGGCGCAGCATCACCGGCAGCGCCCACAGTTCTGCGATGGTCAGCGCCGCAGGTGAGGCTATTTCAACAGGGCTATCCGGGTATGCCCGGATCGTTTCGGCGACACGCAGGATGCCATTGGCGTCGATCAGGCCATTTTCGCGGCAGACCAGTTCGCGCGCGATGGCATAGATGCGCGGGTGGCTCTGTAGCTCGCCCGAGCGAAGCACCGGCAGGCGGTGATAGAATCCAGCGGGCATATCCTCACGAATCTGGAATTGCGCCTGCTGCACCACGTAATAATTGTCCAGCATCCACTGAGACGCCGACGTCTGGCGGTCGATAGCAACGTCCTCGCGGAAACGGCGCATGACGGCGCGCAGGGTGCGTTCCTGCTCGTGCAGGACAGGTGACAGGCTGCCCGCTGTCCGCTGGTTGACGGGATTGCCCGAAGCGCACATGGGTTAATCCCCATCCTGTACGACCAGCACCGAGGTAACGCCCTGCATGACAAAACTTGCCGTCAGGCTGCCATACGGCCATTCAGGCTGGTACGAATAGCCGTGGGCGGACAAAACGATCAGGTCGATCTGCTCCTGCAGCGCGAGTTGGTGCAGCGTAGAGGCTGGATTATTTCCCACCAGGATGCGCGTCTCAACCTCGCCGGGCAGGCGCTCCTTGATCCAGGCCAGGTAACGCTCGGCTTCTTTCTGGTTGGCGTCGACGAGGGCGTCTGCCAGGCGGACTTCGTCCGGTGTAGGCGGCGTACGGCGGGGCATTTCCGGGCGCCGCACCACATGCGCCAGCATATATTGGCCGCCTTGCCGGCGCGCCAGAATCGCCGCAACGGGGAGCACGCACTCGGCGCGCTGCGAGCCGTCCATGGGCAACAGGATGCGCCTGTAACGCTGTTCGCCCTGATCGTCCGGTAATGCAGCGCCGCGCACCAGCAGCAATGAGACGCGGGCGCGCTGGATCAGTTTGTAGGCCACGCTGCCTATGTTCCATTCCTGGTCGGTGTTCTGGCCGGTTGCGCCGAGGACGGTCAGGTCCACTGCGTGCTCCTTGATGAAATCGACAATCTGAGCCGTCGCGTCACCCTGCAGCATCTGCCATCCGGCATCCAGCCCCAGCGCCTGTAACTGGCCCGCGCGCTCCTGCAGGTATTGCATCGCGTCAGTCTTTTGGATTTGCCAGTCCAGTGGGTTGACGACTGCCGTAGAAGTGGTCCAACCGGCGATATCGATGACATTCAAGAGGATGAGGTGGGAATCGAAGCTGCGCGCCAATGACACGGCGCGCGCCAGCGCTACCTCAGAATGTGAAGAGCGATCGATAGGTACAAGTATGACCTTAAACATAGAACTATTCAGAATGCAATATCCAGTTGTGGCGAGGTTGATGTCGCGGTGGGACCGGAGTGAACGGCGCGCCACAGGGCGTCCCGATACACACGGGACGAGCAGTTGCAGACGCCCCAATGACAGGTCGAGAGGCGCTGAACAGTCTCATCATATCCTGAACCGGCAACGAGGAAACCAACGCGAGGCATGTGAATCGTTTGAGAGCCTGCTGCTTTTATACGCTTGCTTGCCAGAACGAGTATACCAGACGGTAATTGGACGCATAACTCCGGTAGCGCCTATGGATAATGCGGACCGGTGGCGCGGCTACCAGCATGTGAGTGACCGGAGTCCGGACACTCAGCGAACTCTTTGCCCATTCTTACCAAATCCCAACTATCGCAGCCTAAACTGGCCGTGTGAAATTCATAGAAGCTGCTGGCGCAAAACAGGTCGCCCGGATCAGCTGAAGAAGGTGTTATGTCAAAGAATCAACCTGTGAAGAAACGCAGTTATGCCGCTATGATGCGCAAGTACCTCATATCGGCATTTGTCGTGGCGAGTTTCGCAGTGTACGCCCTCAATGAGAACAACAGCAACCCCAATACGGCAGGCGGCGTGGCGCCGTTGCAGGCATCCACACAGGCGAGCCGGCAAGCGCCGGCAGCGACGATCTATCCAACCACCGCGCCAGAGCCTGCGCTGGCTCCCGATGCAACCAGCACCGCGCAGTCAGCGCCTGCTAATACCGCCCTTATCGGGCCGGTTGCGCCGACTAAGTCCGCTGCACAGCCTACGGATGCCCCTCAGCCGACAGATACTGCGGCGCCCCCAACCGATACGCCGGTTCCGCCGGCGGCTGTCGCCAGCGGGTATAAAGACGGCCAGTTCACCGGCGACGTCGCCGACGCCTACTACGGCGCCGTGCAGGTGAAAGTGGCGATCCAGAAAGGCAAGATCGTGAACGTGCAGTTCCTGGACTATCCCCATGACCGGCGCCGCTCGGCCGATATCAACAGTCAGGCCATGCCGTGGCTGCAGCAGGAGGCCGTCCAGGCGCAAAGCGCCCAGGTCGATATCATCGGCGGCGCCACCTTGACCAGCCAGGCGTTCATCGAGTCGCTGCAGACTGCGTTGAACAGCGCGAAAAGCTGACGCATGAAACAGACCCGCTTGATGATGGGGCGTCTGCAACTGCTTGAAATCGCGGACGCTTCCGCGCGCGAGGAATCCATCGACGATGCTTTCCTGTTTCTGGAATACGTCGACGATACCTTCAGCACCTACAAACCCGACAGCGAGATATCGCGCATCAACCAGAAGCGCCTGGAACTGTCGCAGGCCAGCGCGCCGATGCAGACGATCTTCGCGATGGCCGAGGAGACCCGCCAGGATACCGACGGCTACTTCGACATCCTGCACAAAGGGCATTACGACCCCTCCGGCCTGGTGAAAGGCTGGGCCATCCTGAACGCCGCGGCGATGCTGCGCGAGCGTGGATACCGGAACTTCTACGTCGAGGCGGGCGGCGACATCGAAGCCGCCGGCGTGAATGCCCAGGGCGAGAAATGGCGCGTGGGCATCCGAAACCCTTTTAACATGCGCGAGATTGTCAAGGTGCTGGAGATCAGCGATTGCGGCGTGGCGACTTCCGGCACGTATGTGCGCGGGCAGCATATCTACAACCCGAAGGGGGATGCGCCGCTGCAGACCAGCGTGCTGAGCCTGACGGTGATCGGCCCCAACATTTACGAGGCCGATCGTTTCGCGACGGCCGCATTCGCCATGGACGAGCGCGGCGTGTCGTTCATCGGCACGCTGGAAGGATTTGAAGCGTATCAGATCGATCAGGCCGGCGTGGCGACTTTTACCGACGGCTTCGAGAGGTATGTTCTGCAATCATGAAACACATTGACAATTGGCTAAATCGCATCACGATGTACAGCCTGGCGGCCTACTACCTGGTCTTCCTGCTGGTCGTCGCGACGCTGCTCTCCTTCGCGCATATTCTGCCCATCGATCCCTGGGCGCTGCTGTTCACAACCGGCTTTCTGATCGCGGTGTGCTGGCTCACCAACACGATCTTCGCGAAGGCGTTCGGCGTGCCGGCCAACGTGGAATCGTCCTATATCACGGCGCTGATCCTGGCGCTCATCATCACGCCGCTGACGGGTTATCCCGACCTGGTCACCATCGGGTGGATCGCCGTGCTCGCGATGGCCTCGAAGTACATCATCGCCATCCGCGGCAAGCATCTGTTCAACCCGGCCGCGTTCGCGGTGGCGCTGACTGCGCTCACGCTCAATCAGACGGCCAGTTGGTGGGTGGGCAGCGGCCCTATGCTGCCCTTCGTCCTCATCGGGGGAGTGCTGCTGGTGCGCAAGCTGCGCCGCTGGGGGATGGTCGCGAGTTTCTTCGCGGCGACACTGCTCACTTCGCTGGCGCTCACGGCGCTGGCCGGCAGCGATCTCATCGTCACACTGCAACAGATGCTGGTCGCATCGCCGCTGCTGTTCTTCGCCTTCGTCATCCTGACCGAACCGTTGACCATGCCGCCGACGCGCAGGCTGCAGATCGTCTACGGCGCGCTGGTGGGGTTTCTGTTCTCCCCGCAGGTGCACTTCGGGTCGTTCTATATCACGCCCGAACTGGCTATCCTGATGGGCAACTGTTTCTCCTATCTCGTCAGCCCCAAGCAGAAGCTGGTGCTGACGCTGAAGGACAAGATTCACCTGGGTTCCGACCTGTGGGATTTCATCTTCGTACCCAGCCGCCCGCTCTCCTATGCGCCGGGGCAGTATATGGAGTGGACGCTCGACCACCCTGAGCCCGACAGCCGGGGCAACCGGCGTTACTTCACGCTGGCGTCCTCGCCGACTGAAAACAACCTGCGCGTGGGCATCAAGTTCCCGGCGGATGCCAGCAGCTACAAGCAGGCCCTGCTGAGCATGGATGGCGCTACCCGCATCGCGGCGGCGCAACTGGCAGGCGATTTCACGCTGCCCCGCAATCCGCGGCATAAATGCGTCCTGATCGCGGGCGGCATCGGCATCACCCCGTTCCGCAGCATGATCAAGTATCTGCTGGATCGCAACGAGCGCCGCCCGATCACCCTGTTTTATGCGGCGCGCACGATCAACGACATCGTGTATCACGATGTGTTCAACACAGCGCGGCTCAAGCTGGGCATCCGGACGATATACACCCTGACCGACCGCAATCGCGTCCCGACAACCTGGAAAGGCGGCGTGGGGCATATCAGCGCCGAGATAATCAGGAGCGAAGCGCCGGATTATCAGGAGTGCGTGTTCTATCTGTCCGGGCCGAATGCGATGGTCACCGAATTTGAGCAGACGCTGATTGAGATGGGCGTGCACCGGCGGCAGATCAAGAAGGACTTCTTCCCCGGCTTCGCGTGACTTGCGCGGCGCGGCGGACAGATTCTTATGGATGATCGCGATGCTCGCGAGGCAGCCGCCAGGATGCGCATATCGGTATCCGGCACGATTGGCTTGTTGATTCGGCTGATCGATAGAGATGCGCATATTCAGCGTCGAAGATGTCCTGACGTGTCTGCCGCATGCGCTCCACGACTTCCTCGCGGCTGGCTCCTATATGTAACCCCCCATCGCGTTCGATCTGCTCGCGCAACGCAGACAGGTTGCGTAACCAGGCGCGGTGCTGTGTCGCAAGGTCGACCAGGCGCGACACCACTGCAACTGGATCAACCTGTTCTTCGGCAGCCAATTGAGCCAGCTTGGTGTATATCTCGGCTGGTAGTTGAACTGAAATTGTGGTCGCGCTCATCATCAAGTGGTTCCTTACGGTATCACACATGTCCCCGATAAGGGGCTGCAATTATCTTGCACAACAATACCCCCGGCAGGACTTGAACCCACAACACCCGCCTTAGGACGGCGGTGTTCTATCCATTTGAACTACGGGGGCAGACCGAACAACCGACACTTGCTATTTTAACGCATCTGTAGATTCCACACCTCCGAGTTCTGGCAGAACTCGGAGGTGCAAACGTCCGGACCTGTGACGTGTTCTCTCTTACATGACCATGTTGACCCTCGTTTGACATCCAACCCAATGGGATTACCTGGGCAGTGTGGCGGCGGGCGGGCAGGCTTCTGCGGCCGCGCCGATGACCTGCGCCCCGGCGGGTTGCAGTTCATGAGCGAAGTAACGCCGCTGGAAGTACAGCGCCACGTTCACCAGTCCGATCATCACCGGCACTTCGATCAGCGGACCGATCACCGCCGCGAAGGCCACCCCGGAACCGATCCCGAACACCGCCACCGCCACGGCGATAGCCAGCTCGAAGTTGTTGCTGGCCGCCGTGAACGACATCGTTGTCGTTTTGGCGTAGTCCGCGCCCAGCCGGCGCCCCATCCAGAAGCTGATCAGGAACATCAGCACGAAATACAGCGCCAGCGGTATGGCGATGCGCACCACGTCCAGCGGAATCTGCACGATCAGGTTGCCTTTCAGGCTGAACATCACCACGATGGTGAACAGCAGCGCGATCAGCGTGATCGGGCTGATGCGCGGGATGAACTGGCGCTGGTACCATTCACTGCCGCGCGCGCGCACCAGCAGGAAGCGGGTCAGGAAACCGGCGATCATGGGGATGCCCAGGTAGACGAACACGCTCTGCGCGATTTGCCCGATGCTGATCGCCACCACGCTGCCCTGCATGCCGAACAGCGGCGGCAGCACGGTGATGAACACCCAGGCGTACACGCTGTAGAACAGCACCTGGAAGATGCTGTTGAAGGCCACCAGCCCGGCGGCATATTCGGTGTCGCCTTTGGCCAGTTCGTTCCACACGATGACCATGGCGATGCAGCGCGCCAGCCCGATCATGATCAGCCCCACCATATAGTCGGGCTTGTCGCGCAGGAATATGATCGCCAGCGCGAACATGAGGATCGGTCCGACCAGCCAGTTCTGCACCAGCGAGATGCCCAGCACTTTCTTATTGCGGAATACCTCGCCCAGTTCCTCGTACTTCACCTTGGCGAAGGGCGGGTACATCATCAGGATCAGCCCGATGGCGATGGGGATGTTGGTCGTCCCAACCTGGAACTGGTTGATGAAGGACTCGACGGATGGGATCAGCGCGCCCAGCGCGACGCCGGCGGCCATCGCCAGGAAAATCCACAGCGTCAGATAGCGGTCGAGTGTTGACAAGCGTCGGGTGACGCCAGTGGTTGTAGTCATGGTTATACCTGCCTGTTGTCAGTACCAAACCCTGCGAAGGGTTGCCTGCCTGCATTGCGGCTTTTGGATCAACCCTCCCAGCAGGCAGGGCTGCGAAGCCTTCGCAGGGATTAGTTCCACACCAAATTCCACACCTCCGAGTTCTCAAGCCGAACGCAGTTCGGCCCGAACTCGGAG
>JAMCQN010000005.1:0-15016 GCA_023382055.1 Chloroflexota bacterium
GTCGATCTGGTCGTCCGCCATGTAGTGCGCCCGCCCCCGCATCGCCAGCACCTTCGTGATCGCCGCCGTTAGGGTCGTCTTCCCATGATCCACGTGCCCGATCGTCCCTACGTTCACGTGCGGCTTCGTCCGTAAGTATTTCTCCTTCGCCATCTCTTGGTGTCTCCCGTATTCCGTTTTTGTTGTTTAGTTATTGGTCTACCGCGTATTGCGTCGCGCCAATAAAGCTCAACGAAATACGCAACATGCATTCTTAAGCCCACATCCGGGTTTGAACCGGAGACCTCACCCTTACCAAGGGTGTGCTCTACCAACTGAGCTATGTGGGCTTGAGTGGGCCGAGCAGGACTCGAACCTGCGAAGGGCTGTGCCCAACGGATTTACAGTCCGTCCCCTTTGCCGCTCGGGACATCGACCCATGACTGCACTGCATCTTAAATTGTAACCGAACTCCGTAACGAGCCCGAAAGCCGACGACGGGAATCGAACCCGTAACCTGTCGATTACAAATCGACTGCTCCGCCAATTGAGCTACATCGGCACGCTGCCGTCAAGTGCGCGCACATAGCTAATCCAGTCCACGACTGGCAAAACTTGATTTTACCCGCAACACGCGGTTTGAGTCAAGTGTGAATAAAACCGCTACACAGCGCGTAACCCCCTCAACGATATACCAGGTTGCCGGCGCGGGCGTCGACGATCACTTTTGAGGGAGGCGCGTCCAGCGACAGCAGGTAGTCGGCCAGTTTCTCGCGCACGCTGCGCTGCAGGATGCGCCGCAGCGGGCGGGCGCCCCACTCGGGATGGTCGTTCTGCGCCAGCATCCAGTCGCGCGCCGCCGGCTCGATATCGAGCGCGATGCCGCGCTCCTGCGCCAGCTTGACCTCCTTGTTCACCATCATGTCCAGCACCGTGCGCAGCGTATCGGGCGACAGCGGCTTGAACATCACGATCTCGTCCAGCCGGTTCAGGAACTCCGGGCGGAAAAAATGCCGGACATCGCTCATGGCCAGTTCGCGCGCCGCATCGCCCAGCGAAAGATCGCCCAGGTATTGCGAACCCAGGTTACTGGTCAGAAGGATGACGGTTTCGGCAAAGTTCGCCATGCGCCCCTGCCCGTCGGTCAGGCGGCCTTCCTCCATCACCTGCAGCAATATATCCAGGATGCGCGGGTGAGCTTTCTCCACCTCGTCGAACAGCACCACGGCGTAGGGCGACTTCAGTATGCGGTCGGTCAACTGCCCGCCGCCCTCAAACCCGATGTAGCCGGGCGGCGCGCCGATCAACCTGTTGATCGTGTCATCTTTCTGATACTCGCTCATGTCGAGGGCGATCAGGGCATCCTCGCTGCCAAACAGGAATTCGGCCAGCGCCTTGGCCAGCTCGGTTTTGCCCACGCCGCTGGGGCCGAGGAACAGGAAGGAACCGATCGGCCGTTTGGGATCCTTCAGACCGACGCGGGCGGATTTGACGGCGCGGCTGACCGCCAGTATCGCCTCATCCTGTCCCACCACGCGCTGTTGCAGCGCCTGGGTGATCTGGGCGTATTTAGTGCGCTCATCGGCGCCCAGGCGGGTGACCGGGATGCCGGTCATCAGGCTGACCGCCAGCGTCACGTCCTCAGCGTCCAGCCGGTTATCGGTGCTGACTTCCGCTTTGAAAGCCGTGGCGCTCTCGCTGGATTTAACCAGCGCGCAGGCGCGGTTCATAACGCGCACCGCAGCGCCCGGCAAGGGCTGATCGCCCACATAACGGGCGGCCAGCGTCGTGGCGGCTTTGACGGCGTCATCGGTGACCGCCAATCCATAATCGCGTTCGAAACGCGGTTTGAGCACGGCAAGGATTTCCAGGCATTCCCTGATGGAGGCCGGCGGGACGTTCAGCACGTGCGAGCGCGGCGCAATCGTCGTATTGGGCTTGATGCGCTCGGTATAACCGGCGTCCGTCGTCGTGCCGATGATGATCGGCGCCGTAACCGACCCGCCGTCGGCTTGCGCGGGCGACACAAACGCTTTCTGCAGGTCGCGCGCCGCCTGCGGCACGTCCGACCGCTCCGTGCCTCCCAGGAAACGATGCATGTCGGCCAGGAACAGGATGCCGTTCTGGGCCTGCCTTAAGGCCACCTGGATCGCCAGTACCGGGTTGTCCAGCCAGGCGGAATCGCTCACCTCAATGATGCTCTTGATGCCGGCCGGGCCTTTGCCATCGGCGATGAGCAGCGCCAACGATTGCACCAGGCTGCGCCGCCCGCTGCCGGGCGCGCCCACCAGGATGACGTGGCGATCCGCGGCCAGCGACAACAACATGCTCAGGTCGCGCAAGAGCCCCTCGCGGTAATACAGCGGGGCGAGTTTACCCTGCCTGGCCTGTTGCACCCAGTCGGTCGTGGTGGTGTGCTTGCTCACGACGCCTTCCACGATCAAACTGGCCAGCGCCGTCGGCGTGATACCATAGCGCTGCAGCAGACCGGCCGTGCTGACGCCGGCCTGAGATAGAGCGCCCAGCAGATGCTCCGTCTGGATGTAGATTTCGCCGCTGGCCAGCGCGATACTGCGCCCTTCGTCCAACACCACCACCATCTCATCGGAGAGCGTAATCGCCGAGTTCTGATCGTTGTAGAAGACGAGGTCCGCGCTGCGCGCGGTGCGCAGGCGCGCCTGCGTCTCCGCCTCCGCTTCCAGGTCCTCGGGCTTGATCCAGCGCGGTCCCGTCAGACGCGCCATGGCGCGATAGGCAGTCGATTCCGGGATGCGCAGCAGCGCCAGCAGGACAATCTCAGGCGAGAGCACCGTTTTCCCAAGCTGGCGCATCAAATCGCCGGCTCGGTTCAGGACGACGCGGCTCGTGGCATCGAGGAGATCGGGGTTCAGCGTTGTCATGATGCCTATTATCCTTTCACTTCAGCGAAGGCAGACGCGATTTGATGCGCGCGCGGCGCGCGCGATCGCCCCGCTGCAACCGCAGCGCGGGCATGATCTGTCCCAGCGCCACGCCCAGAAAGCTGCCGGCATAAAGCAGCGCAGGCAGGGCGGACAGCCCCGCGCCGCGAATGGCGACCAGCAGACAGATCGCCAGCGCGTAGATACCCAGGAGCATCTCGGCGCGCACCGTCCAATCGGTCTGCAAAAGATACACGGGCAGGGCGGGTGTTTTCCGAATGTCTGTATCGGATTTCACCGATACTGGATGAACATCCGCCGGCGATACCAACTTCGGCGTGCGGATAAACTCGCCCGACGTTGCACCAAGTAAGCCCGCGATAACCGCCAGGCTGTCGGACAGCGACATGCCCACGCCGAGGATGATCGCTGCCGGGATGACCCGCAGGAACGGCAGGGCGCGCCCCTGCGACCATTGAGCAACCAGCATCGCCAGCACGGGCAGCATCCCGATCGTGCTGAGCGCTCCGAACCAGCCCGGCAGGTGGCCCAGGCTGCTCGCATCCAGCAGCATCAAAGGTGTAATGAGCGCCAGCAACAGCACAGCCAGGTTGGAGAAGTAGCCGCTGATATGCACGTATGCGGTGAGTTTGTGCCATAGCGGCATGTCGGAACGCGCGATGATGGGGAACAGCTTGCGCACGCATTGCACGCTGCCGCGCGTCCAGCGCGCCTGCTGCAGCTTGAACGCCAGCACAGTGTCGGGCAGTTCGCCCGGACAGACCACATCCGCAAGATAGCGACCGCGCCAGCCCTTAATCTGCGCCCGATAGGACAGATCGAGGTCCTCCGTCAGGGTGTCCGACTGCCAGCCGCCCGCCGAATCGATGGCGACGCGCCGCCATATCCCACCCGAACCGTTGAAATTCATCTTCAGGCCGAGATGGCTGCGCACCGATTGATCGATAACGAAACTCATATCCAGCAGCACGGCCTGCGCGGCCGTGAGGATGCTGGCATCGCGATTGATGTGTCCCCAGCGGGTCTGGACAAAACCGACGCGGGGGTCGTCGAAAACCGCGGCCTGGCGGATGACGCGTTGCAGGAAGTCGCGCGGCGGGATGAAATCGGCGTCGAAGATGGCGATCAGTTCGCCGCTGGCAGTATGCAGGCCATTCGCCAGCGCCCCGGCCTTGTAACCCTCGCGACTGTCGCGATGAATCAACACGATGTCCAGGCCACGATCCGCGAAGGTTTGCACGGCGTGAGCGGCGATGCGGCTCGTGTCGTCGGTCGAGTCGTCCAGCACCTGGATCTGCAGCAACTCGCGTGGATAATCCAACGCGCTGGCCGACGCGATGATGCGTTCTGCAACATAACGCTCGTTATAAAGCGGCAACTGGATAGTCACCCGCGGCAATATGCGAACCCCTGAACGCACATCAGCGTGTGATAAGCGCGCTGCAGGCGCGGAGCGTGCTCGCCACTTCAGCACCAGGTAGATCAACAGCAACGTGCCCTGGTGCAGCGCGTAAACCGCCAGCACAGACACGGCAACGATGTTCAATACAGTGAGCGCATCCATAATTACGAACAAACTCGATCACCCCGCATAACAAAACCGCCGCGCGAGTTTGCGCGGCGGCACTTTATAACCATGTGGTCGTGTATCTCAGGCACAAAACGCGGCGGCGCCATGCTCAACATCGCCCTGGCTGGAGGCCGCCTGAGCGGATATGGGATTCAGCGGCTACTGGTTTTTTTCAAGGTCGTCCAGATCCAAAGAGCCGATAAAGTCCTTGAACGCCCCGAGGTCTTCATCGCCCACGGTAGATTCTTCTTCGGGGACAACCCCGGCGCGCTCCATGACCTCATCTTCAATATAGATGGGACAGCCGGCGCGCACCGCAACGGCTACGGCATCGCTGGGCCGCGCATCGATATTGACTTCCTTTCCATTGATCGTCATGACAACATGCGCATAAAACGTATCGTTTTTCAGATCGGTAACCACCACGCGTTCCACCTTGGCGCCAAGCTCATCGATGATCTTGATTACCAGGTCATGGGTTAACGGTCGGGGAACCTGCACGTCCTGTAAGTGGATAGTGATCGCGTCCGCTTCATAAGGTCCAATCCAGATCGGCAGATAGCGGTTGCTCTCCGCATCCTTCAGAATGACGACGCGGTATTGCGACATCAGACTGACTCGGATACTTTCGATTTTTACTTCTACCATTCTCTTGCTCACCTCCACACCGCAGCGATCCTTGCAATGCGGTAAAGAACCATTATACCCACCCGTAAAGGCATTACAATCCAGCGCATTATGGATCTGACATTCTGGGGGGCCGCCCAAACGGTGACCGGTTCGCAACATCTCATCGGGGTAGGAGACCAACATGTTCTGCTCGATTGCGGTCTGTACCAGGGCCGGCGTGACGACACGTATACCATCAACCAGCACCTGCCATTTGAGGCGCAGACGCTGGCTGCGCTGGTGCTTTCGCATGCGCACATCGACCACAGCGGGAACATCCCGAACCTGGTGAAAAGCGGTTTTGAGGGCCAAATCCACTGCACGCTGGCGACCGCCGATTTGTGCCACGCCATGCTGCAGGACTCCGGCAAGATACAGGAGGAAGACGCCTACTTCCTGAACAAGCATCGCAAGGGCGAGCCGCCGATCGAGCCGATCTATACCATGCAGGATGCCGTAGCCGCGCTCAAGCAATTTTCGGGCGCCGATTATCACAAGCCCATCGCGGTGCTGCCCAATGTTCGCGTCACCTTTGGCGACGCCGGTCACATGCTTGGTTCGGCCTGGGAACTGATCGAGTTGAACGAAGGCGACCGCTCGGCGCGGCTGTGTTTCAGCGGCGACCTGGGCCGCGCCGACCTGCCCATCCTGCGCGATCCCGAAGCCATGCCGGAGGCCGATTATCTGATCATCGAGAGCACCTACGGCAACCGGCTGCACCCGTCCATCCGTGATGTCATCCCGCAGTTGCGCAAGGCCATGCAGGGCGCCCTGCGGCGCGGTGGCAAGATCGTCATCCCCTCCTTTGCCGTCGAGCGTACCCAGGAACTCGTGTATTACTTCAACGAGCTTTTCGATAAAGACGAACTCCCCGACGTCCCGTTTTACGTGGATAGCCCGCTGGCGGTCAACGTCACCGAGGTATTCAGCCGGCACACCGAGTGTTATGACGCAGAGGCGCTGGACGTGCGTCGCACCGACCACGATGGAAATATATTCGGGTTCGACAATCTGACCTACATCCACAGTGTCGATGAATCCAAAGCGCTCAACGATCTCAAAGGCCCGGCGGTTATCATCAGCGCATCGGGCATGGCGGAAAACGGGCGCGTGTTGCACCACCTCCGCAATACCATCGAAGACCCGAAAAACCTGATCCTCTTTGTAAGTTATCAGGGCGAGAACACGCTGGGCCGCCGAATACGGGACGGCGCGCGCCGCGTGCACATCCTGGGCGACGAATTCAAAGTGCGCGCCGAGGTGCGCCATATCGACGCTTTCAGCGGCCACGCCGACCGCAACGATCTGTTGGACTGGGTGAAACCGCAGGCGCGTAACCTGCGCGGCGTGTTTGTCGTGCACGGCGAACCGGACTCCGCGCGCGCCCTGGCCGATGGCATGCGTGAGCTTGGCGTTCAGAACGTACAGGCGCCGGTCAAGGGTCAGAGCGTGGAACTGTAGGGGCAACCCTTGCGGTTGCCTGCTTGCGGTTGCCTGCTTGCGGTTGCCTGCTTGCGGTTGCCTGCTTGCGGTTGCCTGCCGATGCGAATCCTAGGCGGTCCAGCCAGAACACCCCCTCACCCCAGCCCTCTCCCGGAGTACCGGGAGAAGGAGATGGGCGTTGCCGTTTGACGAATGATGCATGACATTTGGGCCATGCTCTCACGATTTACTCGACGTAAATTTCGACGTGCTCGCCGTCTTCTTCATCCATCACGTCGATGATCTTGCCGGTCATGCCGGAGTTGATCGCCTCGGTGATCTGCTGGACATCCATGCCGTCCACTTCGGGCGCAAACTTCGCCCCCATCTTCAGGCCGACATTCACCAGCCCCATGGGGATGTTGACATTCACCTTGGGTCTGCCGGTATTGACGTCAGTCACTCGGATGCGCAGCCAGCGGCCGCTCGCTGTGGTGCCTGCCAGCGGCGGCGGCATCGGCGGGCGCGTTGCTTTGCGGCTGTCATCCAGCGCCGCCAGCAGTTTGGCTCCATCCTCAGCCGACACTTTACCGTCTTCGACCATTTTCAGAATCTTCATGCGTTCTTCGACTGTCGCCATGTTCTTTCTCCAGCGAGAGTGGAAATCGCGATGTTCGACAATCTCCAATCTCTAATCTCCAATCTCTAATCTCTAATCTCCAATCTCTAATCTCTAATCTCTAATCTCTAATACTGACCCAGCGAACCCTGGCGTTTTGCCACGCTCTCGCACCATTTGTAAACAAACCAGCCGACGGCAAAAAACGCCGCAGAATGGATGACCAGCAGGATCAGGCTGCCGTCAGCCCAGACAGTCGCCAGCGGCTGAGCGTCCAGGATGACTTTGCGCAGCACCAGAATCCCTTGCGTGCTGGGCAGTATCTTCGCCAGCGTCTGCAGCCAGTCGGGCAGGCGATCCACGGGCAGAATCGCGCCATTGATGAACAGCAACGCGTTCGTCAGCATATTAGCCAGCGGGCCGGTCTGCTTGAAAATCAGCGTGGCGCCGCCCAGGGCGTAACCAAAGCCGTACAACCCGCCCATCGTCAATGCAAACACCGGCAGCCCTTCCAACCGCATCGGTATGGGGATGCCAAACGCCGCGATCATCACGCCGCCCATGATCATGACCTGGATTGTCGAGATAATGAGCGTAGAGATTGCGCGGCCCAACAACAGCAACTGCGGCGGTGCCGGCGACATATAGAGCTGCTCCAACTGGCCGCATTGCATTTCGTCGCGCAACTGATAGCTCATGTTCTCTATCGCTGTGATGGCATAGAACCAGATCAGATAACCCAGCAGCGTGGAGGCCATCGCGGAGGAATTGAGCTGCCCATTCCCGAGCATAAAGCTGATGCCCAGGAAGATGACGCTGAGAGAGAGCATCGACATGAGCAGGTTGAACTTATAACTCCACGCGATCATAAAGCCCTTGCGCGTCTCGCTGAGCAATGCAATCAGTACGGTTTTCATGCTTGCGGCCTCCCGCCGGCGACGCCATTGCCGGCCGCTTGCGCTTGAGCCGCGCCGGGCAGGGTTACACCGTCCTCGCTGGTGAGACGGACGAAAACTTCCTCAAGGTTTGGATCGACGCGCCGAGCCTCCAGCAGAGGCATGCCCAGTCCATGCAGGCTGTCCAGCAGGGTATGCAGCGCATCCTGCCCGGCGACCGGGCCGGTCAACGTGGTCTCGCCGTTTTCTTCGCTGTCAGCCAGGCCGCTCAACCAGGGCGGGCGGTTGCCATTGAGATGGCCTTTCAGCTTGATCTGGTAATACTCCTGGCGGAAGATGCCCAGCAATTCGCTGACAGCTTGATTAGCTACCAGCCGTCCCTTGCTCATAATCGCCACGCGGTCGCACAATTCTTCCGCCATGTCCAACTGATGCGTCGTGAGCACCACCGTCTTGCCCTGTTCTCGCGACAGTTTCGCCACCCACCCCTTAACGGTGCGGGAAGCCTGTACGTCGAGGCCGAGCGTCGGTTCGTCCAGCAGCACGATCGGCGGGTCATGGATGAGCGCACACGCAATCGACACCTTCTGCTGCATCCCGCGCGAGAACTCATTTACGAGGTCGTTGCGCCGGTCCCACAGGTCCAGTTCGCGCAGGAACTGCTCGGCGCGCTGCGCCAGCCGTTTGCCGGTAAACCCCTTGAGTCGCCCGAAATACATCAGGTTTTCCCAGGCGGTCAGCCGCCAGTACACATTGCGGGTGCCCTCCAGCACCACGCCGATCTGGTTCATCGCCTGGTAGTGCTGCCGCTGTGCGTCGTAACCGTTCAGAAACGCGCTGCCGGAATCGGGGGCGATCAATCCGCACATCATCTTGATCGTGGTCGTTTTACCCGCCCCGTTCGGCCCAAGGAACGCAAACACCTGTCCCTTTAGCACCTCAAGGCTGACGTTGTCGACAGCCTTCACCGGCGGCGCGTTGCGCTTCCGGTAAGACTTGCTGAGTCCACGAGCCTCAATCGCAATAGACATGGTTCACTCGTTCTGATCAAACAGCAATCGGGTGACAAACATCAACCCGGAACGTCTCTCAACCTCGCAGCAGGTTTACAGCCTCATCGACCGTTATCTCGCCGTGCGCCACGCGATCCAGGATATTGCGGCGCATAGTCGCTGCCTCTTCAATGGCCGGATCGGGCGCGGGCGGCACACCAGGTTCGCTGGCTGCCACAGGCGCCGGCGACGGTGGGGCCATGACGCTTTCAGCGGGTGCGCTGAAGGTTTCCTTCACCGTGGGCGCAGCAGCTACGGGTTTTGCAACCGGGGTAGACATGACCGCCTGCGCGCTGGTGAGCTGCAGATCACCGGAGATGCTCTCAAATAAGATCGCGGGACCGCCGCCCTGCAATTCCACATGGCGATGCGAGCCTGATTGCTGGCTGTGCGTCGTCGGCAGGTTGGTCGCCAGTCGACCGCTCAGGCTGGAAAACTCGACGGTGGCTTTGGCATTCGAGGGTAACGCCAGTTGAACGTTTCCGGAGACGCTGTGTAACTTGTACGGACCTGCGCCCAGGGGCGTCTCCAGCGTGACGCGCCCGCTGACGGTTGACAGACGCAGCGACTCAAAATTGCACGCATGCAGATCGACCTGGCCCGAAACCGTCTCGATCTCCGCAGTCCCCGTCAGTTGGCTGGCGGACAGGTTGCCGCTGACCATGTTGACTTTGATCGCCCCGCTCAGGCCCTCCAGCGCGAGATCGCCGGAAACGCCGCTCAGGTCGAGCTTGCCATTCAAGCCTTTGACCTGCCCGTGGCTGCTCACACACTTCAATTGCAGCGAGCAGTCGCGCGGGACACGCATGGTATAGGCAACATCGCTGGGGTGCTGGCCGAAGAAGCGCCAGAAACTCTCGCCGTACTCAGTGATCACCGATACGGCGCCGGCGCTGTTCTGATTCATCTCGATGCGCGTATGCTCAGCATCTCCATTCTGGCTTTTAACAGCGGTAACGGTGATGACGCCGTCGTCACCCGTCTGTATATCCACCGAACCACTGATATTTGCCAGCGTCAGGCTGGCCGGACGGGTGACCTCGAATCGTCGCTCGATATTTTCCTGTTCCATGTTTTTATGCTCCCTTGCCCGAAAGTGCGGTAAGCAGTTGCTCTGCCTGCGCTGCGGTTATTTTCTTCTGTTCTAACATACGCAGGATCGTCATGCGTTCTTCGTCGCTGACTGGTTCGCGGGGCGGTTCCGGCGGCGGCGGTGCAGGTGGACGCTCGACGCGCCAGCCGCCCGCCGAGCCGAAGTTCATGCGCCGACCCATCATTCCCTGCGCCCGCCGTTCGGCCCGGCGCGCCTGCGTTTCAGCGCGGCGCGCCTGTTCCTCGGCGCGGCGGGTAGCCTGCGCAACCTTGGCCTGCACCTTCGCCTGCACGTTTGCCGTGGCGCGTTCCGCTGCCTCGCGGGCGCGCTGTGCGATACGCTCGCCAAAGGCGCCCCAGGATGAACCAAACGCGCCGAAATCGCGATCGAAGTCGAAGTCGAAGTCAAACTCAGGGTGTGGCTTGCCCTGGCTCGTTTCGCCAGCAGTTGCATTGCTCAGCACGGTCGCATCGCCGGATGCATTCAACGTGATGGCCGTCTCACCACCGCCGAGTTTCAGTTCATAGCTGCCCTCTTCGATGCTGCGCCCGCCGCTGGGGGTGTTCACCGTGATGTTGTTTGACGCGCTGGTGATACGCACGGTCGCCGACGCATCGGGCGTGAAGCGACAGACGATATCGCCGCTGGCAGTCACGTTCGATGGCACATGCGTGGATGCAAAAGAGAGGGTGGCGTCGCCGGATACGACGGCCTGGATGCCCAGTACGCCCTGGGCGTTCAAATCGCCGCTCACCTTTTCAACCATAATGGGGCCTGGCGCGCCACTGGTCGAGGCATCGCCAGCGACGTTGCCCAGCTTGAATTCGCCTTGCACGCCGGCAGCACGCAAGTCTCCGGCGATGTTGCCGATGAATACCTTGCCTTTCACGCCTTCGACGAATAGATCGCCGCCCGCGCTGTCCACGCCCAGATCGCCGTTAACCGCTCGCAGCGACAGATCGCCGCTGACGTTGCCGATGCTGACCGCGCCATTGACATCCAGCAGGCTGAGTTCGCCGTTGACATTATCGATATTCAGCGTTCCGGCGATGTGCTTGAGCGACGCATCGCCCGATGCGGCGCCAACCTGCACCTCGCCAAGATGGCGCAGCGACAGGTCGCCGGCGGAATTCCCCACCTTGACCCGCCCATTCACCGACTTGATGCGCAGATCGCCCTGCGACTGTTCGACAATCAACGACGCGCCGGCCGGGACGCGCACTACCGCATCTCCGCCGCAACGCAGTCGCACGATCTTGTCATCATTTTGCCGCAAAGACAATTCGCCTTCAACCTTGGCAAGTACTTCCGGGCGCTCCCAGCCCATCAGGCGCAGGTCGCCATTGGCTTGCTCGATCACCACCTCCGGCGTATCGCCGGTGTTCAATGATTGTTCGTGTACCATTATTCGCCTCCCTGCAACAGGCGCATGGCATCTTCTGCGCTGATGCGCCCCTGATCCAGTTCGTCCAGCACGCGCCGGCGCTCCTCATCGGAGACTTTAACGGGCGGTTCCTCACGGCCCGGCTCATAACCCAGCGCGCGGATGATCTCCAGCAAACGGCTGCGCAGCGTGGGGTATGACATGCCGACCTCGCTTTCCATGCGATTCAACTTGCCCTCGCAGCGCACGAACGTCTCGACAAATTGCAACTGCTCGGAAGACAGCCGCATAAAACGACCAGTCTCGAAATGACCCTCAACGGTCGTATCACAGTCGTGACAGTAAAAGCGAGTGACCTGGATATCGCCGCCACAGATCGGGCATTGAGTGGGTAATGTTTTCATTGTTGCCTCCATGCAGCGCGGCAGCGCCTAGAACTGCATCCGTTGAACGGACGATAGCGCCTGCATATTCACCGGGACCGTGCGACGTTCAGCGCGCCGTTTCAGATTTTCGCCGAAGGATATCAGGCGTTCGCCCATCCACGTGAAGACCCGCATGCCCAGTGTGATCCGGTCGCTGGTCGCCAGCCGCTGAAGTCGAGTCTCGTGCGCCTCTTGCAGGTATTGTTGGTAGCGGATCATCGCCGCGTTATATTGATCATGAGGAAACATCTCACTCACCTCGCGTTTTGAACGCACCCGTAAACGAATATGAAACTTCGCGATGATAATACTGCGGCGTATTGTATTTGTCAATACGTTTTTCAAGATTATCAATATATCTTTTGATTATCTTCATATAACCTGTCAAAAATCCTTCGCGAAAGTTATGACATGGATCGACGCCTGAGATACGGGCGGCTATTTGTCATAACCCCGTTTTATGGTGCATTTCACGGTTTGGGGTATCCTATAAGGAGAGTGAAGTCGCGCGGCTGCTGCTGTGTTGCAGCTCACGTAATACGGCGAGTTTGTCCAGGTGAACCTATGTACAAACGAATTCTGGTGCCCCTCGATGGCTCTACTGTCGCCGAAGCAATCCTGCCGCAGGCTCAGATGCTGGCTGAATGCGGCGGTGCGGAAATCGTACTGCTCTCCGTCATCCCGCACCCCAACTACGATTATTTCATCCCGGAGCCGGCTCTGGCCAGTGCGGCGCACGAGAACCAGGCCAATGAATGCAGGGCTTACCTCAAACGAATTGCGGACAGGCTGGCCGGCAGCGGTCTGCAGGTGCGGACGGAGCTATGCGATGGCCCTGTCGCAGAGGCCATTCTCGACTATGCAGACAGCACAGGGGCGGACTTGATCGCCATGTCCACGCACGGTCGCAGCGGCCTGGGCCGCTGGTTGATGGGCAGCATCGCAGAGCGTGTCATGCACACCGCCAAAGTGCCTGTGCTGCTGGTGCGCCCATCGCGCGGGTAGCGGACTACTCCGCCAGCGCCACGCGCCTCAGCGCCATCAGGTCAGCGGCGCCCACGCATAACATGGTCACGCGCAACTGGCGCAGCAGTATTTCAACTTCGTCGTAGACAGCCTGCTCCGACAGGGTGGCCGCATGAAGGAAGGGTGCAGCCATGCCGAACATGGCGGCGCCCAGCGCGATGCACTTCGCCCCATCCACACCGTTTTTCAAGCCGCCGCTGGCGATGACGGGTACATAGGGCGCGACGGCGCGCACATTGCGCAACGATTCGACAGTCGAGATGCCCCAGTCGGCAAATGCGGCGGCGACGCGGCGCTGGATATCCGTCTTCGCGCGGTGCATCTCCACCTGGCTCCACGACGTGCCGCCCGCGCCCGCGACATCGATGCCCGATACGCCGGCCTCCACCAACTGCCGCGCAGCCTGCTGCGAAATGCCCCAGCCCACCTCTTTGGCGATGACCGGAACGGGCATGGCTTTGACGGCGTCCTCGATTTTCCTCAGCAGGTTCGACCAGTTGACGTCGCCTTCGGGCTGCAGCGCCTCCTGCAACGGATTCAGATGCAACACCAGCGCATCGGCCTGCGCGAGGTCAACGGCGTCGCGGCATTGTTGAACGGTGAAGCCGTAGTTCAACTGCACCGCGCCGATGTTGGCGAACAACACGATGTCGGGCGCGACATCGCGCACCTGGAACGTGGGCGCCAGCTCGGGCCGCGCCACGGCGGCGCGCATCGAACCCAGGCCCATCGCCACGCCGGCGGCCTGGGCCGCGATGGCGAGGTTGCGGTTGATCTGGCGCGCTTCTTCGGTCCCGCCCGTCATGCATGAGATGAGCAGCGGGCCGTTCAGATGCTTGCCGAAGATATCCAGCCCCAGATCGATGACGCGCATGTCCAGCTCAGGCAGCGCCTGGTGTTCGAAGCGCAGTTTTTCCAGACCCGTGGTTGTGCGCGAGGCGACATCCTGTTCCAGGTTAATCCTTATGTGATCCGACTTGCGTTGTTCCAGAATACCTTGTGTCACTTGGTTCTCCTTCTATCGGCAGGCCGCCGCACCGTTGATCGTAACCCAAAACCGCGCGCGGTGTTTCTCTCCCATAGTAGACTCGCACGCGCGGCCTGTACCGATTGCAGTCACCCAAATAGGATACAATCTCAGCCTTAAGGCATATTTAGGAGGAACTATCAATGGCAGATCAAGGAACATTCGAACGCGTCAAGGCACTGGTCGTGAAGCTGCTCGGCGTCGCAGATGACAAGGTGGTCATGGAAGCGCGCTTCCGCGAGGACCTCGAAGCCGATTCGCTCGACTTGGTTGAGCTCATTATGGCTTTTGAAGAAGAATTTGGCGGTGAGATCTCCGATGAGGATGCGCAGAAAATCACCACCGTGGGTGAAGCCGTCCGATATCTTGATGAGCGCATCTCCCCCAAATAGTCCTGTCCCATTATTCGCCCAACCGGTTTTATCAACAGGCCGATCTCATGATGATGATCGGCTTTGTTTTGTCTTATGCCCTGGCATGGCTGCCGCGGCAGCCAGGAAGTCCTCCACTTCCTGCCGTTGCGGGATGGCCGGCTGCGCGCCCGGCCGCATGACCGATAACGCCGAAGCCGCCACTGCGAACTCCGCGGCGGCACGGATATCGGCGCCTTCGCACAAACGCACGGCCAGCGCGCCGGCAAATGTATCGCCCGCGCCGAGCGTATCGGCCACCGGCACGGCATAGCCGGGAATATGCCCACACCATGACGAGGCATCCACCCAGGCGCCCGCTGCGCCAAGAGTGACAAACACATCACCTGCGCCGCGCCGCCTGATCGCTGAGGCGGCCTGCGCTGCGCTGTCAATATCACCCACCGTGGGTGAAGCCGTCCGATATCTTGATGAGCGCATCTCCCCCAAATAGTCCTGTCCCATTATTCGCCCAACCGGTTTTATCAACAGGCCGATCTCATGATGATGATCGGCTTTGTTT
>JAMCQN010000005.1:15026-16702 GCA_023382055.1 Chloroflexota bacterium
GCTTCCCGTTCGTTTACCGTGATGACGTCGCACAACGGCAGCAGGTTGAGGCGGCAGCGGAAAGCGGGAGCCGCGTTGAGCAGGGTGCGTACGCCGGCCGACCGGGCGATGCGCAGCGCCGCTTCCACCGCCTCATCGCTGGTCTCCAGTTGAACCAGCAGCGCCTGCGACGACGCAATCGTCCCGGCATGCCGTTCCACGTCGGTTGCGCTCAGCGTCGCGTTGGCGCCGTTGGCGACCACCACCTGCGTCGCGCCATGCGGATCGCCCACAACGATGAAGCAACCGCTGGCTGCACCCGTGCGGCGCACTACCCCGCGCGCATCCACGCCGGCAAGCGATACCGCAGACAGCAGCGCTGCGCCGACGATATCATCCCCGACAACGCCGATCAACCCGGCGCGCCCGCCCAGGCGAACCACTGCAGTGGCCTGATTGGCGCCCCGTCCGCCGCAGGCGTACTGCGCCTCATGGCCGTGCACGACCTCGCCCGGCTGGACAAGGCGCGGCGCGCGGATGGCCAGGTCCATCAACAGGCTGCCGACGACCGTGATCATGGGAACGCCGCGTTGTGGGCAAATTGCGTATTGGGCGCGCGCTCAGGCTGCGACGCCATTGGACTTGGGCATCCTTATTCCTGCGGGGGCGGCTCAACGGCCTGCGCAAGTGTCATGTCGTAGATATATTCCAGGCCAGACTGGACACGCCGCACGACGACGTCATAACTGCCGGTGAATGAGCCGAACAACTCGACCAGATCGGCGGCCAGCGCGCTGAGGGATTCGCGCGGTTTGTGCGCGCGCACCAGCTTATGAATGCCGGACTGGGCGGCTTTCAGATACGCCTGCGTGCGCGCCACCAGCGCCATATCGCCTACCGGCCCGCTGGCTGCCACAATCACCTTGATCTTGCGGTTGCGCCGCAGGTTCGCCAGCAGCGACTGCCATGCCTCCAGGTTGGCATTGTGCAGAAAGGGCGGCTCATTGCCGGCCACCAGCGAGCCGACAAACGCCACGCCGGTGTCGCGGATCAGCACGATAGAACTGCCGGGCGAGTAGTTTGCCGCGCTGGTGATGTCGATACGCACCGGGTTCTCCAGGCCAAGCGTAAACGTGGCGGAGTCGCTGTACGTCATATCCGGCAGCACCGCCCGTTCGCGCAACTGCACCGGCGAGAGCGGTTCGAGCATGCGCGGCTGCGAGGCCTCGAGAGCGGCGTATAACTGGTTGAAACCTGCATCGTGGATGATGGCCGGCAGGCCGAATGCGCCCAGGTTCGGCGCCAGCGCCTTGAGCGCATCGCTGTTGACGCGCTCAGCCGAGGTGAAGATGATCGCTCGCAGCGGTTTGGGCGCCAGTCGCCGGATCTGCGCATGCCACTGCAGCGCCTCATCCACGTTGAGCGGCAGATCGATGCTGACCGCGCCGTCCTTGTCGACCACACAGCCGACATTCAATCCGTCCGATGTGGACTGCACGTAGATGTTCTCATTCAGTTTTCGCATGCCTTGTTCCATGACGCATTCCTCGATTTAATGAACCAAACGGGTCGCAGCCCAGTCCAGCGCCGCCTGCGCAACCGCGACATCGGCAGCCGGCCCGCTGCCCTGAGCAAACTCGCCGGAACCGCCGCCTTTCGCGCCAGTTGCGTCGAGCACGGCCAGGGCGCCGCGCAGC
>JAMCQN010000010.1 GCA_023382055.1 Chloroflexota bacterium
CCGGCTGCTGCTGTTCGCGGAACCGACCGCCGGCACAAAAACGCGCGGCGTCAGAACGCCGGCCGGCGCCGTATTCGAACTCGGAGACGAACCCGGCGCATTGCACCCGCCTGATAGCACACCCACGATAATGAACATAAACAGGGCCGACAGGGGCAAGCGGACCCGGCGCCTCGACAGGGCTGTTGCCTGGCTGCGGGTTGGCGGGGCTGGCGAGATGCCGGAATTGACGGAATGGGCGTGTCGACGAACATACCTGAATGCAGCCATTTGCAGAGGATTATATGACGCAGCCAGCGATGAATTCGTTTAGAATCTATACAGGATTGACCCATGAACATACTATCTGAGTCAGACAAGAAATGGGAGGACTGGCTGACGGAATTTAGCGCCATTACCAGTTCAACCGGCTGGGATGAGTTCGAGCGCGTCGTTACGGCTAACGACATAGATGTCAACGAGTGGGCTATCGCGTATGCCATAAAAGTGCAGATCACGCTGAACAAGGTATTTCTACTGGCTTGCCTGCAGACGCCCACTGCCAAGATCGATGGCGTCCTGGCATCCATCGCGAAGCACGCCAACAGCGTAAACTTCGGCAAACACGCCCGCGACCTGAAAGGTGAAATGCGCGCGAACTACCGCCAATCCATACGCATTGTAACGGGGTTGATGCCGCGCATGGTCGATGCTCTCGTCCATGTTTTCCAATCCTATGCGCATGACGATTACGACCCTGGCGCTGACCCTAATCTGCTGCTGCAGGAGGCTCGGGCGCGCGCCGCCGCGCGCGATCGCCGCGCTGCCCTGACGGCGCTGGGGCGAGCCGGCGCGGTTGCCCTGCGCGGCGCGCACGTCTGGAGCGGCTGGCTGCATAGCGGCGTCGATGAATATCGGCAATGGATGGTATCGCTGACTGCCATGCTTGATGTGTATAAGGACATGCTGCCGTTGCGATCGATCACTGAGGAGCGCCAGCGTGCAGGCGAATTAGCAGCGATGCTATCAGCTAAGCAGCGAGATTTATTCAGCGTAGTATATAGACGTCAAATTCCACTCGAGAAACCAAGTGAAAAGTTCCTGAAAGAGTGGATCGATATCGCACACCGCGACGAACCACTCAGCGACGCCGAGATAGCGCGCCTGGGCGATCGCCACAAAATCCTCGGTGATTTCTCTCTGCGCACTCTCCAGTTCAGCAACGCCCAGTCCGATGAGTTCGATGAGTTCGATATGTATGATATCGCCGACCTGGCCGTTAACGCTTTGGGCAATCTGCGTTATGCCGACGGTGACGTTGTAGATCAGTTGATCGCGCTGCTGATGGCAGAGGACGACGAGTTCGACGCCGACCTGGCTGAGAGTGTGTACTGGGCGCTCATACAGATGGGATCTGCCGCTAAGCCAAGGGTCTTCGACTTCGTGCGCTACACCGAACAGGAAGATGCGCGCATCTCGATGATGGAAGTGCTGGCAGTCACCGGGCGAGGGTCCGAGGATGTTTTCACTTACCTGTCACAGCAATTCGACGCCGCATCGTGGGCTGACGACAAAAGCGGCTACGCTAAAGCGCTTGCACTCACCCACGATCAGCGCGCCATACCGCTCATCGTTGAAGCGTTACAGCATCCGGCCGTCATCGATGACGACGCGTGGGAGCTACTCGACGCTCTGCAGGAACTGGAAGTTACCTTTTATATCAACCACGACACCCGCTCCGTAAACATCCCCGCATACGGCGTTATCGAGGATGTACTGCCCACAGACTGGCGCTCGCGCAAAGAGCTGGACGAAGAGGCGGAAGAAGAGTGGGACGCAGATGCGACGGAAGATTGGGTCGACGGATGGGACGGCGACGATGATGAAGAAGATGACGATGATGATGATGATGATGGCGATACAGACGAAAGAGAGGACGCTGAGGATGAACGCGAAGATGATGTTGTGTACGACGAGCAAGGCATCCCACGCTGCCCGGAATGCAACGCCCAGATGCATTATATCGCCGGGCGGTGGGTGCATGACCCCAGCATAGTCGCGCACAGGAGGCAAATCGTCATGAAGGTCATCGGACGGAATGATCCATGTCCATGCGGCAGCGGCAAGAAGTATAAATACTGCCACGGCAGAAACGCATAGCGCGCCGACGCGACAGATGTCAGTATTTCGATGCAGCGCAGACCGTCAGACACCAGCCGGCTACCTTGCTGACTCAATCGTGATATCGCCCAGCCACAACCGGTCGGCGTTTGTACGCCCATCCGGCGTTTTTACCGGCAAGCGCTGCCCCGTAGCAGGATCGTATAACCCCACATACAGCCCGTACTTGCCGGGCGGCGCGCCTGGCTTGATCCATACCGCGCGCAGATCGTCAACCGTCTCGCCAGCCGCCCAGGTCGATGTCGGGCGGAAACCGCCGTCGGGTTCGGCATCGTTCTGCGCGACGGGCGGGGCGTCCGGCGACCCGATGTGCAGGAACACCTTATAGCGCGCAACCGGTTTATCCAGCGCGCGCCATGCCAGCCGGACGGGAACAAGCTCGCCGGCGACCTTAGCCCCGGCATCGATTTCAGCCGAAACCAGCGTAATAGCGTCGCCAAACGCGGCGGTTATCCCGCTCGTCATGGTGGGCGTCTGCGTAGCATATACGGCCAGGCGGATATTGCCCACCCATTGCTCGTCGGCCTTGTAGGTATGCTGCGCCAGCCAGCGCTCGAACTTTGCACCCGGGTCGGACTCATGTTCGCCGTAATACAGCACGAACAGGCGGGTATATTGCGCAGCAATCGGCCGCATCTGGCTGTTTACCGCCGCGTCACCGGCGGGGTGATACGCCAGCGGGATTGCCGGAGCGCCCTGGCGATGGTAGTAGGTGAATACCTCCCACTGGTTGGGCGCATCAAACAGGATGGCATCGCCGGGCTGCGCGTCCGCCTCGATCATGCGCGCGATGCCCCGATAATCATCCCGCGCATAGGCCGGATTGTTATACAGGTTGTTCAGCGAAGGTTGTGCAACCGCCAGCGCCACACCCAGCGTCAAGGCTCCCGCAGTCGCCGGTAACACGGTCCGGCGACGGGGCGCCAGTGCGCGCCATCCGGACACGCGCCCGGCTGCCAGGCGCGCCAGGCTGACGATCCCGTGACCCGCGAGCGCCAGCAAAGGCGCGACGCACACCAGCAGGAATTTCAAGTAAGCCTCGCGATAAAGCTTGAAGACAAATAAAAGCGCGAAGGGCAGCAGCGCCAGGATCAGGAGAAAGGCTTTTTCGTGCCAGTGCGCGCCGCCCGGCAGCCCGACGACCACCAGGGCGCTGAGGATGGCTATCGGCAGGATGGCCTGCTCAAGCGGGAGCGTCCGCCCGACGATCAGCCAGCGGTAGGCATCCAGTGCGGCTTGCGCCAGGTCGTAGTTTTGCGGCGTCACACCCCATGCCGTGACCTGGCGGATGGCGATGGGAAGCCAGGGCGCAAACAGCGCGATGGCGACGATATTCATCAACCCGTAAGCCAGCGTGTCACACAACCGATTCGAACGCGCACGAGCCAGCCAGATCAGCACACAAACCCCCTGCGCCGCCATCACAAAAGGATAAGCATACTGGGTATACAGCCCGGCAGCCGTCGCCAGCACATACAGGGCGATGGCGAACGCCCGCCGGCCTATTCGCCGCCGATCGGACAGAACCAGCAGCGCCCACGTCGAGGCTAGCGCCAGCAACGCCAGCAATTCATACATGCGCGCTTCCTGGCTGTAATAGACCGCAAAGGGCGAGAGCGCCACGAGCGCAGCAGCGGTCAACCCCGTCAGCGGGTTGAACAGGGCGCGCGCGAGCAGCCAGGTGAAACCGATCAAAAGCACGCCGCACACCACCGAGAGTTGGCGCAGCGCCATTTCGCTGTCGCCGAACACACCGCGCCAGTAATGCAACGCGAGATAATAGAGCGGGGGATGGATATCGCCGGCAGCGCCTGCAATGATCAGCGGCACGCTACGCTCAGCGATACGCGCGCTGTTGCCCTCGTCGTACCAGAACGACTGCGCATCCAACTTGTACATCCGCAGCCCGAAGCCGAGCAATAAAACAGCCAACAGCGCCGCGATAGTCACGGCGCTCAGGCGCGGATGGTGTTGGCGTATCATCTGTGGCGCGAGTTTACCACCGTCACGGGCTGCGCTGCCTGACAGAACCCCACCAACAAGTCCCCTGCATAACAACACGGTAGACGATTTAGCGGACGTGATATAGCAGTCGCGAACGTGTTACATGTAACTCTCAATAGAGGCCAAACAACACTATGCACGGGCGCCTGTATGTCCTATCCTGTAACGATACGGAGATCATAATATGAAAGTAGTAATCAACCATGATCGCTGTGTGCACGCCGACGCTTTCGCAACCCGCTGCCTTGCCACAACGATCGAGAATCCCATGGGTGAAAACCATTATTGTCTGGCCGGTGTCATCGACGATGGCAAGCCGGAGCTTACGGTGAGTCTCATCTTTGAAGGTAAAACGTACACCCGAGTTATTCACAATCAAGCGGAGCGCGAAGAGATTGCGGCAGTGGGCTGGCCGGCCTTCACCCAGTCCGCGCAATCTACGTCTGCTGTTTACTCTCAGAACTAAAGTCACACTGCCTGCTCAGAGGTCAAGCCGCGCAGCGCGGGCCTTATTTGAGTCGGCATAGCGCCGAACAGCCGTGATCTGCGCCAGAAATCAAGTGGGCTGACTGCTGAGAGCGCTATAGCCTGTTGCGTCGCGTTACAGTCTGCCCTGCTGCAGGGCGTTCGTCCAGAATGTATCGCTCATGTACTTGTAACCCGCATCGGGGAATACCGTAACTACGACCCCGCTGGTCAGCCGCCCGGCCACGCGCAAGGCGCCCACCGCCGCCGCTCCCACCGATGGGCTGACAAACAAGCCTTCTTCACGCGCCATACGCACGGCCATTACCTGCGCATCCTCCGTCGCTATTTCAAGGTTCTCGTCCGCCAACTCGGGGTCATAAATACCGGGCTTCAGCGCCGTCGGCATATACTTCCAGCCTTCAATCGCATTCACTGCCGAGTCGGGCTGCAGCGAGATGCACTTAATGGCAGGGTTCAGTTCGCGCAACCGCCGTGTGGTGCCCATAAACGTCCCGCTGGTTCCCAGGCCTGCCACAAAATGGGTAATTCGCCCATCCGTCTGCTGCCAGATCTCCTCCGCGGTCGTGCGGTAATGCGCCTGCCAGTTGGCCGGGTTGTCGTACTGGTTGGCGTAGAAGTACTTCTCCGGAGCCAGGTCGTACAACTCGCACGCTTTACGGATGGCCTCGTTGCCGCCCAGCATCGGGTCGGTGAATACCATTTCGGCGCCATACGCGCGCAGAATGTGTTTACGCTCGGGGCTGACGTTCAACGGCATAACCAGTTTCACTTTATAACCCAGCGATGCCCCCAGCATGGCGTAGGCAATGCCCATATTGCCGCTGGTCGCATCCAGGATGATTTTGTCGTGGGTCAGGCGACCGTCGGCTTCCGCCGTGCGGATGATATTCAACCCCGCGCGATCCTTGACCGAACCGCTCGGGTTGAACCATTCGGCCTTGCCATAAACCCCGACCGGCGCGACCTGCCGCGCCACACGGGTCAGCCGCAGCAATGGCGTGTTGCCGACCTGCAGACAGAGATCACATTGTTCCAGTGTTGTCATGATATTAAAACGTTCGCTACTCCCTCTCACCCGCGTCGCTTTCCAGAACTTCCAACAGCATCCGCAGCGCGGCATCGGCGGTGGCGCGCTTATTGCCGATGCGATCGTGCGGCCAGACGAAACGGCGCACCAGCTCGGTGCGGGGTGTGCTGACGCCAATAAACACCAGTCCGACCGGTTTTTCCGGGCTGCCGCCGCCCGGCCCGGCGATTCCGGTAGCGCTCACGCCCACATGGACACCCAATGCCCTGCGCACGCCGCGCGCCATCTCCAGCGCGCACGCCTCACTCACCGCCCCGGATTGTGCCAGTGTTTCGGCGCTCACGCCCAGCGCCTGCTGTTTGATGCGATTGTCATACGAGATGACGCCGCCCATAAAATAATCGGAACTCCCGGCCCGATTGGTCAACTCATCGCCGATCAACCCGCCGGTGCACGATTCGGCTGTGGCGGCGCTCCAACGGCGTCCCTTGAGCGCCTGCGCAATGCGGTCATTCATGTAGGCGCGCCAGCGGCGCAGCAGCTCCTGTCGCAGAACGTCCAGCGTATTGCGGGCGACCGTGCGTTCCAGCGGCGTCAGGTCGGGTTCGGCCGCGCTAAATTCATCCTCGTCCAGCGTCTGCAACTCTCCAGCGGGATTCATCCAGATATCGAGCAGCAGGTCCTCCCATTCGAGGCTATCGGCGCTGATGCGCGCCGGGCGCGCCACGTCGGCGTACCAGCCTTTCAGGCAACCTTGAGCGCTGTAAATCTCGAAGACGTTATACCAGCGGTCATTGTAAAAAGACTCGCGCAGTACGTCGCCGCGCTCAAAGGTCACAAAACCGAGACTCACCGCCGGGCGCGCCCACGTCGCCTGGATGAGCACGCCGTGTTCATCGCGCGCGAGCACCTCGCCTTCGTAGCGGGCTTTTTCAACCCCGCGGTAATCGAGCTTGCGGATATACATGACGGCCAAACGAATTCCTCATCAGCATAAACTGAGCGAGGCTCAATGGTACATCAGTGTCAGACTGCTCGAAAAGGGGATGAGCCAGGCATAAATGCCTGGCTCATATTTTCCAGTGCAGGACAGGAGGAACCTGCGCCGGGGGGGAACGATATTATTCAGTTACTCACTCGCATCCACAGACCTGGTGTTCAACGGCGTGCTCTCGATCGGCTTGAACTTGTACGCCGGCAGTTCCCGCGAACCCAGCGTTACTTTCACCAGCATCCGTTTGCCGGAACGCAGCAGCGTCAGATTGACCGTCGTGCCAGGTTTCCTGGCCATGACCAGCGTCGAAAGCGTATTGACCGCATCCAGCGGGGCGCCGTCCATACTGCGAACGATATCGCCTGCCAAAATACCCGCCCGGCCTGCCGGGCTGTCCACGATCACCCGCCGAACAGAAACGACACTGCCATCCACATCCGGACTTTGAGAATCCGACTGCATTTGCCACTCGATTCCGAGATAAGGTACGGTTTTCTCCAACGAATCCAATTTTGCTCCACGTTCCATAAAGAATGACGATGCTTGATCACACAAGACGGGCAGCCAACTCGTATGGCTAAACCCATCCATTGAACCGTTCGCCTGCACAGGAGGAAACAGACAAACGTGCCGCTGAAGCTGGTTGCCCGACCTATGCGATCAAGCCGGCAAGCGCAAATCCTTGAGTGCTTTGTTGGTGTGCTTTGTTGCACTACCGAACTGAGCCCAGTGTATGGCCGCCAGCTTAGCCGGAAATTAGACTAAGCTAGGAGATACTTAAGATTACGTAACTGCTCAGGCCGGTTGACCCAGAGCAGGCATGACAATCGGGCCCTCGAAAAGGGAGCGTAAGGCGCGCAATACTGGGAGACCTTGCTTGCGCAGCGTCGAGATGTAAGCGCGAATGCGGCAGAAATGCTCTGCCCCCTCGTGTCCCGGCTGGCCTCCGCTCCGTCGCCCCGTCTTCTTGCGCTGGCTCCGCGTTCGCGTTGACTTACCGTATCCATCACGCGTTTGATCAGTACAGCATTCCGCTGCATCTGTTGTTCGAATAACGCACCGACTGCCTCCTGTCCCGCGTTGTATGCAATTGTGATCTGATCGCGTGTTAACATCTTCATAACGCTTTATACCGGTATTTCACGCCAATTTCAAGGCTGATTTACCAACCTGAGCAGTTACCTATAAAGGTAAATAATCATGAAGTACTTCGTCGCGGTGGCGGGCAACATCGGCGCGGGCAAGTCCAGCCTGGCCGGACTGCTGGCGCATAAGCTGGGTTGGGAAGCCTTCTTCGAGCCGGTGGAGGAGAACCCCTACCTGGCCGATTTCTATGCGGACATGCCTCGCTGGGGGTTTCAGTCGCAGGTGTTCTTCCTGGCGCGCCGCCTGCGCCACTATCGCGGGCTGCTCAACCACCCCGGCTCGGTGATCCAGGATCGCAGCGTTTACGAGGACGCCGAGATCTTCGCGTACAACCTGTACCGGCAGGGCTATATGAGCGAGCGCGACTGGAATTCCTATCATGATTTGTACGAGGCGGTGATGACGCTGCTGCCGCCGCCCAATCTGGTGGTGTATCTGCGGACGTCCGTCGCGACGCTCGCAAACCGCATCGCCCGGCGCGGGCGCGAACTGGAGCACAACATCAGCCCGGACTATCTGGCGCAACTGAACGACATGTACGAGGCGTGGATTGCGGGGTTCAACCTGTGCCCGGTGCTCACCATCGCGACCGACGACCTTGACTTCGCCCACGACAGCGCCCATCTGGATCAGATCGCCCGGCGCATCACCGACCGGCTGCAAGGTAAAGAGGTCATCACACTCAAGTCGTAGGAGTTATCCGCGAGTCAGAAGTTTATCCGCGAATCCTCACGAATAAACACGAATAAGATAATAACCACGGATTGCACGGATTTCACCGATTTCTTTGCATCCGTGTAATCTGTGAAATCCGTGGCTAATCTTCTGTATTAGCGGCCATTCGCGCAGATTCGTGGATTTCTTTTGTTACTCCTTAATCCAGGCTGCGATCCTGCCGGCTGCCTCTTCCGCCAGCGCCGCCGTTTGCGGCGACAGCTCGTGCGAGAACCCGAACTGGTATCCGCGCACCGAGACGACCAGCGCTTCCGGCGCGCGCCCGTAGGCGGCTCGGGCCAGTTCCAGGCAGGTGTCCGGCGTCAGATGGTGCGTGAAGGGAGATGATTGATACCGGGCTTCCAGGGGGGCGATGTTCACATCCTGCGGGTATGCCCCGGTGTGCGCATCAACAAAGCACACCTTGTCGTAAGCGGCGAGTGTTTCAGCGATTTCCGGCGTCAGTTGCAACTCGCCCAACAGGTCGGGCACGCCGTCGCGCCCCTGCAGCTCTCCCAGGTCCAGATCGGTGATGTCGTCCGGCGACTCATCCGGGCCGATACGCCCGAATTGCCGCCCCAACGCTTTCAAAATGTGCCAGGCGACACCATCATCCTGGCGGTCCGGATTCCCATAACCGACGATCAAACTCTTGCTCAATGAAGCGCCTCTGAACGGCTTGACCTCTGTGCCACTACTACACAAACAGTACAGGTGTCAGGCCAACTCCACTCATTAACCATAACAGTGACGGGCCTTGGTTGGTAATGCTTTCCGACTTGGAACCAGCCTGATGAAACGCACACGATTTGTCAGGGAAAAGTATAGGCGCGAGATCAAATTGCGCCAATTGACCCGTTCAATCGCAAACGGGAGCCGTGCATGAGCGATCTGCGCATCGACGCTGGTGCAGATATCCAATACAGCTTCGCAATAGTTTAGTCCGGTGAACTGCAGTGTTGACAAACCTCGCTCGTGTTTGTATACTGACCCACTAGAACATTTGTTCTAGTGGGTCGGAGTACATGAGCGGCGACATGGTCACGAGAAAACGCGAACGCGCAGACCGGACTTCCCCGGTACCCTTTCCTCATGCCACCGGCGAGCGCCCGAATGGCCTACCACTTGCGCGGGAGGCGCTCCCGGTCGTTCCAAAAGGGGGAGACGGCCGCGGGGGTCGCCGCATCCGCTGGCGTGCTGGTATGCCAAACGTGACCAGCGCGCCGGCGGGTTGCCTTCCGCGCCCTCTCTGCAATGGTCAGAAGACAGAGGTCAGAGGTCAGAGATTGGAGATTAGAGATTGGAGATTGGCGATTGGGGATTCGGTGGCAACCCGGTAAGTAAGGCGAGCGCGAGGTCGTTGGCTGATAATAAGGCAGGGAGGCAACATGGATATACGACTCGATAACCGCGTCGCGTTGATAACCGGCGCAGGTGAAGGTATCGGCCGCGGTTGCGCGCTCGCGCTGGCGGAAGCGGGCGCGGCTGTGGTCGTCAACGACGTGAATCCGCAGACGGGTCAGGCCACGGCGGAACAGATCCGGCAGATGGGGCGCAGGAGCCTGTTCGTGCAGGCCGATGTCTCCGATGCGCGCGTCGTGCAGGCCATGTTTGAGACGGTGCAGCAGGAGTTCGGCGCGCTTCACGTGCTGTTGAACAACGCCGGTTTCAACTTATTCAAGACGCTGGAACAAACCACGCTTGAGGAGTGGGACCGCATCATGAGCGTCGACCTGCGCGGCATTTACCTGGTGACGCGCGCCATGCTGCCCCTGCTGAAGGTGACACGCGGCGCTTCCGTCATCAACATCGCCAGCGTGCACGCCCAGGCGACCGTGGCCGGTATCACGGCGTACGCGGCGGCCAAGGGCGGCGTGGTGTCGGTTGGGCGCAGCCTGGCGCAGGAACTGGGCAAGTCCGGCATCCGCGTCAACACGATCAGCCCCGGATTCGTGAGCACGCCGCTGCTGGACCGCTGGCTCAACTCAGAGCCGGACCCGCCGGCCAGCCTGGCGCGCGTGCAGGGCTTTCACCCCCTGGGGCGCATCGGCGCGCCGCAGGATATCGGCAACCTGGTGGTGTTCCTGGCCAGCGATTACGCGGGGTTTATCTCCGGCGCCAACATCACCATCGACGGCGGGCTGACGGCGCGATTGATGCATTGAACGTGGGCTGAGGGGCTGGGATTGCCCCGGTTTGGTTCTTACGCATCTTTGATGCTGTAACGATTATGTTGTCATGCCTACCGCAGTATTCTGAATCGATTACCATCGTCTGGAATACTGGCGGACCGGGCCTAACATTTGCTAGCATGAAACCTGCGTAAGAACCACTGAAACGGGGCAGGCTCAGAGTTTACGAACAGGTGACTAGAACGGTGCTTCTTCTTGATGGGTTTTGAATACGTCTTTCACTTTTTGCAGTAACTCGTCCTGTTCAAATGCGTCCTTTGCAAATGCCTTCACATGGACGAATCTGTTCTCAACTGACACCATACGATCAAAATCCACAGGTAGTAAATCCTTGGGTTCTTTGCCTTTGTGCGCAATCACACAGCGCATCTGGGGATCTCGTTGTAGCGCCTGTAATAGCATCTCATTGATGTGGTTGTCTCCAAAGCTATACCCGACACTGGCAAGAATCCCACATCTGTGCAGCATTTGTTGGAAGTGATACAAGAGAGTTAAGTACGGATCAATCGACTGCAACTTAGCATCCGTTCCGAAGATTAAGAGCGAATCAAAGTCTGGGGCTAATTCTTCGGTATCCTTTGCTGGAGGCCATTTCACACTGCAGATACCAAGTCTTGGGTCATTGATCCAGTCTAGTGAGCCGTGAAGTTTGTAGACGCAAGCATCAAATTGATCATCTAATAACAGACTTGGGTGCCAACCATTATTATCAAATCCCGTTGTCCATCTTTCGTTTATCGGGCCTAGCGCGTCTCGCAATGCACACTCGATGCATTCGTCATAATTGAGAGTAAATATATGAAGCTTATATCCGGCGTCGATGAAGTCTTTGAAGTTCCGCAAGTACTTAAGCCGATGTGCTTCTTTGATCGCCAGCCACTCCCTTAATCCACTCTTACAGTAAGAAGTAAGGAACTTGAATGCGTCTTGACTCTCCGGACTTGCTAAATCATTGGGGAGTTGCTGTAGCTGGCTAACCCGCTCATGCCAAGCGGAAACAAAGGGATAAATGTGGGATCTGTTTCGTGCAGCTAACGTGGCACAGGCGATTACTAATTCTTCTATGTTAACTTGGCTTGAAGGCTTTTCACCCCTACACGATTTGCCAAATTGAATTGCACCCTCTATATACCATAAGGCTGGCAGCAGAGCTGAATATTGCGCTGCAATACCTTCCTCAACGTATTTCTGAAGACCTATGGCCGTCGGCAGACCAACATCTACTACTGCTCCGGCTCCGAGCAGGAATGCTAGCTCCCGTCTATTAGGCATTGTCATATGAACCAGGGTACAGAGCTAAACGCGCGCTGTTGTTGTAGAATGGCACATATTTGTGGCTGAATCTGCGACATCTTGGCAACTTCTTGTGCTAACAGCTTCGCATACTGCAACGAGATGGGCTGAGTGACGGCATTGAAGCCCCGCCAGTTTACAGACGAGAGGCAGAATGCATCTTCAATGGTGTCACGCAGAGACAGGCTGCGTGATGATGCGTATTGCCTGTGAAGCTCAAGTGTGACGGGTTTCCTGCCACGCCAGACAGGTTTCTCCTTCCGTCCTTCTGTTACGAGAAGGGCATGATTTGCTCCCAAGGCTACGACTGTGCCTTCAGCACTAACAAACCCCGGATGTGATTGGTCGAACACTGAGAAGTCTGAGTCTTCTGTTAGGCGGACCAACTCCAAAGAGATGGGATTTGAACCAGTCTTTTCATACTCTGTTATCGTCTGTCTCACATGCCTTATCGTTTCCGCACGTTCCAAGTGTGAAACATGTATTGTCACCTTTTCGACATCTTTGTTGCTTTTCAGGACTTCGTCTAGAGCCTTTCGTAGACCACTCTCTAAATTTACAAGGAATTCAGGATACGAGTTGGCCGGTGGGAAGAAAGTAGTATCCAGGTAGAGGCCATTAGAGAGGACACACACCGCATACCCTAGTAGGCGGCGACGCGTGAGGCTATTCGGGTCATTTACTTCGGTGCTCCCAATGCCAATCGCTAAGGCCGGAGTTTTACGACCTACTGAAACGCTCCACGGAACACCCCCTAGCTTCACAAAGAAAGCAAGGGCAATGTTGGAGATGGCATAACGGAACGTATTTGATGATTCTAGTAGCTCCCAGCTAACAAACTGGGATGGGATGCCATATCTGGTTAATGCAACTTTGGCGTAGCCATAGGGGTCTTGCTCCATGGGTAGTGGCTGCTTACTGGAGATCACAAAAGCAAAATCTGGCGGTTCTGCCATCTTGCTCAGTTGCTCTTCTATGCATGATTGGAACGCAACTGCCAGTTGCTGTCTGTCTACCTCTGGTACTTTTACCGCGAGAACGCTGTCCTTCTCAAGAGATATGCCTGTCAGTCGCTTGCATCCAGGAAAACTCTCGATACCGTTTCGCAACGAAAGGTAGAGTTGGTTTGCGTGGTCTCTGTCGGACTCGGTGAACACGAATAGACATTTGGGTTGTGGAATACGCGCCGCTCTATAAGGGGCGTGGCGAAGCATTCCCCTCAATTTGTCTGCGTCATTCTTGTGTTCATCCTCCGAATAGAGGTAGAGTGGACGTTTTAACTGATAGACATGTGGAAAGCTCATTGATCAATTCCCAATGAATAGCGGTGATGTGCTTATCCGCACTGGTGGACTGCCCGGCAGAGGGAGTGAAAACGATAGGAGATGGTTTTGTGATAATAGAGATTGTAGCCTCTCTAGTTGCTCTCTGGCGAGGTTGGTGTTAATTCTGCCTTCTGCCGTGAGTGCCAAGGAATCTTGCTGCAATCTGGTCGCCAGCCTGTTTGCGCTACTGATACCTTCGATTGATCTTATGAAGCCGAGTAGATTCCCACGACTACATGGAAGGGTCCATTCTGACAACTGTATCTGCTGTTGATCTCCATCACGGTTCACCAGGACGCCAGTGCCATCTTTTACGGAATCGAGTATTCCAGAGTGTACTGTTGCGACAGGAGGGTCATTGGCTTCACGGTCAACAGAACTGTTGACAGGCACTACTCGTTTGTGCAGCGCAAATTCGCGTAAACCTCGGTCACTGAGTGTTGATACAAAGCGCTGGCTGCTTACGAAACTTAACACTAGGCCCCAACGTTGCGGAGCTTCGGAGTCAAATCCATGGAAGCATCTATATGCGATACCCTCAAGCGACTCATATATATGAGGGCGTTCAGAACCCTTTACACTGCGAGACCCGATCCCTCCCACTTCCCTAAGCCGTACAGTAAATCCGACCTCAAGCAGGCGTAATGCAAAGCCTTGTTCTATCACTTGGTCGGCAATTGAACTTCTCTTGTCGAAATCTACCTTTATGCGCTTGGTTTTGTCTGGAGGGGATTCAGAAATGTGATAGAGCCCTTGGTCTGCCTTGTGATAGATGGTTCTATATCTGAGGGTCTTAACACGCTTTGGTAACACAGAGGTTTCGGAGATCGGCTCAAAAGCAACTTCGAACGTTGTGGATGGCAGTAGTACCTCAAACCAATTGATAGCTATCATTGTCATGAGTATTTCGATTCTCGTTCCCGCAATTTTCCGCCTCTGTCAGCGTGATTGACGTGGGTGTCGCAGCTGTCCCGAGTTGCTCTGCAAAGAGTAGCACTTTTAGGGACACTGTTAAGTATACCCACGGTACCTCCTCAGAGTATCCATCAATTGCTGGGCCTACCTCGTTTCAGTGGACAGTTAGTTTTGCCTCTCGAAGAGCCTCGAATTCCTCTGGGTTCAGATAGCCTAACGTCGAATGTAGACGTCTCCGAGTATAGAACGTTTTGACATTGGCAAACACCTCCGGTCGGCCTGGGTGCAGGTTTGGAAATGACGGCCACTCAGGCCCTCAAATTCAGGCGTGGAGAAAAACGATTCTATGGGAGCATTGTCGCATGCATTGCCTTTGTGGCTCATGCTTTGCTGCCAGCCGCGTTGACTCAGCATGGCACGATAGACCTCGGAGAATACTGGTTGCCCCGGTCGGTATGAGCCAACAGGTCGGGTTGGCGTTGTTACATAGCCATCGTCATCGACTGGATCGCCAACGTGCCTGCATATTGTCCTCCACCGCCCAGTCAACCACAGCAGCACGCCGCCGGTGAAGCGGGCGCCCCCCCAACTTTACAAAATCCGCCATCGCGCCTTAAATCGGGATATGAGCACACCGCATTCCCGACCGAATATCGTCTTCATCCTGGCCGACGACCTGGGCTATGGCGACTTCAGCGCCTTCAACGGCGGGCTGTCGCGCACGCCGGCGCTGGACGCGCTGCTGGGCGAAAGCACCTGCCTGTCGCAGCAGTACACGGCGTCGCCGGTCTGCAACCCCTCGCGCGCGGCGCTGATGACCGGGCGCTACCCGCACCGCACCGGCTCGGTCGACACGCTGGAATGGCGCGGGTTGGAGCGGCTGGCGCTGCGCGAGACGACGCTGGCCGACGTGCTGAAGGCGGGCGGCTACGCCACCGGGCTGGTGGGCAAGTGGCACCTGGGCGCGTTCGACCCGCGCTACCGCCCGCAGGCGCGCGGCTTCGACGAAGCGGTGTGCTTCCGCGGCGGCATGCACGACTATTACCGCTGGCGGCTGGAGAAGGGTGATACCGTCTTGCGTGGCGATGGGCGCTACCTCACCGACGTTTGGGCCGAGGAAGCCGAAGCGTTTATCGACCGGCACGCCGCGCAGCCGTTCTTCCTGCACGTCACCTTCAATGCGCCGCATACGCCCCTGCAGGTTCCGCCCGAAGAGGCGCGCCCGTTTATGGAAACCGGCCAGTTCAACAAAGGCGTGAGCACGCTGTACGGCATGATCCACCGCATGGACAGCGCGGTGGCGCGCATCCTGCAGGCGCTGCACCGCAACGGGCTGGAGGAAAACACGATCGTGTTTTTCACAAGCGACAACGGCCCGCAGTTCGGCGGCAAGGGCGACGAGTGCACCACGCGCTTCAACTGCCAGCTCAACGGCGCCAAAGGCACGGTGTACGAAGGCGGCATCCGCGTGCCCCTGATGATCCGCTGGCCGGCCGGTCTGCCGGGCGGGCGCGACCTGCACGATATGGTGCATTTTGTCGACTGGTTCCCCACGCTGCTGGCGATGGCCGGTGTCGATGTGCCCGCCCATCTGAGGCTCGACGGCGTCAACGTGCTGCCGGTGCTGCGCGGCGAGGGCGGCAAGGTGGAGACGCGCCGCTTCTGGCAGTGGAATCGCTACACGCCGCTGGCGACGTGCAACGCCGCCATGCGCGACGGCGACTGGAAGCTGGTGCGCCCGATCATTGATGAGGCGATGGCCACGCCCGACATTCACTGGCTGGGCGTGTCGATGTACGAGCCGGAGCACTTCATCGAGAACGGCATCATCCGCAAGCCCGACCCGCCGCGCGACGTGCCGCCACCGCCGCCGCCTGAGTTGTACAACATCGCACTCGATCCGCTGGAGCGCGAGAACCTGGCCGGCGCTTACCCCGAGCGCACTGCGGCCATGCTGCGCGCGTTGGAAACCTGGTTCGAGGAGGTGGACGCCGAGCGCCGAACCATTCAAGATTAGAGCCTTTAACTCTCATTTCCCTAGAAAAGATGAGTAAATAAACCCAAAAAGTGAGGTACGGTTAGGGGTATGCAAGAAGCACCCCAACTGAACCATGTACGAGTCGATGACATCCCGTTGTTGATCGGGATAGTGATGCAAATGAATGTGCCGCAGATATATGACCGGGAAATAGGCGATCACGGGCTGCACAGCGGACTGAGCGGCGGGTGGCTGTTCAGCGTATGGGTCGTGTTTGTGTTGTCGCAAGGCGATCATGC
>JAMCQN010000179.1 GCA_023382055.1 Chloroflexota bacterium
CGCCACTCGGGGTCGCCGGGCATCAGTACGGCCTCGACGCCCGGCTTGGGCGGCGCAGCTTTGATCGCGTCGTACAGGCGTTCAGCTTGGTCCGCGAACTGTTCCGGCGTGATAAAGGCGCCGATCTTCAACGCCATCATCAGCGTGCCGGTGCCGCCGCCGAAGTCGGGCAACGCCGATGGCCCGGCGCCCGACAACGCGCCGCCAAGCAGCTCGCACATCACGCTGAGACCGTAACCCTTGTGCAGCCCGAATGGCAATAGCGCGCCGCCGTTGAAGTAGTCGTTCGGATCGGTTGTCGACTGGCCTTCTTTATCGATGATAAGACCCGATGCTACATCAGCGCCTTTGTCGCGGGCGACCATCAGTTTACCCTCGGCCACGCCCGATGTGGCAAAGTCCAGCATGATGGAATTCTTGCCCGGCCCGCGCGGCACCGCGTAGGCCATCGGGTTGGTGCCCAGCATGCGGGTGCGCCCGCCGAACGGCGCAACGCCCGGACCGACGTTGGCCATGGCGATCCCGACACAACCGCTGTGCGCGATCATGTCCGCGTATTCACCCAGCCGACCCACGTGGTTGCAGTGCGCGATGGTGACCGCGCCGACACCGTATTGTTCGGCCAGCGAAGCCGCTGTCCGGGCAGCCAGTTGCGCCGCAGGCTGGCCCCATCCGTGCAGGCCGTCGATGATTGCCATCGCCCCGAATTGCTGCGCGACGATCGCTCGCGCCGCAGGCTTGACGCGCGCGGTGCGCACCAGATCAACGTAGTACATGAGGCGCAGGATGCCATGCGAATCGTGGCCGAGCAGGTTGGACTCGACCAGTGAATGGACGACCAGTTGCGCCAGGTCGGCGGGTGTGCCGGCGCGTTCCAATATGGCGCAACCGACCTGCTCAAGTTGTTCAGGCGTAAATGTCAGCATGTTGATACAGGATAGATCGGGTTGGATCAGACGATGAATGAGTCAGGCCAGAATCCTGTCGACATCGATCTTGCCGGCGCTGGCGGCAGCGCGGTATATGTCGATGGTCTGGCGCACGCCATCTTCCAGGCGCGTCCAGTGCAATGCGCCGATGGCAGCCTCAAGCGGCGCGCCGTCCACATGGGGCGGCGTCGGCAGCGCTTCGGGATTGAAGGTGATCCGCCCCGACGTCTCAGGTGCTGTGGAATTGATGGCCTGTACCACCGAATCGATGGACGATTCGAGACCGCCCAGATTGTACACCGGCGCGCCCTCGACGTGGGCGCGAACGGCCTGGATAAATGCGCGCGCCGCGTCGTCGGCATACTGGAACACGATCGTCCCGCCGTAAGAGATGTGATACGACCGACCCACTGCGGCGGCCAGCATCGCTTTCGTCGGCGTGGACGACATGCCCTGATCGCGCCCGGGGCCATAAATCACGTATGGGCGGATGCCGATGCTCCGCACGCCCCAGTCCTGCCAGTAAATGCGCGCCGTGCCTTCGCTGGCCTGCTTGAATACCCCATACAGGCTAAGCGGGTGCAGGGGTGAGTCGTGGCGCAGCAGGCCATCGGGGTACAGCTCAGCGCCCCCGTACACGCCGACCGAACTGGCGTAGGCCAGACCCTGAATCTGCGCCACGTGCCGGCGGGCGGTTTCGAGCACTACGGTGCTGCCCACGACGTTGACCTTCGCGCCGAGAATGGGATTGGCGCGCACAAACGGCACCTGCAGGGCCGCCAGATGAATGATGTGCGTGATGCCGTTATCGGCAACGGCGCGGTCGAAGGCATCCGCATCGGTAATGTCGCCCTGGATAAAGTTCACCTTCGCCAGCGCCGCATCGTTCATGATCAGCCGCAAGCGGTGCGGTTCGCCGGGCAGGTCGTAGGCCCACACCGGCGCGCCTTCGTCGACCAGGCGCTTGACCGTCCACGCGCCGATGCAGCCCAGCGCGCCGGTGACCAGATATCGTTCAGCCATCTGCTTTTTCTCCGTTTAGAGCATTTTACCGATAGTTGAACTGCTCCAGGAAAAAGCGCCAAGCTGTCTGCACGCGCAGCGCGCGGCTGAACTCAGCGCGCCATGACGCAACCCTATAATTCGTGGCGTGGCACATGACGCTCAGCGAGGAATTCTGCTTATGAGCCTGGCCGGTAGATGTCTGACTACCGCATATGTCAGCCATCTGACCGCCTGCCGGTGTGTTCGTAGTTACGGCAGCAACATCCCGAAACGTGACTGGTTGCATCGTTTATCCCTGCGGTTCAATGACGTACACGGCCCCTGCATTACTGCGCCACCCGCCGGCTGGCGGGATATCGATGGACAGCCCGTCGCGCATCAACTGCTCCCCGCTAAACACCCGGCTCGCGCCTGCGCCGATGCCGCGCCTCACGCTGTACGCAGTCGCTGGATTGAGGTCGTGCAGCAGCCAGCGCTGCGATTGCGCCGCGACACCCAGCCGATAGGCGAATACCAGACTCGCGGCGTGGGCGGGGTTGCACAGTTGAAAGCCGACCCAACCGGTGCGCGCGCCAATCGGTTCCGGCGGCGTCAGCAGGTGACCGTCCGCGCCTGTGATGAACTCGCGCCATTTTTTGAAGAACGCGACATGCTCGCGCACCGCCGCCAGCGCGTCGGGCGGCAGGCTGGCGAAGTCGCCGCTGAAGCCCAGCATGCCCGGCATCGCAGCGAGAACAGCAAAAGTAAGGTCGACTGTCTCGGACGGCTCCCACACCGCGCCGTGCGGCGCGATGATGACATGCGGCGACTCCGTCTGGGACTGTCCATATCGCGGCGCAGCATGTCCGGCCGAACGCAGCACCGCCCAGCGCGCCAGCCGTCCCGGCGGCAGGCGCAGCCATGCCCCCTGCGTGATGCGAAGCACGTCGATCGGGTTGACGGTGTCGCTGAGGAAATGGCCGTCGAAGTGGCTCAGCGTCGCCAGGTCGCCGCGCATCGCGCCGCTGGAGCAGCCCTCGAAGAAGGTGTGCGGGTAGGAGGATCGGATGTCGTCCAGCAGGCGGTACCATGCGGCGGTGTAGTCGTGCAATTCCGCGCCTGACGCGTCGGCATCGAGGACGAAGTTGAAGTCGATCTTCATCCACGCCAGATCGTATGTCTCAACCAGCCGCGCAATCTCGCTGCGCTGGTAGGTGTACGCCGCCGGCTGCGTCAGGTCGATGCGCGCCGCGGAACCGGACATGATGAACCACTCCGGATGCGCCGTGCGGATGGGCGCCTGCGGGCCGAAGCGCTCCGGCTCCATCCACAACCCGAATCCCAGTCCCGCCGCGCGCACCTCGTCGGCGAATGCGCGCATCCGCCCGTGAAACGCAGCTTCAGTC
>JAMCQN010000160.1 GCA_023382055.1 Chloroflexota bacterium
GCTGTTACGTTGCTCGGAACTGTGCCTATGAGTGTTGTACCGCCACCCTGTGTACTTTGGCCCAAAACAGCCTATGTACTTTGGGAGGAAATTGACAGTGAGCGCATTCAGCAGCCCACCACACTACACCTCGTGGGCGGGGGCGCATTGTGTCTGCTCGGCAGTCCACGGCGCACGCTGGACATTGACTACGTCGGCAGCGATTTGCCCATCCCGGAGGACGTATTGGCGGCGACGATCCGTTCGCTGGCAACCGAACTGAAACTGGAGGTCGAAGGCGTGCCCATTGATCAGTTCATCCCATTGCCGTCGGATGCAGGCTCGCGTCACCTCCTGATCGGGCGGTACGGTAACCTGGCTGCCTACGTGTTCGATCCGTACAGCATTGCAATCAGCAAGATTGATCGCGGTTTTGAGACAGACCTGCAAGACGTGGTGTTCCTCATCCGCCAGGGATTGGTCACGTCAGATCAGTTGGCACAGTATGCCCATGTCGCCGTCCAGCGGGCACAGGACTTCGACATAGACCCGAATGAGTTCCGTCTGCACCTCGCAGCATTGAATCACTTGCTCGGATGACCGACTACCGACACCTACACCGCAGACACACTGCTCGACCAACCGGCCATCGCCGTCTTCCGCAAGTTTGAGGGCGCTAATATGGCAACCCACGCCTTGTCTCTCACCTCTGACTTCTCACTTCTACCTTCCGACTTCGTCTTTATTAGCACTCCTCGCCACAGTTTGCTAAAAACCTCTTGACAAGCCATTGTCCTGGTGTTAATATTCAGTGCGTTGTTAGCACTCTTTCTCCAGAGTGCTAACTTCATGATAGACAGCAGGCAAAACTAGATTTTGTTAAATACAACTGTCAAATCAATCCGGAGGATATTCACATGGCAAAGAAAGCTGAGGAAGTCGCGAAGTTGAATCTGCGCCCGCTGGCGGACCGCGTAGTGATCGAGTCGGTGGAAGAAGACGAACAGACATTTGCGGGCGGCAAATTGGTGCTCCCCGAGACTGCAAAAGAGAAGCCGCAGAAGGGCTTGATCCTGGCGATTGGCCCCGGCCGCACGGATGACGACGGCAAGCGCCTGCCCATGGATGTGAAAGTCGGCGACCAAGTGTTGTATGCCAAGTACGCCGGTACGGAAGTCAAGATCGATGGCCGCAAGCTGCTCATCCTCAAAGAGAGCGATATCCTGGCGGTCGTGGAATAAGTGTGTGTTCTTAGTAAATAGTCGTTAGTAACTGCCTGGCGCGTTTACTGCGTGCTAATTACCAATCTGTGGAGATAAGCAAATATGGCAAAGCAACTTAAATTCAATGAAGAGGCCCGCCGCGGCCTGCAGCGTGGTGTGGATATGCTGGCGAGCGCCGTCGCGACCACCCTGGGCCCCAAGGGCCGCAACGTGGCGTTGGACAAGAAATATGGCGCCCCCACCATCACCCACGACGGCGTCACCGTGGCCAAGGAAATCGAACTGGCCGACCCGTTTGAGAACATGGGCGCGCAGCTTCTGAAGGAAGCCGCCACCAAGACCAACGATATCGCCGGCGACGGCACCACCACGGCAACCGTGCTGGCTCAGATCATCGTGCATGAGGGCCTGAAACTCGTGGCCGCCGGCACCAATCCGATGCTGCTCAAGCACGGCATCGATGCCGGTGTAGAATCCATCGTCAAGCAGCTCAAGGAAATGGCGATCTCGGTCAACAAGCACGACCAGATCGCGCAAGTCGCGACCATCAGCGCGCAGGACCCCGAAATCGGCAAGCTCATCGCCGATGTGATGGACAAAGTCGGCAAAGACGGCGTTATCACGGTTGAAGAGAGCAAGAGCCTGAGCTTCGAGACCGAGTACGTGGAAGGCATGCAGTTTGACCGCGGTTACCTCTCGCCCTACTTCGTAACCGCCCCCGAGGCGATGGAAGCCGAGATCAAGGAGCCGTATGTCCTGATTTACGACAAAAAGATCAGCGCGGCGCAGGATATCATCCCGCTGCTGGAGAAACTGGTGCAGCGCGGCAAGCGCGACCTGGTCATCGTCGCCGAAGACGTTGACGGCGAAGCGCTGGCCACCCTCGTGCTGAACAAACTGCGCGGCATGCTGAACGTGCTGGCCATCAAAGCCCCCGGCTTCGGCGATCGCCGCACCGCCATGCTGCAGGATATCGCCATCCTGACCGGCGCGTCCGTCATCAGCGAAGTGATGGGCCGCAAGCTGGAGAACGTTAACATCGAAGACCTGGGCTCAGCCGCCCGCATCGTCTCCACCAAGGACGACACCACCATCATCGACGGCGCCGGCGATAACAAGGCCATCAAGGGCCGCATCGACGAGATTCGCGTCGAGATCGACAAGAGCACCAGCGACTACGACAAAGAGAAGCTGCAGGAACGCCTGGCCAAGTTGAGCGGCGGCGTCGCAGTGATCCGCGTCGGCGCGGCGACCGAGACCGAGTTGAAGGAAAAGAAGCACCGCGTCGAGGACGCTCTGAGCGCGACCCGCGCCGCGGTAGAAGAAGGCATCGTCCCCGGCGGCGGCGTCGCCCTCATGCAGGCCGTCAAGGCCCTCGCCGAGGTCAAACTGGAGAACGCCGACGAGCAGGTCGGTGTGGGTATCCTCAAGCGCGCGCTTGAAGAGCCGATGCGGCGCATCGTCGAGAACGCCGGCGCCGATGGCAGCGTCGTGATTGAGAACGTCCGCCGCCAGGGCAAGGACAAGAAGTTCGTCGGTTACGATGTCATCAGCGGCGAGTACGTGGATATGATCAAGGCGGGCATCATCGACCCCGTCAAAGTCACCCGCGGCGCGCTGCAGAACGCAGCCTCCATCGCCGGCATGATCCTCACGACCGAGGCGCTGGTCACGGATATTCCTGAGAAGAAGGAAGCTCCGGCCGGGCCTCCCGGAGGCATGGGCGGCATGGGCGGCGACTTCTAAGTCACCCGTTCACTCAATACGTCAAGACCCCGCCTGGCATACAGGCGGGGTCTTTTATGTTATCCGTATAGTAGACGTAGAGATCGCGTTATCCTGAAGCCGAGAGACCGGCTGAAACACCGCAGCGGAAATGTGATATAACGTGACACTTGTACGGTTCGTCAAGCGTTACGCACATCAGGAGAGAATGATAACTATGCTGTTCGACAGGATCATCCGCAGCACTGCAGCGCCAATCGTTGTAGTTGGCGCGCTCGCATTCGCCACGAATGCAACACCCGCCCTGGCCGGCACGACCGTCCAGGATACCTATGGTCCGGGATTGAATCTGCTCAGCAACCCCGGTCATGAGCACCCCGGCGTTTATTTCGGCGGGCGCGGCGAGATCAACGTCACTTGGAGCTGGGTGCCGTTCTGGGAAGAGTCGCCAAAGGGAACCGACCCGCGCGACCAGCACTACCGCACGCCCGAATTTCGCCCCGTTTTCGCCAGCATCTATCCCGACCGCGTTCACAGCGGCGGCGGCTCGGATCGCTGGTTCAACTTCTTTGCGTTGAACCATGCCGCCGGGATTATGCAGGTGGTGAAGAACGTGCCGATCGGCCAGGTGATGCGCTTCACCAGTTGGGTGCAGTTGTGGTCAAGCAACGTGACAAGCGATCCGGCTAAGTCTACGGAAGACGGCAATCTGCGCGTGCGCGCCTGCATCCAGACCGACGGCGGCCCGCGCAACATGGTCAGCCCGAACCTGGTGTGCTCGGATTGGGCACAGCCCTATGACAAATGGGCGCAGATCTCCGTGGATGCCACACCGATCAGCAACACCGTTCTGGTACTGTTGCAGTCGAACGCGGACATACCGGTGCAGCACAACGATATCTACGCCGACGACAGTTGCTTTGAAGTGCTGCCCGCCAGCGGCAACGGCATCTGCATGGGCGCCGGCTACGTGCCTTCGGCCATCGACGCGGGCGCTCAGCCGTCAATGCCGGATTCCGGTTCTAACACCGCGGCGGCAGCGATACCGGTCTTCACCAGCGTTACAGTGCCCGCCGGCGACCAGCCTTTGACAGCCGCCAACTCGGTGCTGGGTTTGAACGTGCGCAGCGACCCGAGCATCACCACCACCAACATCATCGGATTTGCCACTCGCGGACAGGTGTTTACCGTCACCGGCATCAGCGCCGACAGTAAGTGGTTCCAGATCACCTACAACAGCAAGACAGGCTGGTTCTATGCGTCGCTGACCGTACCGAACGCCGCTGCCAAGGCTATCGGCGTCGTTCAATAAGCCGAACGCTTACCCGACCGCCGCAAGGGGGAGACCACCATCTCCCCCTTGTTTCATTTATACTGGGTTCACATGGCCGCAACTTTGAAGTCACCCGCCGGGACGCCAACACCGACCGTTCAACGGATCGCAAAAATCTGGTGGCCGCTGGCGGCCAGTTGGCTGTTGATGGCCGTGGAGTTGCCGGTCATCAGCGCCATCATGGCGCGCCTGAGTAACCCCGAGATCAGCCTGGCGGCCTACGGTGGGATCGTGCTTCCGCTGGCGCTGCTCATCGAGTCGCCAATCATCATGTTGCTGGCCGCCTCCACGACGCTCAGCAAGGACTGGGACTCATATCAGAAGATCCGCCGTTATATGATGAGCGCCGGGCTGGCGCTGACGTTGCTGCATATCCTGATCGCCTTCACCCCGCTCTATTATGTCGTGGTACGGGGCATGCTGGGCGCGCCGCCGGAAATCGTTGAGCCGGGCCGGCTGGGGCTGATGCTTATGCTGCCGTGGTCGTGGTCAATCGCCTACCGCCGTTTCCACCAGGGCGTGCTGATCCGTTTCGGGCACTCGCGCGACGTGGGCATCGGCACGGTGGTGCGGCTGAGCGCGGAAGTCATCGTGCTCACCGTGGGCACGCTCATCGGAACGCTGCCCGGCATCGCCGTCGGCGCGGCGGCGGTGGCGTCAGGCGTGTTTTGCGAGGCCGCTTTCATCGGCTGGCGCGTGCGGCCGGTGCTGCATCACGAACTCGAGCTGACGCCACCCAGCGAGCACCCCCTGACCATGCGCAGTTTTATCGCGTTTTATGCGCCACTGGTCATGACGTCGCTGCTCAGCCTGCTGATCGAACCGCTGGGCAGCGCAGCGCTCAGTCGTATGCCCAACGCATTGGAGTCGCTGGCGGTCTGGCCGGTCATCCACGGGCTGATCTTCATGCTGCAGAGCGCCGGGATTGCGCTGAACGAGGTGGTCGTGACGTTTCTGGACGAGCCGGGCAGCGTGCGGCCGCTGAGGCGCTTCACCACCATCATCATCGCCGTCACGACCGGCCTGCTGCTGGTGATGGCGGCCACGCCGCTGTCCATGTTATGGTTCAGCCAGGTCGCGGCGCTGCCGCCTGCGCTGGCTGACCTGGCGCGCGCCGGCTTGTGGATGGCGCTGCCCATGCCGGCGATGAGCGCGCTGCAGAGCTGGTTTCAGGGCGCGATTCTGCACAGCCGCCGCACACGCGGCATCACCGAATCGGTGCTGGTTTACATGCTGGCGGTGGGCGGGCTGCTGCTGGGGGGAGTGGCGCTGGCGCAGTTCACCGGGCTGTATGTGGGCTTACTGGCATTTGCCAGCGGAATAGTGCTGCAAACAGTCTGGCTGTTCGTGCGCAGCCGACCCGCCATGCGCACCATGCGGCAGCGCGATGCCGGCGCCGCTGTATCGCCGGTCGCCGTCACCTCATAACCCTGGCATCCTTGAGATCAGCGCTGACAGGCATCCTTCGACTCCGCTACGCTCCGCTCTGGATGCTCAGCGCGATCACCGTTGGTACCCATCCTGAGCGAAGGGCGGCCAAATTGTCGCTGCGAGAGTTCGTATCGGCGTGGCCGCCCGCAGTCGAAGGAGGCACCGTGAAGCATGAGTGAGCCACGAGCCACTACGCGCGTGACGGGCAGGGCTGCGAATCGTGGATAATAAGCGCTTATCTATTGTGCGAGTGTCCATGTCGCGTAAACGATTACTGTCATTTGTTGCTCTGATTCTGGCCATACTGGTCGGCACCATCGCACTGGACAATCTGCTGCCGGTGATCGGGCTGGCGCCGGCGGTCAGCCTGCCGGATCTGGCGCAAACCTACGTCACCACGTTTGTCGGCCTGTTCATCGAGGCGGCCCCGTTTCTGCTGCTGGGATCCATCGCCGCCGGCCTGATCGACGTGTTCGTCACGGCAGATGATATGGCGCGCGTGATTCCGCGCAACAAGTTCCTGGCCACGGTGATGGGCGCGCTGCTGGGGCTGATCTTCCCGGTGTGCGAGTGCGGGGTGGTGCCGGTGGTGCGCCGGCTGTACCAGAAGGGTCTGCCGACTTCGGTGGGCATCGCCTTTATCCTGGGGGCGCCGGTGCTGAATCCGGTCGTCATCGCCAGCACTTATGCCGCATTCGGCGCGTCGACAGTGTTCTTCGCGCGCATCGGGTTCTCATTCTTGGTAGCGCTGGCGGTCGGGCTGGTGTTCACCGCGCAACCCAACCTGATGAAGGTGGTGCGACCGGCTGCGCTGGGGCCTGTCATGGGCGGTTCGACGGATCTGATCCCCATACAGACGATCAAGGTTAACAGTTTCTCCAACCAGCTGCAGCGCGCATTCGGCGTTGCCGCCGACGAGTTCTTCGACATGGGGCGCTACCTGGTGGTCGGCTCGCTGATCGCCACGACGCTGCAGACCATCGTGCCGCAGCAACTGCTCATCAGCATCGGCAACAGCCCGGTGTCCTCGGTGATCGCGCTGTGCGCGCTGGCTTTCGTGCTGTCGGTGTGCAGCACCGTAGATGCCTTCCTGGCGCTCTCCTTCGTCAACACGTTCACCAGCGGTTCGATCATCGCCTTCCTGGTCTTCGGGCCGATGGTGGATATCAAGAGCACGCTGATGTTCCTGGGCGTGTTCCGGCGCAAGGTGGTGGTCTATCTGTTCGTGCTGCCGCTGCTGGCCGCCATCATGATCGGATTGATGATCAATCTGAACCTGGGATGGTGAGCGCAGAGGCTATACCCCAAACGGGGGCTAACTGCGCTATTAACGTAAGCGAATTTGCATATCGGAACCGGCTGCCTGGGCTTGAATCGCGCCTCATTCCCATGGTGAGTCGCTACACGGGGAGGCCGCCGCTGATGGAGCGTCTACGCCATTCCAGGCTGGCGCGCTGAGCAAAGCTCATCGTTTCCTTCCAAGTGGAGCGGCAGCGTGGGCGCAGTCAGCGCACATCACCTGACCGGCGGGTGTAAGTGACAACGACAACGTTGGCCGGCCACAATTCGGGCAAGGCCACGGCTCCGGTTTCTGTGTCACAGGGTCAAACACGATATCGGCTTCACCAGCAGCGCCCCTTTGTGGCGATAAACGAAGCCGCAAGCTCAATTTGGGCTGGATAACGTTGAGCACATTGAGCAATCTCACCTGCGCGCTCAGCGCCATCTTGCGCCGTAGTTCGATGAGTTGCGCCTGCTCCTCGCGATCCAGCGCCGCGCGCTGGTCATCAAAGGTCTGCATTTCCACCTCTTGCCCGCTGCGGGCCAGCGCCCGTTCGCGCCGCTCATCGAGCTCTTCGCGCAGGTCGGCGAAGTAACGGCTGATGCGCTCCGTCTCGCGCTGTAAAAAACGCTGCAAGTTGGCCAGACGCTCATGCGCGGCCACCGTGATTGCGCGGACGGCTTCTTCACGGGCCAGCCCATATGCCTGTGCGAGTGTGATCGCCATCGCATCGGGATAGGCTACCGGGGGCGCTTCAGATACGGCCGCGTCGCGCAGCAATTGCTGCAAGTGGCGCGCGGAGCGGCCATAGTGCAGGTCGATGCCAACCGTGAACGTCAGCTGCTCTTTCTCATCGCTGACGAACGTGGTTTGAAACCAGAACAGCGCTGCGCGGTAGTGCCGGATGCGCGTTGTGAGCAACTGTAAAGCCACGCCGTCGGGGCGCCCGAGGTTGCGCTTGAGAATGCCAGGGATATCGTGCGGCGTCAGGTTGAGGCCGGTGACGTAAACCCGCCCCACCTGACCGAGCGACTGGGCGTTCTGGAAGACGCGGTCGAGCGTAGGGTTGCCAAAGACCATCAGGTGAGCATTCGGGTAATCGCCCAGCGCCTCGGGGTCGAAGGCGAGCCGAGCGGTATCCGCGGCGGATCGAAGGTCAAGCGATTGCTCGACCTCGGGTGGCAGCAGTACATCGTACACCTGCGGCTCGACCGGCTGCCACAACCCGTCGACTGCCTCGACGTACTTCAGCACAAATCCTTCCAGCGGCGTCTGTTCAGGCATGTCAACCCTCCGGTGCAAAGCGCTTGCCGAATATGCGGTCTTCGTAGGCAGCCTGTGTGAGATAGGCCTGCTTGGCCTGCACCATCTGGTTGCCCAGCGCGTCCATGCGCTCGCGAAACTGCGCGTCATTTGCGGACTCGGACCACAGGTCGAATACGATATCTTCAAACTCGCGCTCTTCGTCCAGATTGCCCAGAATCATCTCAACTTCGCCGATGACCAGTTCGAACAGGTTGATCTTCGCTTCGAGCAGGCGCAGGATGTCCGCCTCGATGGTGCCTGCGCCGGTCAGGTTGAAGACGTGCACATCGCGCGTCTGGCCGATGCGGCTCAGGCGCCCAATGCGCTGCTCGATGCGCATCGGGTTCCACGGCAGGTCAAAGTTGCACAGCGCGTGGCAGAACTGCAAGTTGCGTCCTTCGCTGCCTGACTCTGTCGAGACCAGCACGCGCGCCTCGCCCTGAAAGGCCTGTACCGCCGCCTCCTTCTCCATGCGCGTCAGCGCGCCGTGAAATACAGCTACGCGCTCGCCAGCCTGCGCCAGCGCCTGGGACACGACGTCCTGCGTGCGGCGGAACTGGGTGAAGATGACCATTTTGTCCGGGATGTCCGCCAGTAGTTTGAGCAGCTGATCGACTTTGGCGTTCGAGTGCTGGCGGCCGGCGCGGAGCGCCAGGTCGTGCAGCGCATTCGCGTCGCCCCTGCGCAGCCCTTTGTTTTCTGCCAGGCGCGCCAGCGTTGCGGCAGAAGCCATGCTTGAACTGCCCAGCTCCTTTTGCAGCGTGATCAGCGCCATACGGGACAGCGCCGCCCCCTTTGAGCTCTCTGCGCTGTCGCGCAGATGTGAGCGGACGAATCCCGTCACCTCGTCGTATAACGCCTTCTCTTCCGGCGAGGGTTCCACCACCAGCGTGTGCGCGAAGCGGCGCGTCAAGCCGACTGTCACATTCGAACGGCGGTTGCGCACCATCGCCTCAGCCAGCAAGCCGTGCAACTGCTCCAGGTTGCGCGGGGTCAGCTTGTCGTGCCGGTCGACGAACTGCTGTTGGAAGCGCCGCGCCGTGCTGAGCAGGCCGGGTTGCAGCAGCGTCACCAGGTTGTACAGCTCCTCAAGGTTGTTCTGAATCGGCGTGGCCGTCAACAGGAGGATGTACTTCTTGCGGAACCGCCCGCCTCTCAAACAGTCTTTGCGGAAGTGGTGCGCCTCGTCGACAATGACCATGTCCCACTCCTGGCCGGCAACTAGGGAGCGATATGGCTCGCGGCGCACTTTGTGATAGGAAGCCAGGATGTGATCGACCGACGCCCAGGCCTGTTCGCCCAGTTCCTTGAAAACCTCGTCATCTTGCGCGATGAAGTCCAACCCGAACTTGCGGCTCATCTCACCGCGCCATTGCTCGACCAGCGAGGAGGGCGTGAGGATCAAGACGCGGCGCACCAGCTTGCGCATTAACAGTTCGAGCAGGATCATGCCCGCTTCGATCGTTTTGCCGAGGCCGACCTCATCGCACAACAAGGCGCGGCCACGGAAACGCCGCAGGACGGTCCTGGCTGTCTTCAGTTGGTGCGGGAATAGCTCCACGTCGCGCAGCAGCGGCAGGCTGAGCAGTTCGTCGAAGCCGGGTGAGGCGGCGAAGATGGCTGCCTGCTGGCTGAGTGCAAAGACTGTTTGAGAGGCGGGCGGGCGTGTGAGCAGCGCCAGGTCGTCGTCAGACGTGAAAGACAGCCGCACGCCGCGCTCGGTGGTCAGGCCAGGAACGAAGGCGGTTTTTTGCAGCAGTTCTGCGCGCAGGCTGAAGCGCAGCGGCGCGGATGATTCCAGCACCAGGTGCCAGGTGTCGTTCGTTGTGACGAGGCTGGTCATGCCGGGGCCATGCAAGGCATGTTGATCGTGGTCATACTGAACCGCCAGAATTCGTCCATCCGGCATGACGAGTGTGACCGGCGCTTCGGCGTCAAAGAAAAGGTCCCACGACGGGTCGAGTTGCAAGACACGCCTTGCGCGGTCGCCAGACGCAATCACTCGACGGACAGCGTCGGTTACATCCCAGCGATCATCGGGTTGCGCGAGTTGCTGGAGTAGGGTTGACATGTGTTTGAGTATTCAGGGCTTATCGAGTAAAGTTGCAGTCTCTTACAACCTTAACTCACAACCTTAACTCACTCGATAAAACCCTTGACAGAAATAGTAACACTATTAGGAACAATCGCGCCGCTATTAGAATCAGCGAGTCTTCGCCAGATGAGCCAGGTTATCTTTGGAATGCTGGTCATCACTGGGCGGATTACGATGCTGGGGCTGTCGCGCTGGACAGAGAAAGGCGGCAGCTATCGAAGCATCCAGCGGTTATATCAGAGCGCACTGCCCTGGAAAGCGATCCAGTGGCGCTCAATCCTGAGCTCGTGCGTATCCAAACAGCCCTGCAAACCCTGTTGGAAACGGTCAATGCGACGATACGTTTGAAATATGTGGTCATGGATGGTCATTTTGGCAACAATCCGAGCGCGAGCATGATCAGACATGCGAACCCTCCCAGCAGGCAGGGCTGTGAAGCCTGCATTTGATCTCCAAACTGCGTTCCGATGCCGCGCTCTATCCTGCCTTTGAAGGCGCACACCCCGGCCCAGGTCGGAAGCCCAAGTATGGCGCCAAAGTCGATGTGCGTAACATGGATGCCAAATACCTGCAGGACACGTCCATCAAAGACCACCTGCGCACCGCCATTTACCAGGGCCAGTTCTACAACAAGGAGTTTGCTTTTGCTTTGAACGTGGTCGTCATTGTCAAGACCAATCTGCAGACGCACTCACAAGCGCACGTGATTTTGTTCAGCACTGACCTGGAGCAGGCCTATGCCAACCCGGGCGCGCTGCTGGTGAAGGGCCGGCGCTACGATGAAGCGGTTGAACTGTATCATGCCGCGATGGAACTCGATCCGCGCTATACGAGCGTTTACGATACGGTTGACCTGCTGTTGAAGCAACGGTGGATCGGCCAGGCGGACAATCTGTTGAATAACGCCTTTGCGGCGTGAGAGATTCGCTGAAAGCCTGCTCCCAACGCCACAACACACCTGTAGACACCCGGTTATTGATGGGCGACCGGAATGCGATAATAACCCTGCTACACCCGGCTCACGGGCAGGTTCAACTCCTCGATGAGATACTGGTTGTCGCTCACATGGTCTAGATGATAGCCATTCAACGTCCGCGACTGCAATATCCCGGGCGTCCGGGTAATCGATCCATCCGCCGCCAGGTTCACGAGGAATTCCTGAAAAACGATGATTTGATACTTGACACCGTTCTCGCTCTGCACGACAAACCGCTCGATATCCTTGTATTCTTTAGTCGCCACGTTCTCCCCCATTCGCTAGCCGCAGACTGCTGGCTCAAGTTGGCATTTACGCCAGTGAAACAGATCATTGGGTCAGTCTGCCGGGCCCAGCTACACGCACATTATTGCGCGGTGAATGCGTAGTGGAAATACGCGGTTGTGACGATATATTGGTCATGCACGTTGCCGCATAATGACAGATTCATTGCAGTTCACTTAGATATCGCATTGGGGGAGTGCATCAAGGTGGACACTTCAACTTGAGTTGGCAACGGAAACCGGCTGAAGACTCGGCACGTAGTTTAAAGTGGACGCGACAGGGGTCGCGTACTCGCCAGACCTAAAGCACAGTTTTACCTCTCAATATTGCTGCTAATGAAGGCTGGCGCTGAGAATCTGCTGATGCCTGCTTCATATTGACTTCACGGGCCGCTGATGGCGCGCGTCTGCCAGCGTCTGACGCCAATTGCCGCGGAAATGATCGTGATTACAAACCACCCCGAGGCTTAGCGGTTCCTGGGTGTACGCCTTGCCTCGGATCTGCTGCCGGGTCGCGGGGCACTGTGCGAACTATACACCGCGCTGAGCCTGGCGCGTGAGTACGAGGCGGCCGTTGCCGGGTGCGACATGCCGTTCGTCAGCGCCGGATGCTGGCCTTTCAACATGACCTGCTGTTGCGCGAACCTGCAGACGCGGTTCCCCCGACCGGCTGGCATGGCCTTGAACCATTCCACGCCATGGACAGCCGTGATGCATGCCTGCCCGCTGTACATGCCGCACTTGACAGCGGCATCTGGCGTGTGTCAACGTGGCTGGACAGCTTGCGCGTGCGGATGCTCACGCCGGACGAGATACTTCGTCACGACCCGCAGCAACCGGCTTTCAGCAACGTCAACACTCCCGATGACTTCGCCGAAGCTGAGCAGATCGCCCGCGAAGTTGGGGGTCTGTGAACGCTTTGAAGCCGCAATGCAACGACTCCATGCGCAAACGACGGCGTTGTCTTGTTAAGACTATCCGCCAATCTGGCACATCATACGGTTGTGCGAGATCGCGATATCGCGCTGCCAGAGCCGGTGGCCTTCAGGCTTGCGCGCCGCGGCCTGTTCGATGAGCGTCGTCACGTCCTGGCCGCCTCGTAGCGCCTCGCGCACCGGTACTTCGCCCGTTTGAATCAGGCATGGGCGCAGGCGACCATCGGCGGTCAGACGCAGCCGGTTGCACGTTTCGCAGAAATGCTCGCCCAGCGGTGAGATGAAACCGACGGCGCCGGCTGCTCCCGGGATGCGGAATGTGCGCGCCGGGCCGTTGCCAGCCGGCGCCTCTGCCGGAAGCAGGTCGAGAGGCGCCAGTGTCTGGCGCATTTCCTGAACCGATACATAGCGGTCACGAGCAGATAGGAAACCCGCGCCCCAGTCGCCGGTGTTGCCAATTGGCATCAGTTCGATGAAGCGGATATGCCACGGATGGTCGAGTGAGAGCCGCGCCAGATCGAGCAGTTCGGCGTCGTTAATGCCGCGGATGACCACGGTGTTGAGCTTGATTGGCGCCAGCCCGGCGCGCTCAGCGGCTGCGATCCCGCGCCAGACCTGCCCGAATTCACCCAGGCGTGTGAGGCGGCGGAATGCCTTCTGGTCCAGCGTATCCAGGCTGATGTTGACACGCGACAACCCCGCGTCTGCCAGCGCCGGCGCTAGTTTCTCCAGCAGCAATCCGTTCGTGGTGAGTCCGATGTCCTGGATGCCGTCAATATGTGAGATCGCTGCAATCAGCCGCGCCACGTCCGGTCGCACCAGCGGTTCCCCGCCGGTCAGCCGGATACGAGAAACGCCCAACTGAGCCGCCGCGCGGACCACTTGCACGATCTCGCCCAAGGAAAGCAGTTCCTCGCGTGGTTGCCACTGCACGCCCTCTGCGGGCATGCAGTAAGCGCACCGCAAATTACAGCGGTCGGTGACGGAGATGCGCAGGTAGTTGATGCGGCGACCAAATGCGTCGCTCAGTGTCCTCATTGAGGTGTTGGCGTCATGGCTACGGCAATTCCCACCACGGCAGGCCAGGGTGACTCGCCTGTCGGTTGGTAATAGCGCGAAATGCCCGCGCAAGCGCGGCACAGACACGCCCCATCGCGAACCACACCGCGCTCGTTGATGATCTCCTCTCCGCAAACAGCGCAAGCCGCGCGGGCGCCGGGTCTGCTGATGATGGCTTGCATCGACACCGTCAATTCAACCAAAGCTGAGCAAAGCAACACGTCGGATGGCATGCGCTGATACGCATCCAGTTGGGTGTGCCAGCGGCTCTGTGAGGTCGTCACATATTCGACAGCGCGCTGGCGCGCCAGGGGATGCGGCCATATCCGCAGGGCGCGTTGGCTGCTCAGGCGCGTATCGACGAACGTAGCCGCCGCCTTTCCCTGATCCTCCAGACGCATCGTGCGATGACCGAGCGAGCAGCCCGTTGCCACCATGACGCCGTCGGCAAAGCAACCGTCTGTCTCGACGAAGATGAAGAGGCGCTTGTCTTGTTGGGGCAGAAGCAGGTCGAGTAACTCGCCCGCCAGCTCGCCCATGCGCAGGCCAAGCACCTGGCGCGGACAGATATGGTCGTGCAGCATTTGCAGTTGCTCTTGATATTGTTCGAGTTGGAACATATGTTGACTACGTCAGGACTGTGAACGTTGGTGCAGGCAATTGACTATAGAGTGGGCAACCCGCGTTGCCCACTCTGCTTTTACTTTATACCTTCACCAACTTGACTTTCGTGTCGTAGAAACTCGCGCTGCCGCCGATCGGATCGGTAAGACAGGTGGTCTTCGTACCTTCGTCCAGCAAAAGCACGGGGTTCGAGCAAAGCCCAGCCGAGCGGCGCGGATCGCCTTTGATCGTCTGCCCGTCAACCACCACATCGCGCGCGCCGTAGGCCCAGTGACCATATGACCACGAGACGAGGATGACGCCGGGGCGCACGCCCTGAATGATTTTCACATTGCCCTGTACAGGCTCGCGCTGGCCGTTGGCGAGGTCAAGTATCCCATCCGGATTTGTGCGCGACAGCAACCGCACTACGTCGCCGTCGCGCAAGCCGAGCGTCGCCGCATCGCGCGGATTGATGAGCACGTGGTTCGTCGGCATCACGCCCATCCCGCCCTGCATCCAGTAATTGCTGATCGTGCGCGATTGCCCGCCCGTCACCTCTTTGTAGGTGATGATATGGAACGGCATATCCTTGTCGTCAACGATCGTGCCCGTGCTGTTTTGAGTCGGCTCGAAGTGCGCAACGCCGGTGAACGGCTTACCCGTGATACTGTCTTTGCCCAGCGCGACTGGCTCAACGAACAGGTTGAGCTGGCGCCCGTATGGATGTCCAACGTAATCGCCCGCATATCCTTTGGCCGAAGCCTCAAACCGTCCGCCCCGATTCATGACGTACACGACCTTGCGCCACAGCGCATCGCCGACTGCGTTCTTCCATTTGGCTTCGTCGTACACGCCCGCGGGCAGGTGCGCCCGCGCTTTGCGGAAGATGGCGAGTTCCGTATCGTCTGCGTCAGGCACTGCGTCCGCGGCGTCCTTCGCATCGCCGAACGCGATGTTGGCGACGCCGCGCAGGTAGTAATCCTCAGGGCGATTGAAGTCGCCGTGATCGCCGAAGCCCTTCTTGCCGATGCCCGGCAGGCCCAGCGCCTTGGCAATCGCAATCATCACCGCTTCCATCGAGATCGGCATTTGCTCGCCGTCAACCGTCACGATCTCCGGAACTGGCGCGGCAATCGGCTGGCGGATGCGGATGTTCTTGGTCACCTCGGGCGGCGGCGAGCCGAGGAATGCCCAGCGTTCCACGTAGGTGATGTCGGGGAAGATATAGTCGGCGTACATGGAGCTTTCGGCAATCACAATGTCATCGGCGATATAGAGCGGAATCTTATCCACGTCCGCGAGCATCTTGATCTGCTCCGCGCCAGCCGGCGTCGCCAGCGCGGGCGTGCCCATGTGCAGCCACAGGATTTTAACGGGATACGGATACTGCGCGTATGCAGCGGGAATCACTTCCTGATAGACGTTCGAAGTGTAGGGATAGAACGGACGCGGCGCGGGATAGTCCTTGAACAGGGTCGTCTTTTCGTAGGTCGAACCCTCGCGCGTGAGTTTGATGCCGGACGCGCCGATCTTGCCGGGATGACCGCCGCCGAGATCGAACGGCTTGTCCTTATTGCCGATGGCGTTCCACGCGCCGCCGCCCGCGCTCATCCCGCCCTTCCAGTCCATATTGCCGATGAGCAGGTTCAGCGCAATAAGCGCCTGCGCGGTGTAGTAGCCATTGGTGTGCTGGACGGCGCCGCGGTAGAATTCGACGCCCGCCTTCTTGCCGTGTGAGGTAAATTCACGGGCGAGATCGGCAACCGTCGTGGTATCGACGCCCGCCAGTTGCGCCCACTCTTCGATCGCCTTGGCCGACACTTCATCCTTCAAGAGTTGCAGACCGCTCTTGACCGCGAATCCTTGCAGCGTCGTGTCCGCGAACAGGTCGCCGGCGACGGCGTTCTTGTCATCGGTGGGGTTCACCAGCGTCGGCGCGCCTTTTACGAGCGCGACGAAGGGATCGAGCGCATACGATGCGCCGTCAGGCGTGACCCAGGCGGTTGCTGTCTTGCCGGCTGAGTCGGTAGTCTCTTTTTTCTCCACCAGTTTGAGATCGCTGCCCCGCACGAGCGCGCCCGCGTGACCCTTGTCGTCTACCTTGACGAGCCATGTCGCATTCGTCCAGGTTTTCTCTTTGACGGCGAGCGCGGCGGCTTTGTTCGCATTCGCGAGGTATTTTGAGTCATAGCGATTGTTGTCAATGATCCAGCGCAGCATCCCGAGCGCGAACGGCAGGTCGCCCGTCGGCAGTACGGGGATCCACCAGCCCTTCGCGGCGGTTTTGGACAGACGCGGGTCAACGACCGCGATCTTGAGGTTGCGTTCGACCAGCGACTTGGTGACCGCCTCGGCCATCGTCGTAGGGCCGAAATTCGCCTCGAACGCGCCCGTGCCCCAGAAGATGACAAATTCGGCATTGAGCGTGTCGGGCTTCATGTGGTTCGGGCCCGTCGCCCACTTGCCATCGCCGTACTGCGCGGTCGTGTAGGTGTACGCGATATGATGCGATTGCTCGCAGATGGTGGTGTGATCGTACCAGTTGATCGAACCGCACGTGTTGAGCGTGAAGCGCTGCGCGTAATTGTTGCGCCCTGGCTCGATGCGACCTGCGAGAAAGACGAATTGGTTGTTCTTGACGCCGAGATCGGGATGGTCGGGATCGATCAACAGGTTGAGTTCGCCCGCGTGCTTGGACTTGAATTCGTCCAGCTTCATCTTTTTGCCCGCGACCGCCGTTGCGTCGGCGGCGAGACCAGCCACCCCCTTGGCATCTTTTGTCGCCAGCACGTCCTTGAACCCAGGCACTACGCGGTCCTCGCCGATGTCGGCAAACAGTTTGCCGCCGTTGACGATTTCGTTGATTGCCTGATCGAAGGGAATCGCCTGCCACTTACTAGACCCGCGCGGCCCCGCCCGCTTCAGCACCTTGACGATGCGATACGGGTCGTACTGCGTCTGGATCGTCGCCTGACCTTTCGGGCAGAGTTTGCCGTCCACGCGCGCGGCATCGGCCGGCGAAGTCTTGTAGTCAATCGGCAGCAGCATGTTGTTCGGGCTGTAGGGATTGCCATCCACTTTGACGAGAATGCCGTCCTGGATTTTGCCCTTAATCGTGCATTGCGTGTTGCACTGCAAACATTCGCCGTAAATGATATTCTCGGGCGACGCAAGGGGATAGTTGGCGTCGCCCGCGGCGGAAGCTTCCGCCGCGCCTTCCCACACCCGATGCAACTGGCTGGCAAACAGCGCCGTGCCGCCGAGAAAGGCAGAGGCTTTGAGAAATTCGCGGCGCGTAGTAACTCCGTGCGCCTGCGGACGGGTTTCCGGTGTTTCTGTCGAGACTCGCGCTTCCATTATGCTATCTCCTTAGGGGCTTGAACCAGGGGCAGAAGCCGATAGCCCAGGTAAAAGAGACCGATGCCCAACATGAAGACGAACAACGCCACCTGCCATTCGGTGAGCGATGGGAAGTAAGAAAAGAGCAGGCGCGGACCTTGGTACGCCTCCTGCAGACCGGGAAATGCCGAAGTGATGAGACCTGGAATCACAATGTTCAGGCGCACCGCCATGAATAACGTCGCCACCAGCGCGCCCGCGGCGCCCAGCCGCCAGGGACGATGCTGTCCCATCGCGATGAGCGCAAATGGGATGAGGATGCCCAAGAGAATGTGAAAGACCCAGAAGACCCACCAGTATGGGCCAAAGAGCACCGTCTGGAAGGTCTGGACCTCGGCGCCGACACCATACCAGACCCGCGTGGATACCTCAGCCCATTCGAGCAGCAGATCGAGAGCCAGCAGCCCCACCAGAATCCGGCTGAGCAGGGTGATCATCGCGCGCCAGGTCTCGTCGCGACGGGGCCACGCGAACACGGTCACGGCGAGGAGGAGAGCCGAACCGGAGGCCAGCGCGCCAGTGAGAAAGAAGATCGGATAGAGCGGCCCATACCAGTAGGACCGCGCCAGCAGTGTGGCAAACAAGGCGCCCATGCCGCCGTGAAAAGCGATGGCCAGCGGCACGCCAATGGTCCCCAGAATCCGCAGCAGACGCCGATCGCCCTCGACGGTTTGCGCGTCCAGCCCCGTTCGGCCGAGTAGAATCAAACGGGCCAATTGCGCGCGCCTGTCCTGCTGCGCCGCCCACCCTGCCAGATCCCGCCGCAGCGCGAACCAGAGTTCCGCCAGCAGCAACAGGAAATACGCGCTATAAAGCCAGACTATCCAGGTCATGAGCGAGTGGAAATTGGGACGGGTGAAGACGGAAAGGAACCGCTCCATATGTCCGATGTCGAACCAGGCGCTGAGAATGGCGAGGAAAAGACAGACCAGCGCGGTGAACAGCGCCAGTTTGCCCACCGGTTCCAGTTGTTTCACCCGGAACACATAGACCAGGGAGGAGAGGAGAAAGGCGCCGGCCGAAAGTCCGATGAAGTAAATATCCAAGATCGGAAGAGCACACCACACGATGTAACTGCCCAGGGCCGTCGGTTGGAGTCCTTCGCTGACTCGCAAGTAAACTCCCAGTGCGCCGGCGACCATCAGCAGGAACCACAGGGCGTAAAAGATCCAGCGTAGCGTTTTCATGGTTTTCACTCCTTACATGAGGTAATGTACTTTTGGCTCGGTACCCAATTCTTCTTTGAGGCGCAGAACGTTGGGCTGAGCGATCAGTTCGCTGACCAGGCTCGCCGCATCGTTCGCGTCGCCAAAATAAGTGGCGCGGCCAATACAGGTTGTCGTGCACGCCGGCAACATCCCGTTTTCGATACGATGGATACAGAAATGGCACTTGCGCGCGTTGCCGATGGGCGATTCGCCTTTCTGGCGGGGATAGCGATTGCCGTACTCAAAGTTCGCCGCCGCTTCATAGCCCCGGGCTTGAGCCCCGGCGACGGCGGCGGGACCGGACGGAGTGCCGTCGGTGTACGCCTCCCCAAAGTCAAACACGCGCGCCGCGTAAGGGCAGGCGGTGATGCAATAGCGGCAGCCGATGCACGCCTCATAGTCAATCGCGACGATGCCATCAGGACGTTTAAAAGTCGCGCTGACCGGGCAGACGGGCACGCAGGGCGGGTTGTCGCACTGCATACACGGGCGCGGCAGGAATCGGCGTGTGACATTAGGGTATGCGCCGATCTCTTCGTCGATGACGGGGCGATAAACCACGCCAGGCGGGAGCTTATTCTCGGCCACACACGCAACTGTGCAGGCGCTGCAGCCGACGCACTTGCGCAGGTCGATCACCATGATCCAGCGCCGCTGATTCGCCGGTTTCTTGAGCGCCTCTACCAGTTCGACCCGCATACGCTCCAGTGAATCGAGCGTAGCCGGATCGGCATTGGCATTCACGGCGTTCTGGATGCGAGCTTCGTGCTCGGCCAGCGCCGTTTCGGGGCTGGCGCCCAGCTTTTCGATGACGGAAAGCGCAACAGCCGCGCCGCCTGCGGCGGCTAAACCGCGCAGGAACTGGCGTCGCTTTGTTACGGCAGCCTTGTCTGACATTCCTGTACCTCCTTGTCTTATCCGGGCAAAAGAGAAGTCCATCTTCGGTGAGTCACTGGAGCATACAAAATCAACAGAGCGCGGTATAGCGGGGCATTCCCCATTTCTGACCGCCATTGTCAGGGAATACCTGACAGGCGAAGGGCGTAAGACGATTCTCGCGATCTTTGCATGGCCGCTCAACGGGCAGCCGCTTTCAGCGGTGGCGTTTCTCGTCCGCACCCGCTTGACATTCCAGTCACTGGAAGGTGTATGCTTTGGAAACTATGACGGCGCTATTGATCGGAGAGTGGCGCAACGGGCTGGCGCGCCGGTCAGCACGATGCGCTTCAAGGAATATATACCCATGAGTGAGTCTTGTTGTTCAGCGGAGGCGGAGAACGCCTCATGTGAGTTGCCGAGTGGAACGGCAAACCGCCCTGCTCAGTCGGAAGGGAAGTGCCCGGAGTGCGGACAGACCGGCAAACCGGTGCAGGGGCAAACGGTCAAGGCGTTGTTGTCGGTGAGCTTACGGCAAGTCAGCGAGGGCCGGTACCGGTTCTGCCGGACGCAGAACTGCCCGGTGGTGTACTTCAGCGCGGATGGCGGGCAGATATTCACAGTGGAGCACGTGCGCGAGGTGGTGTATCAGAAGCAACCCGACGGGGCAGACACGCCCATCTGTTACTGTTTTCAGCATAAGGTTGGCGACCTTCGCGCCCTGTCGCTCGAAGGGCAGAGAGAGGTGGTGGCCGATATCAACGCAGGGATTCAGGCCGATCAGTGCGCGTGTGATTTGAGAAACCCGCAGGGAGCGTGCTGCCTGGGCAACGTGCGCGCGCTGCTCAAAGAACTGGAGCGCCCGGCGTCCGCCCGGATGGGATAAATTTCTGTCGCGTTAATCCAACAGGCCTTTTTCGAGCGCCGCCTGCAACAACTGCGCTCGCGTCCGCAGGCCGATCTTCTCCATACCCCGTGCGCGGTAGGTTTCGACCGTCTTCACGCTGATCGATAACTGCCCGGCAATCTCGCTATTGGTGTGCCCGCGCGCCACCAGGCGCAGGACTTCGCGCTCGCGCTCGGAGAGGGTCTGCCACGGGTCGGCCTCCGTCCCGGACGCAGGATGGGGGTTAATATCGGGCACCAGTTCCTTGATCAGTGAGTCGGTCATGCCGGCGTGAATATACATCTCTCCACGCATAACCGCCTGGATGGCGTTCAGCAACTCGCTGTCGGCAGCTTTCTTCAATACGTAACCCGACGCGCCTTTACGCAGCGCCTGCCGCAGATAGCTCACGTCATCGTGCATGGTCAGGATGAGGATGTGCGCGCCGGGCGCCAGGCGGCGCAGCACGGGCAGCGCCTCGATGCCGCTCAAACCAGGCATGGTTAAGTCCAGCAGGATGAGATCGGGCTGCAACGACTCCGCCAGCGCCAGCGCCTCACGCCCGTCGCCGGCTTCGCCAACCACCTGCAGGTGCGCCTGGCTGTTCAGCAACATGCGCAAGCCGGCGCGCAGAACGCTGTGATCGTCCACCAGTAAAATGCGGATGAGTGAGGGCGTTGTCACGGCAATATCATCTTAACACCGGCATGGTATTGCGATGAACAGACTCGTGCCCTGACCGGGCGCCGACTCGATCACCACCTTGCCACCGAGCAATTCGGCGCGCTCACGGATCCCATACAGCCCCAGGTGCGGCTGGCGCAACTCGACTGCCGACGGGTCGAAGCCGCAACCGTCATCTTCGATGACGGCGCGCACTACGCCATTGTGGCACTCTATCAGCACGCTCGCGGTTTGAGCGTTGGCGTGTCTCACCACATTGGTTATGGACTCCTGAATAATACGGTACAGGGCAGTTTCCATATTCGCCGGCAGGCGTTGCTGATCGAGCCCGCGCACGGCCAGGTCGATGCGCAAGGGGTAACGGCTGCGGCAGTCATCGACGTAGCGCTGGATGGCCGCGGGCAAACCCAGGTCGTCGAGCACACTCGGCCGCAATTGCAGCGCCAGGTTGTGCACGTCGTCGAGTGTGCGAGCGGCAACGGTTCGCAGCTCATTGACGCGCTGCTGCATCGCGGGATCGCACCCGTCGGCCAATGTGCGCAAGCCGAGCAATAAACTCGTCAACGACTGGCTGGTGCTGTCGTGTAACTCGCGGGCGATCCGCTTGCGCTCCTCCTCCTGAGCGCCGATCACGCCGCTGACATATTGCGCGCGCAACTGATCGCGTTCGACGCGTTCCTCCTGCGCCCTCGCGAGCGCGGATGACATGTTGTTAAAGGCTTCCGACAGCGCACCCACCTCGTCATCGGCCCAGCGCTTCACCCGTTGCGTGAAGTCGCCGTTCCCGATGGCGTTGGCCGCCTGCACCAGGTTCAAAATGGGCCTGGTTAAAAGCCAGGTGAGAAACGCGGCCGCCGAGATGCCGACAACTGAAACAGCCAGAGTAGTCAGCAGTAACTGTCCGGTTACGGCGTCAACCGACCGTCTCACGTTTGCCTCAGACAGACCGACGCGCGCGGTCCCAGCCTGGCCGCCAAAAATCGGAACAGCCGTGTCCCACACTACCCCTTCGTCAGTGTCCAGCGTGAGCGTATGATGGTGCTCGGTCACGCTCACGCTGTTTGCAGATAATAACTCGGGCGGGAAACCCTGGCCAAAGGTATGCGCCAGTATGTGATTCTGGTTGTCGATAATAAACGCGTAACGCACATTCGCGTTGTTTGACTGTGTGTCCAGCAGCAATTGCTGCAGCGCATACAGGTCGTTGATGAGGATGAGGTCGGTGGAACGCGCCGCAAGATCGCGGGAAATGGACACGGACTGCTCTCGCAGTTGTGTATCCATCGTCCGGGAGAGCACGGCGCGCACCTGCAAGGTAATGCCAATCCCCAGCAGCGCCACCAGCGCCAGCACGATGCCCAGGATTTTGGCGCGGATGCTGACGCCGCCTGCGAAGGCCCAAAACTGATCGAGTTTGGAGGAGAGCACGCTTTTCACGGCGAGACCGCTCCGGCCTGCGTCAGCAGCGCCCGTACCGATGCATAGGCGCCATCGTCGATCGCCACAAAGCCGTCGACGCCCAGCGCCAGCAGCGCCCTCTGACCGTCCGGCGTTGCGCTGGATATGCCCAAAAGCGCATTCCGCAATTCGGCTTTCAATTGTGGGCGCAGCCCCGGGTTTACGACCACCGGCGGAATCCCGAGCGACGGCGAACGCTGGATGATACGAGTCTGTCTGGCCAGGTCGGGGTCGCGCGCCAGCGCATAGTCATACACGAGGCTGTCTACCGCCGCGCCGTCCGCCAGTTTCTGCGCAACCGCGCGGATCGCGTCGTCGTGGTTGTAGGTGAAAAAGGTGCGGGCGAAGAACTGGTCGGGGGTGCTGCCCAGTTCGCGCACCAGCAGCGTCGGGTACATACGTCCCGAGGTGGACATCGGATCCGTGAAGGCGAAAACCTTGTCGCGCAAATCCGCCATGCTCTGCGCCGGGCTATCGGCGGGTACGATCAGGACAGAATAGTAAACGGTTTCCCCCTTCACCAACGGCGCGGCCAGGAGCTCCATTCCAAACCGGGCATAACCATCGATGTAGGCGCTGGTACATACAAATGCCACGTCCACATAACCCTTTTCTACCAGGTCGTTGACTTCGGCATACGTGCGCCTTTGAACCAGTTCGACGGGGCGGCTGAGCTTGGCGCTGAGATAGTCCATCAATGGCTGATAACTTTCGACGGTGCCTTTGGGCGATATAACAGCTGCAACCGCGACGCGCAGCGGGATAACGCCTGACAATGCGTTCGTGGGCAGCGGGTGCAGTTGAGATAAATGAACTACCTGCGCCGTAGTAGGGGTGCCACACCCGGCAAGTGCGAGTAGAAGCGTGGTGAGTATCAGCCTAAATGCGCGCATGAGATCCACGATAGATCGATTCGTCCTGAGGTTATGTATCTACGGAATTATACATGGGCTATTCGCCATGGTGTGAACCGCAAGTTGCCCGGGGCGAAGCATTGCCATGTCAACTCATGCAGATGGCGGTTCGTTGGGCAATGCCGTCGCCCCTGCAATGACCGGAGGCACAAGTTCCGCCTTCGGCAGATCATCGCTATACTTCCTGTGGGGGCTGAAGCGAAATACGATTCTGCGTACGGTTGATGATGCGCCGGTGCGCGGCCCCAGCGGCCACCACCCGGTTCATTCGGGCGGTTTTCGCGGCGCACTGCGCGGGGCTTACCACTACGCCAACGGCGTGTTCCGCTGCGGCCAGTGCAATATCATCCTGGCGCTGACCGATATCGGCCCCGGCGACGGCGCCACCATGGTGATCCCCGGCAGCCACAAATCGAACTTCGCACATCCATCTTCTTCTTTACTCTTTGCGATCTTTGCGGCCTTCGCGGTTACTCTTAGTCCACAGGGACATCCAGACAGCCCTGCGCCATCATGACCGACGCGCCGCCGACGCGGATGGCGGTGATACCGCCGCCGGCCTTATCCGCCTCGACTTCGAGGATGCTGTGGCGACCCATCTCGAAGCCCTGCTCGACGCGCCAGCGCAGCGTGCCGTCGCGGGTCGCATCGCGCTCGCCGAGGTAGCCGGCTAATGCGGTGCAAGCGGCGCCGGTGGCGGGGTCCTCGGCGATGCCCAGCGCCGGCGCGAACATGCGCGCGTGCACCTGGGAGCCCGCGCGCTCAACCTCGTAACTGAACAGGTAGATCCAGCGCGCCCAGCACAGCGCGATGTGTTTTTCCCAGCGATCCATGTTGATCCGCGCGCGCCGCACGGCGTCGATGTTTCGCAACGGCACGAACAGGAACGGCACGCCACACGAGACCGCCTGTGGGAAGTCTGCGCCGCTGAGAATGTCAGAGGCGTTTAGCGACAGCGCCGCGGCGATGAGGTCAACGGCAGGCGCCGGCGGGCCGAACTCCGGCAGTTGCGCCGCGCTGAGCTGGCAGAATACGGGCTTGCCGGCGCGGGCGTGAATCGCCACCTTCACCGCGCCGACGCCTTCCTCGAACACGATGTGCGTGACATCGCTGTTCAGCGCGATCTCACCGATGGCCGCCAGCACGTGCGCCGTGCCGACCGTGGGATGGCCGGCGAAGGGCATCTCGGCGCTCGGCGTGAAGATGCGCACGCGGCGGGTATGTTGCGCGTCCTGCGGCGGGAATACGAAGGTGGATTCGGAGTAGTTGAATTCGGCGGCGATGTGCTGCATCAGCGCCGTGTTGAGACCGCGCGCGTCGGGGAACACGGCCAGTTGATTGCCGCCGAACGGGCGGTCGGTGAATACATCCGCGGTGTAGTATTGGTAACGCATGCCTGTTATCTCCTGTGACTCGCAGTGATGACACGGCCGTGGCATGGATGCACGCCTGTAACATCACCTGCGCTGGTGCGAAAATAGTAACTCAATTCTTCGTAAGTGGTTCGTCCGATAATTCTTTACGCATGCTCTAAGCCCCGTACCGGATTCTGTTGGCGAAACTGTTCGAGAACCCAGACTCCCGGAATCTGGCTGAGCAAAGCTCAGCTTGAGATTCCGGGAGTCTATGCGCGATCATCGACGACTCAATGAGATTCGCCGACAGAATCTGTCCGGGAGAGTTTTCTGCTGCGTGCGCATCATAAACGAAGCCGCAGTGATGATGTAAGGTCTGCAACAGGTTATGACGTATCGAGGTGAGTATGACGACTGTACTGGTAACCGGCGGCGCCGGGATGTTGGGCCGGCAATTATTGCCCCGTCTGGCTCAGGCGGGTTATGCGACGCGCGGCATGAGCCGGCGCGAGCGGCCGGAGGGGCTGCCGCCCGGTGTGGAATGGGCGAGCGCGGATATTGAGAACGGCGCCGGGCTGGCGCAGGCGCTATCCGGCGTGGAGGTGATCGTGCATGCGGCCAGCAGCGCCCGTGAGCGCTCCTGGCAGATCGACGTGGAGGGCACGCGGCGGCTGATCGAGCAGGCCGCCGCGCAGGGCGTGAAACACATCGTCTATATTTCCATTGTCGGTATCGAGCGCATCCCGACGCCCTACTACAAAAACAAGGTCGCTGCAGAGGAAGCGATTACGGTCGGCGGTGTGCCGTGGACGATCCTGCGCGCCACGCAGTTCCACGACTTGCTTGATCGGTATATCACGGGTTATCTGCGCCGGCCCATTTCGCTCGCCCCGGTCTCGTATCGTTATCAGCCGGTCGATGCAGGAGAAGTGGCTGCGGCGCTGTGCGACTGTGTGGCGCAGGGGCCGCGTGGCCGCGCGCCGGACATGGGCGGTCCGGAAGTCAAGACTATCGGACAGCTTATCCCGCCCTGGCTGGCAGCGCGAGGAATGCGGCGTCTGGTAATCCCGCGCCCTGTCAGGGGTGATGTGGCGCGCGCCTTCCAGTCAGGTTATAACACCTGCCCGGCCAATCGGCAGGGGCGGGTAACGTGGGAGGAGTGGCTCACGCGGCCTTCTGCTCAATCGTGAATAGCGTGTACTCGCCGGATCTGACCAGCGCCACACCGACCATGCAGACGACGCGCCGGTTGTCGATGTCCTCTTGCGTCATGGTGCCTCGGTCGCAGCGCGCGAAGAAGGCATCATCTGCCTGGGCGCCCTGCAGCCGTCCCGCCTGCCACTCCGTGCGCAGGATGTCCTCCACGGTTTGAGCCACCCGTTCCCACAGGTCTTCTCCATTCGGTTGTGACGGCGCCCATCTCAGGCGCGCGTCGATCCGGTCCTTCAACATATCGAGGTATTGGTGTTGCGGACCGGCAGCGAGCGATCGTCCAACTCCCTCCATGAAGCGGATGACCGCGTTGCCCAATACGCGCAGAATCACTTGCGAACTAACCATCGTTCATACACCCCGGGTCGCAGCGCCGGTAACGCAAGACCAGGCGTTTATCCCAGCGCGACCAGCCCATCAAACACCGGCTTGAGCGCCATATACGTCTGCTGGAACAGCGGGTACATCCGCTCGTAAATCGCCGCGCGCTGCGGGTCAGGCGATTCAGCCGGCGCAACCGGTATCAGCCGTTCGACGACGCTGAAGTCGGGGAACAGGCCCACCCCGATGCCGCCGGCGATCGCTGCGCCCAGCGACGTCGCCGCAGAGTCGAGCTGTGGCCGCGAGAGCGCCACGCCGTACACGTCGGCCAGAATCTGCCGCCACAGGGCGCTGCGCATCCCGCCGCCGATCACGCGCATCGCCTTAATGCCCCCTGGCCCGACCAGGCTTCGCAGCACATCCAGTATCCAGCGCATGTTGAACGCCACGCCTTCCAGCACGGCGCGGATCATCTCGGCGCGCCCGTGCGACATCGACAACCCGACGAAAGCCGCGCGCGCGTGCGGGTTCCAGTGCGGGCTGCGCTCACCCAGCAGATACGGCAGGCACAACACGCCGTTGGCGCCGGGTGGGGCCTGGGCTGCCAGCGCATCCAGCGCGGCATGCCGGCTGTCCGGCGCGCCCTCATCCCGCAACAGGCGTTCCAGCCAATCGAATGCCCCGCCCGCGGCCTGCATGTTACCGAGTGAGAAATACAGCGCCGGGTCCAGCGCGGCGAAGTTCATGATGCGCTGCTGCGGGTCGAATATCGGTTCCGACGTGCTGAGCGCCAGCCACGACGACGAGCCGATGTAGGTATACGCATCGCCGGCGCGGATGACCGCGGCGCCGACTGTGGCGCACGCCCCGTCGCCGCCGCCGATAACGACCGGCGTGCCCGCCAGCAGACCGGTGACCTGCGCCGCGCGCGGCGTAACACGCCCGATCACCGCCGTCGAGGGATGCGCTGGCGGGAATATCTCCCTGCGCAACTCGAATGCGCCCAGCAACTCTTCCGACCAGCGCCGCTCGCGCAGGTCGAATACCTGTGTGCCGGACGCGTCCGAGTAGTCGGTGGCGAAGACGCCCGTCAGCAGCCAGGCGGCGTAGTCTTTCGGTTGCATCACATACCTGCTGCGGCGATATATTTCCGGCTGGTTGTCCTTGATCCACATCACTTTGGCGGCCGTGTAAGCCGGGCTGACGCGGTGGCCGCTCAGATGGTACACACGCTCAGCGCCGGCGATAGCCATGCGCTCGGCCTGCAGCGTGGCGCGTTGATCGGCCCAGATGATGGCGGGGCGCAGCGGCGCTCCCTGCCTGTCCACGACCAGCGCCCCTTGCATGTGCCCGCTGAAGCTGACGGCGGCGATCCGCCCCGGCGCGATGGCGCTCTGCGCCAGCAGGCGCTGCGTGCATACGGCCAGCGCGCGCTCCCAGTCCGCGGCGTCCTGCTCGGCCCAGTTGGGGTGCGGGTAGGCGGTGCCGTACCCTTCGTACGCCGTTGCTACCGGCCGTCCGTCCGGGTCGATCAAAGTCGCCTTGTCGCCCGTCGTGCCCAGGTCGTGCGCCAGAATGTATGTCGCGCTGCTCATGATCTATCAGGAATCACGTCAATCTCTACTCTCTACTCTCTACTCCCTCTTCCTTCTACTTCGCGTCCAGCACTGCGTTCAGCGTGATGGTGGCATTGCCGCGGATCAACGTCAGCTTGACGGTGTCGCCGGCGTGTTTGGTGGTTTCGAGATAAATGGTCATCGCATCGCGCGTGTAGATTGGCTTGTCGTCAATGGCGGTCAGGATATCGCCGCCGGTCAGGATATATCCGCCATAGGTGCGCAGGCGCTGCGTCGCCCCGTGCACGCCGGCTTTTTCTGCCGCGCTGCCCGACTGCACCTGCGCGATCAACAGCCCTTTCTGCACCGGCAGCTTCAGGGCATCGGCCAGATCGCCGTTGATCTCATATGCGTTGAAACCCAGCGATGGATGGACGACCTTGCCCGTGGCGATCAATTGCGGCACGATGCGTTTGACTGTGTCGATCGGTACGGCAAAACCAATGCCCACCGAGCCGCCGCTGGGACTCTGGATGCTGCTGTTCACGCCGATGATCTGGCCCTGCAGGTTGATCAGCGGGCCGCCGGAATTGCCGGGGTTGATGGCGGCGTCGGTCTGGATCATCTCGCCCAGCGCCGCCTGGTTGTCGCGCTCGATAGTGCGCCCCAGCGCGCTGATGACGCCGGTGGTCAGCGTGCGATCCAGCCCGAACGGATTTCCGATGGCGATGACGCGCATGCCGACCTTCAGCCTGCTCGATTCGCCCAGCGGCAGCGGCTTGAGCAGGGCAGGGTTGACGCCGTCGATTTTCAGTACGGCCAAGTCGTTGTAGGCGTCGGAACCGACGATTGTCGCCTTGGCGGAAGTGCCGTCGGCCAGCACCACCTCGACATCCTGCGCCTGGTCGATGACGTGCTGGTTAGTGACGATGTGGCCCTGGTCATCGTAGACGAAACCGGAGCCGGTGCCTTCCTGCGGCACGGCGCCGCGATAAAAATCGAACACCTGCGAGAGACTGGTGATATGCACGACCGACGGGCTGGCCTGCTCGTACAGGTTGACGTACAGGTCCTCCAGTTCGTTAACCACCTTTATGATCGGCGTGGCTGTTGGGCCGGGCGTGGCGGTGATGATAATCGGCGCGGCAGTGACGATCATTGGCGCGGCAATTGCGGTTGGCGCTGCCGGTCCACCGATGCGCGGCACGAGCGAACACCCCAGAATCAGGACAGTTAATCCGCTCAGCAGTAATGGATATCGTCGCATATCGTCAATATACTTCCATCACGTGAGAAGGTGATTAAGGGGCGGGCTATTTATGTTGCGGGCGCAGCAGGCCTCACTTGCTGACGAACGGGGTATACGCCCTGTAAGGGATACGAGCCAGGTTCTGGTAGACTCGTATGTAGTCGATTTGCAGCGTATTGGGAAACACCGTGGTTCCGTCAGCGTTGCCGGGGAATGATCCGCCCACCGCCAGGTTTGCCAGTACGTACATCTTACCCGGTGAAAATGAGCCAGGTGGGATATATTGCGTCGTCGTGTAGCGCGCTGTGCCGTCGATATACCACACCAGTTGATCCGGTTCCCAGTCGACGCCAAAGGAATGGAAACCTTGCGAGTAATCAATGGCGTCACCCTGCGTATTGCTTGTATTAATTCCACCAAACGCCCAAGTATTGGTGATACTTCCTGGGAAGGGATAGTCTCCTGAATACAAGTTGGTCATGTAAACTGTCGACGTGGCATTGCCTTTGTTCTCCATGATGTCGACCTCGGGCGGCCAGAAGACCGAAGCATCCGGCCACGGCGATGTGAGGGGCAGCGGGCTGGGCTGCGGTAACAGCCAGAATGCCGGCCAGAATCCCTGCCCGGCGGGGATTTTCATGCGAGCCTCGAAGTAGCCGTATTTCTGGGCGAAGCTGTACTGGCTGCTGATCAACCCCGATGTATACGGATATAACGCGCAGTCATACGGGGCATAGTTTTCGGCCCGGTTGATAGCCAGACAGCCCTGCTTCGTCGTGATGGTCAATATTCCGCTGCCGACGGTCTGGGCATCATCTACATACCACTCCTGCTCGTCGTTATTGCTCCTGTCGCCATGGCCGGAGTCGTAGGCATATTTGGTTTGCCACTTCGAACGGTCCAAGCTTGTCCCATTGAACTCGTCGCTGAATGTCAACAGCCAGTTCGCTGGATTTCCGGGCGGCCCGGATGTAGCCGCCGGGGCTGCACTTACGCTCTGTGCCCTGACCCCCGTTGCCGCCAGTTTGGCTTTCACCGCCAGCATCACCGGAGGTTTTGCGGAACCACCAACCGCGCCAGCGTAGACGGGTTCCTTTGGCCATGCCAGTCCGATGAGCATCAAAGCTGGTACACATAACGATGTTAGCGGGAATTTTGCCTTACCTCTCATCTCTTATCTAGCAAGCATAACCTATCCCTGGCTGGCGCCGAAGCCGGCTCAACGGTGCAACATGGCTAACCGCCGTGAAAAATAAAACGCCCCGCATTCCCGGAAATGCGGGGCGTCACGGGCTTAGTCCGATGCTATTGCGGTCGCTCGCCTACGGTGACCTTCACATCCTGCTGCTTGCCGTTGCGGATGATCGTCAGCGTCACCGTATCGCCCGGTTTGGAACTCTCGGTGAGTTGCGTAATCAGGTCGGTGTAGTCCTTTACCGGCTTGCCGTTGAAGGCGATGATAATATCGCCGCCCAGCGGAACCGGCGCGCCTTCCACGTTCACCGTGTCCTGGGTGTTGCCGCCGCGCAGGCCGGCTTTGGCCGCCGGGCCGCCCGGAACCACGTCGATCACGAGCACGCCCTGCGCGACGTTCGCATTGAGCCTGGCAGCGATAGCGGACAGCTTCAGGCCATCGCGCGATGTGATGCCCAGGTAAGGATAGTGAATCGTGCCGTTGGCGATCAGGGCGGGCACGACGCGCTTGATGGTGTTCACCGGCACGGCAAAGCCGATGCCGCTGTTGGACGGCTGGCCGCCGATGACGGTGCTGGTGCTGCGGATGGCGGTGTTGACGCCGATCACGCGTCCGTGTGAGTCGAGCAGCGGACCGCCCGAGTTGCCGGGGTTAATGGCCGCGTCGGTCTGGATGATCTCCGGGTTGATGAAATTACCGCTGAGGGCGTTGCTGCTGTTGGACGAGTCGCCCCCTTCAGGCAGTGTGCGGCCGATGGCGCTGATGATGCCCTCGGTCATCGTGCCGGCCAGCCCGAACGGGTTGCCGATCGCGATGACGGTCTGGCCGGGCTGCAGATTGCTGGAGTCGCCCAGTTCCACCGGGGTCAGTTTATCGGCCGGGATGTCAACCTGGATCACGGCGAGGTCGGAATACGGGTCGCGTCCGACAATCTTGGCGCGTGCGGTAGCGCCGTCAGGGAATGTTACATCCACAGTATCTGCGCCGGAGACGACGTGATTATTGGTCACGATGTGGCCTTGCTTATCGATGACAAAACCGGAGCCGGTGCCTGTCCCGCCCGGGTCGCTCTGTGTGGCTGCTTTGCTCACAGAGATATAAACCACAGCCGGATTGACGCGCTGGTAGATATTCACCATCACCTGTTCCTGGGCGTCGAGTGCGCTACGGTCGTTTTGCGGGACCAGGGTAGGCGTCGGACCTGCTGTCGGAGCATCCACTATCCTGGGCGGCTGTACGGTGCTGGCGATGCTGTTGCTTGTCGGTATCAGTTGCAACGACTCTGCGGTGGGGCTGGTATTGCCGTCATTGTTGCGCAGGAAACTGGGCGTGCGCAGGCTGAACCCGCACCCCAGCGTCAAGAGGATCAGGGCGGCGATCCCGGCAAATATCTTCCGATTACTCATATTCTGGCTGCTCTCCTATTTGCGTTGTCCGTTTTGGCTCCATGTGATTACACAATGCGTCGGGTGTTCACGCCATGCTTATACCACTGAAGTATGACATAAAATCCCACTCCGCCCGTGCGGGGAGATGTGTGTTATGACCTCGAATATCTCTTATTAGTATGGTGATGGTCTTACTTTAACCCAGTCTGAGCCATAACCCAGTAATTCGTGAGTAGGGGCGAAGCACCGCTGGCGAACCCAGCTCGTGCAAAGCTCTGCAGCGGTGCTTCGCCCCTGCTCGCAGGCGGTTTGCCACATATAATCAGATCAGCATGTCATCAGTGTCTTCATCTTCACGGCCGGTTGCCGATGCGCTGGAGCAGGCCGATCCCTGGCGCGTGGCCTGGCAGGTCGTTACACATGATGTGCTGGTTGCAGCGTTATGCCTGCTCATCGGTCTCACACTTGCTGCGGGTTATATTCTGCCGCAATCCCCAGCCGGTGGAACTGCCGACCCGCTTGCGTACAGCCAATGGCAAATTCACGCGCGCGATGTCGCAGGCGCTTTCTATGATGGCGCATCTGTGCTGGGCCTGTTTAATGTCGCGGAGGCATTCTGGCTGCGGATTGCGATCGCCGTTCTTCTGGTGCTGCTGCTGCTGCGCCTGGTCGATCGTGCAGCGCGCCTGGTTAACATGCGGGACGGCAGCGATACCCTGCGCGATGAAGAGCGGCTGCGCGTGACAGACAGCGCACCGGCTGTGGCGGATATCGCCCGCCGATTACGCGCGCGGCATTATCGCGTCATTTCCTCGCCGGCAGGGTCGGCTGAGCCTGCGGATGCCAGCGGCAGCGGCGCCTGGCTGGTTGTTGATCGCGCGCCCTGGGCGGAGTTGTGTTCCATCCTGTTGCATGTGGGGCTGCTGGTGGCGCTGGCGGGCGTCCTGCTCAACGGCATGCTGGGATGGGATGTCAGCCGCCAGCAGATCGACACGGATTCCGCTGCTATCCTGCAGCGCGGCAACCTCGGTCTGCGCCTGGATTCGGTCGACGAATCCAGGCAGACCGCTGTTCTGCATATCCAGGGTGACGGGTCGCCTGTAGCGCTGGTGCTGGGGGCGCAGGCGCAACTGAACTGGGTATCGCAACTGCCGTTGCCGTGCTGTCTGACGCTGCGTCTCAGCGAGATTGTGCCCGGTTTTCACATCAGCGCCGCCGATGCGACCGGCCGGCCGTTGACGGTCACGCTGTCGAGTTACGCGGAGCCGGCCCGCGATATTCTATTGACGATCCGGCGCGACGAGCCCGGGCGGCTGGTGGCTGTAGAGCAATCCAAACTGGCCGTGCTGGTATCGGAGGCCGACGGCGGGACGGTGCAGGTGTATGCGGTGCCGTCGGGCAACGTGCTGACGGATACGCAGATACGCCCCAGCATCGCGATCAGCGACACGACATTGCTCTTCAAGCCGACCACCAGCGTGGTGGTGGGCGCCCATTACCGCCCTGGCGACTGGCCGCTATGGGGCGGGGCTATTCTGGCGCTGGTCGGCCTGATCGGCGTGACCGCCTGGCCGATGCAGCGCCTGGTCGTGCGCAATCACGGCCACTGGACCGAGTTTTACGCCAACGGGCGCCGCGTGCGGCGCGTTATACGTGACCTGCTGCACAACCAACCATCATGAATCCCGACCTGAAGCCCGATCTCGTCTTTGCCAAAGTCGTCGGCGAACAGATCGACGAATACGTGCACGTCGAAGTGCTGTACTACCCTATCGGCGCGGTGGCCGGGATGCAGATGCCCCAACTGACCATCGGCATCTGGCTGGAAGCGCTGTGGCGTCTGAAAACATTCGCGGCGGCATTGAGCGCGGCGCAGCAGGCGACGGTAGACGAGGCGCTGGCGTGTGTGCAGCGCGTGCGCTCGCGCGCGCCGGAACTCTATAAACAGAAAGCCCGCCGCGAGTTCAAGAGCCGCCTCGACACCTGGACCTGGTACCTGGACGAGATACTGGGCAGGCCGGAGTCGCGGCTGGATCGTAGCGATTCGGCGCCGCCCGAAGGGCAGGCTTATGCCACGCAGGTGCACGTGCGTTTCAAGCTGGAGCTCTTGAATGGCGATGTGTCGCAGTTGCAGGAGCAGGTCACGCGCCTGAGGGTCAACGACCGGCGCCTGCAGACGCGATTCGCCCCAGGCTCGTTTATATGGGATGCGGAACTGGCGCCGTATCTGCCCGCTGATGCGTACTGGTGGCTGTACGGGCGACCTGCCTGATTCCTTCGCTATACCTCGCTGTGTGACCGCACGAAGCGCACCAGGCGTTGTGCCTCGGCTTTGCTACCGGCCTGCACGCTCAGGATCACCTTGCCCTTCTTCAGGGCTTCAATATGCTCGTAGACCTCATCCGGGGTGCATTCCAGATCGATGGCGACGCCGGCGCGGGTTGCGTCGCCGCCCACGCGTGTGTAAATCGCCTCGACCTCCGTCACTGGGCGGCGGCAGCCCGGGTCGCTGCTGATCTGTTCCACGTGCAGGCCGCGCAACCCGGCCATGTTGGCATACTGTTGTTTGCCCAGCGAGTGGTGATGCAGATACGCGCCGCCGGCCGCATCGATCATCGTCTGCGTGTAGGGTTGGCCGAATTCGCGATACAGTTGCGGTGAGATCAGGTCGGCGGCGTCTTCCAGCAACAGGATACCGCGCGGAATCCATCGCCCGAAGGCCAGCGCCCCGCCGCCTGTGTTGTGGGTGAGCCGGTTGATGCGTTGCCAGTTGGCGATGGCCGCATCGCGGCATCGGACGAGAAAGCGTTTGAACAGGTCGGGCTGTTCGTATATATCGGTGAAAATGTCGTTTCCTCGCAACAGGTTGGCGACGTCGAGCGGGCTGGGGTTGGGATATGCGCTGACAAGGAAGCGCCCCTGCGCGCACGTTGAAAGGTATTGCGCCGCCGTCATGAACATGCGCGCCCAGAACCGTTCGCGCGTCATGTCGAGCGTGTCCATGTCCTCAAGCCGGTCGAGCGCCTTGTCGATATAGCACGTCGTGTCGGTGAAGGTCAGTGGCGCGTCGCAATACACGGCGCCAAACGAACCGAAGCCATAGTACGGTTCGATGCCCGGCATCCAGTCGTCGTCGAGGTCGGCGCGATCCGCGAGATCGCACAACAGGTTCTCTATCAGCCGATCCCAGTAGCGGTAGTGCTCGCGTTCCTGCGTGAAGTCGAATTCGCTGAAGACGATGGGCGGCATCTCCGACCCGCCGGCATAACCGGACAGGATCAACATGCGTCCCGGCCTGGGATCTGCATAAAAGCGGCGGTAACGTTCCTGACGTCGTGCAATGTCAATCGGCATGGGTCATCATCCTACAGGCGTCTATTTTTATTGAATCCGGCAATATTGTCTCATTGTCAGCAGGATTGTGGAGTGGGTGTCATCTCCATCCGTATAATGAACCCATCATGCTGGATAAACTGAACCAACTGGAACATGACGCGCTCGATTCACTCAGCCGCGTGAATACGGCCGATGAGTTGACTGCGTGGCAGGCAAGATATTTCGGCACCAAGCGCGCCAGGGGCGAACTGGATCAGGCGCTGGCCGTGCTGGGCGCCCTGAGCAAAGAGGAGCGCCCGATCTTCGGCAAGCGCGCCAACGAGGTCAAACAGGCGCTCGTAGCGGCCCTGGAACCGAAACAGGCCGCCGTGAAGGAACTGGAACTGGAGCGCAGGATGAAAGCCGGCGCGCTGGATGTGACGCTACCCGGCGTGCCGCTGGTGCGCGGCCGGCTGCACCCCAGCACGCAGGCGCTGCGGCGCGTGGTGCGCATCTTTGCCGGCATGGGATTCGAGGTGTATCGCTCGCCGGATGTGGAAACCGATGAAAACAACTTCGAGTTGCTCAACATGCCGCCCGAACATCCCGCCCGCGACATGTGGGACACCTTTTACACGACCACTCCCGGCGTGATTCTGCGTACGCACACGTCGCCCGGGCAGATACGCGTCATGCGGGAACGCTGCCCCAAGCCGATCCGCGTCGTCCTGCCGGGCATGGTGTATCGCTACGAACAGGTGACGGCGCGCTCCGAGATGCAGTTCAACCAGGTGGAAGGTCTGGCGATTGGCCGCAACATCACGCTGGCCGACCTCAAGGGTACCATGACCGAGTTCGCCCGCCATATGTATGGCGCCGATCAGAAAATCCGCTTCCGCTGTTCGTACTTCCCGTTCACTGAACCGAGTGTGGAAGTGGACGTGTACTGGGGCATGGAGACCGAGCGCGACCGTATGATCACCAAAGGCACCGGCTGGCTCGAGATCTGTGGCGCGGGCATGGTGCATCCCAAGGTGCTGCGCAACGGCGGCTATGACCCGGCGGAATGGTCGGGATTCGCATTCGGCATGGGCGTCGAGCGCACCGCCATGCGGCTGTACGGCATCAACGACATACGCTACTTCTGGGGCAACGATTTGCGCTTCCTGGAACAATTCTGATCGCCGGGCGCACGGATAAAGCGGTCTCGGGCGCTGCCCGTTTGCGGCGGCGCAGCGCCCTGTCGCCTCACCGGCGGAGACATGTACAATAAACCGCGTGAGATGGTGTTTAATACACACTTAACATTCCCTTAAAATCCGCATGCTAGTTTTGACCTTCGTGAACATTGTCATGTGCGCGTGCGAGGGCGCGCCAGTTCGCTCAGGAGGTGGTTGGTGACGGCAACGAAGATAGCGCCATCCAAAGTGAGTGCATCTCGATCTCGGGCTATTCGTGAGGCGTTACTGGCCTATGGGCTGCTATCCCCCGCGCTCCTGTTGTTCCTAGGCTTTACGGTCTTCCCGTTGATATTCGGGCTGGTCATCAGCCTGTATAACTGGCGCACCGGCCCCACCGATTTCATCGGCCTTGCCAATTATGCGCGCGCCTTGCAGCCGGATTCTGAGATGTGGCGTGCGCTGGGAGCTACGGTCGCATACTCGCTGCTGAGCGTGCCGATTCAGTTGTTTATCGCGCTGGTGCTGGCGTATCTGCTCTTTCAGAAAATCCGCGGCAAGTCTTTCTTCCGCGTAGCACTCTTCCTGCCCTATGTGACATCCACCGTCGCATCGGCGGCGGTGTGGGCGCGTTTGTACAGCCCCGATATCGGGGTCATCAACCAGGTGCTGCACTTCTTTGGCATACAGCCGTTACAGTGGTTGCTGGAGGATAAGGGCATCTTCACCATGATCGCGAGCGGTTTGGGCGTCACGCTGCCCGCCGGCGTCACCGGCCCCAGCCTGGCTCTGGTATCCATCGTCATCTACACTACGTGGGTCTTTGTCGGATACGATATGACGATATTCCTGGCCGGCCTGGGCAACATCCCGGCCGAACTGTATGAAGTCGCTAAAATCGACGGGGCGGGCGGCTGGGCGCTCTTCAGACACATCACACTGCCGCTGCTGTCGCCCACCACGTTCTTTCTGTCGCTCATCACCATCATCGGAACGTTCAAAGCGTTTAACCATATCTGGGTGATGACGCGGGGCGACAATGGCACGACGACTGCCAGCATCCTGATCTACCGCCAACTCTATGAGTTTCAACGGGCCGGTTACGCCGCTGCGCTGGCGTTTATGCTGTTTACCGTCATTCTCATCGTCACGATACTGCAGAATCGCGTGGCGGGCCGGCAGGTGAACTACTGATGGCGCTTGCGATGCCGTATTGCGGGCAGGATTGCTGAATGGCTGATACCGCGATATCCATATCGGAGCAGGCTGCGGCGGCGCATACGCGCCGCTTCAATACGCGCTGGCTGCTCTACACGATTCTGATTCTCATCGCAATCATCGCGCTGATTCCGTTTGCATGGATGCTGCTGACATCGATCAACGACCTGGGCGATGTGATCAGCCTGAAAGTCTGGCCGTGGCCGCCGCTGGGCAACGCCGCGCCGCAGTGGAAAAATTATCCCGACGCCATCGCCCTGATCGGCACAGACCCGGACACCGGCATGCCGATGTTCTTCCGCCAGTTGCTCAATACCGCATTCGTCACGGCCTGCGTCATCATCGGCGTGACTGTCACCTCGGTCATGGCAGCCTATGCGTTTGCGCAACTGAACTTTCCCGGCAAGTCGGCGCTGTTTATCCTGGTGCTGGCGACACTGATGATTCCCGATGACCTGACGCTGATCCCGCGCACGGTCATGATGTACAAAAATTACCTGAACTGGTACAACTCATTTGCAGCTCTCACCGTGCCTTTCCTGGCCAGCGCATTCGGCATCTTTCTGATACGCCAGTTCTTCCTGCAGATTCCGCGCGACCTGTTCGATGCCGCGCGAATCGACGGCGCCGGGCATATGCGCTATCTGCTCAAGGTGATGATTCCGCTGACGCGCCCGGCGATTCTAACGGTAGCGCTGTTCAACTTCATCTGGACATGGAACGAATTCAAGTGGGCCCAACTGGTCACCCGCGATAATAACATGCGCATGATATCCGTCAGCCTGCAGGTCTTCCTGCAAGGCGAGGGCGGCACATCCACCCATCTGGCGATGGCGGTGGCTACCATGGTAGTCGCGCCTATTCTGGTGGTGTTCTTCTTTACACAGAAGTACTTTACCGAGGGCATCACCACGACCGGCATCAAGGGATGACCGGGTTGTGTAATAGGTTAGGATTGCGAATATCTGTTGAGGAGGTGATTGACAATCGGGAAAACGAAAAAACTGAGAATGAAATGAAACCGTTGCTACATCAATTCAAAAACAAGCATTATTGATCAGGAGGAGAATTCCCATGAATTTCCGAAAACTCGTACCCTTCACCGTTGCTGCGGCGATCGCGCTGGCGGCATGCGGTACGGCAACGCCGACCGCCGCGCCCACCAGCGCGCCGGCTGCGACGGCCGCCCCTGCGGCGACCACGGCTCCCGCAGCCACTGCGGCCCCGGAAGCGACTGCAACCACTGCCGCGACCAGCGCGCCCGCCGCCGCGCAGGTGTCTAACCCGCCCAAGACCGCCGACGAAGTCGATTCGATGGATTTGACCGGCAAGAACGTACAGGTGTTGTTCTGGCACCGCTATTCCGGCTCGTCGATTTCCAAGGTCATGGAAATCGTCAACGACTTCAATACCAAGAATCCCTACGGCATTACGGTAAAGCTCGAACAGGCCGGCGCCAACTACCAGGATGTCTACAACAAGATCAACGCGGCCATCCAGGGCGGCGGCGACCTGCCCGCGCTGACGATCGCCTATCAGAACCAGGCGGCCACCTATCGCGGCCAGAACGTCATGGTCGACCTGACCCCGTTCATCCAGAGCAAGAAGTACGGTCTGAGCGCCGATGACCTCAAGGACTTCTACCCGTACTTCCTGAAGAGCGACAAGGCCCCCCAATTCAACAACGAAATCCTGGGCTGGCCCACGCAGCGCTCCATGGAAGTGCTGTATTCCAACCTGGACTGGCTGAAACAACTCGGCGCCACCGAGCCGCCCAAGACCCTCAAGGAATTCGAGGATCTGGCCTGCAAGGCGTCCGATAAGGCCAAGGGAACCTACGGTTGGATCTGGAAGAACGACGCGAGCGACTTCGCCTCGCTGGTGTTTGCTTACGGCGGCGAGTTGATGAAGCCGGATGGCTCGGCCTATGACTTCAACAACCAGGCCGCGGTCGACGCGCTGACCACGATCCAGCGCATGTTCAAGAACGGTTGCGCGGTCGAACTGCCCAAGAGCGAAGCCTACGGCGAGCAGAACCGCTTCGCCAACGGCAAGCTGCTGTTCGTGACGTCATCCAGCTCCGGCCTGCCCTACTACGCCAGCACCATCAACAAGGTGGACAAGCCCTTCCAGTGGACCATCACCATGCACCCGCAGGCTGACCCGGCCAGCCCGAAGGTTGACCTGTACGGCGCATCGTGGTCGGTGCTGAAGACCACGCCCGAGCAGGAACTGGGCGCGTGGCTGTTCATGAAGTTCTTCACCGAGAAGGACAACACGGCGGCCTGGGCGACGACCTCGAACTATATGGTCGTCCGCCAGAGCGCTGCGCAAACCGCCATCGATAACGTCAAGGCTTCCAAGAGCTTCGCCAAGTTCCCTGAGGCGGCTGCCGCCTACGGCGACCTTTACAAGTGGATTCAGTACGGCGCGGTGGAAGCGCCTGTGGCTGGCTATGACCCCGTCCGCTCGCTGATCCAGGATATGGTGACCAAGGTCGGCGTCAAGGGCGATGGCGACCCCAAGGCTGCGCTGGATGAGGCGGTGAAGCAGGCCAATGACCTGTTGGCCGAGTTCGCCCCCAAGAAGTAACCGCGTTCGCAAGAGATGTCTGACTTCTGCGCGAAGTCAGACATTTGCTAAGCCGACAGGAACAGGCCCTCGACCCTTGAAAGGCGAGGGCATGTTTGTTGCTCGCGCTTTCGCCGCAGTTCCCTATAATGTCGTTTAGCCCTGAAGATTCAAACAATAAATAACGTCAGTACAGGATAAGCCGCCTCAGGTTGGGCCTTTTTCAGGCCTTTTCTGCAATAGCCCATTCCGAGGTGTGCGACAGATCCATATAAAGTCATCTTTTCTCGATGCAAACCCTTTAAGGTTTCCTTCACAAACAGCTTGTTTTTAGGCATTTTCCGAATTTCGGTTTTGTTCGCAGATTTAAGCGAAAGACCAGTCTAGCGCTGCTGCTCGACATAATTGGCGAGGTAGTTGAGGACGATCTTATCGGCTTCTTCTTTAGATAATTCGATAAATTCCCCGCGTAAATGCTCGGCCCAGACCTGCCAGTTGAACCAGCTCGATTCAACCAGGGTATCCAGGTAGTTGATATATTCTTCTTTGCTGACGACAACGGTATTCAAAGCTCCCATTGCCTACCCTCTGGGATTAGTATACCTATAGCGCTTTTATTGTCAATGAATAGCTATGCAGAGCTACAACGGTCGCTATCATTCCCCAGCCGCAACAGACATGTTACGTAATACGTTGCTCCAGAATATAAATGTCACTTGCAGGGCGCTCCTATTTGCAATATGATAAGCAAGTTAGTGTCTACTACATCTCCGCCCAACCGGCATGTACTGTCAGGAGGCATTAACAAGCCGCGGCGGCGCTCATGTAGAGTGGGTCATTGCCTTTGAGTTTCGGCAATGGCTGATCGAGGCAGGAGGACTGTGATGAGTTCTCTACTGGCTCTGTTTGGGAAAAAACAGGCGGACGATCCCATTGCGAATTTCATCAGAGATTCGTCCCAGGGGGATCCCAACGCGTGCAGTCGTGTCGCGTCGCTGGGCGCCGGTGTCGTGGAGCAGTTGATTCCACTGTGCGCCGCCACGAAAAAACGGCCGTTGAATCTGCGCATTAATGCCATACGCGCCCTGGGGCAGATCGGCGACGCGCGCGCTGTCGATCCGCTGATTGGTTTGCTGCAGGACGCCGAGAAATTGATCCGCATCGAAGCGGCTACCGCCCTGGGGCAGCTTCACGATCCGCGCGCTATCAGGCCGCTGATCGAGATTCTGGGTACGGACTACGCGCTTTCGTCCGCAGCCGCCAGGTCGCTCGGCCGATTGGGCGACAGCCGCGCTGTAACGGCGCTGATCCACATGCTGGATGACTGTTACGAATGCGGGCGCGAGGCAGCCGCCGAGGCGCTGGGACGGTTGCACGATGAGCGCGCAGTGCCGCCTCTTGTGAAAGCTTTGAACGATGAGGATTCGGCAATGCGCAAGATCGCGGCCGAGTCGCTGGCGCAGATTGGCTGGCAGCCCGACAGCGCGGAAAGTAAAGTCGCCTACCTGGTGGCTCGTCAAAGCTGGGCGGAATGCGCACAGATGGGCAGCGCCGCCGTGCCGCAACTGATCAAAGCCCTGCGCAGCAACGATTTCGAGACGGCCTTTCACGCCGGCAATATCCTGGCAGCGATTGGTGAGTCTGCTGTTGAACCGCTGCGCGCCAGCCTCAACAGCGGCAACTTTGACTTCCGCGCCGATGTCACGCGCATTCTCGATCAGATTGCCGCACAACATTCAGTGGCGGGTTGACGGTCAGGCGTTGGGGGGTTCGATCTTGCGCGCTGCCTCAGGCGGGTGCACGTTCAGATCGCCCGTGAGATTGCCGGACTGAATGAAGATCACCCGCTCGGCGATATTCGTGGCGCGGTCCGCGTAGCGCTCCAGACAGTGGCCGGCGTGCAGCAGCCACGTGCCGCTCTCAACCTGTGTAAAGTCCTCGGTCATATCGGAGGTGACCTTGTTGACCAGGTCGTCGTACATGCCATCGATATGATCGTCGTCGCTGATAACGGTCTTCGCCGCAGCGACATCCACGTTGATGAAGGCGTTGACCGCCCGATCCAGCATGCCGCGCGCAAAGGTCTCCATCTCGGCCAGATTATATGAACCGGCGGAGGAATTAGCGCGGCTCAGGCGGCGGGCAGCCTTGGCGACTCCCTTGGCATAATCGGCGCAGCGCTCCAGTTCGACCGCCACGAAGGTGGCGGCTACCAGCTTGCGCAGGTCGGTGGCAACGGGTTGCTGCGTAGCCATCAGTACCACGCAGGTATTCTCGATCTCGTAGCGCAACTGGTCGGTGGAGTGGTCGTCCCGCTTGACCTCGCGCGCCTCCGCAAAGTCACGTTTGATCAGCGCCGCGACCGCGCGAGAGGCCGCCTGGTTGGCCTGTTCGCTCAGCGTTCGAATATCGGCGCTGATCTGGTTGAGTTCCTGATTGAATTGTGTTCGCATGATTTCCTCATCACCGCGCGCGGCTTACAACATTATACGTGTTGAGGATGCAGATGTCCGACTTCTCCGGGAAGTCAGACACCGACCGGACAGGCTCTTACTTTGCGCCAACGACTTCTTCCGGCGGCTTGAGCGCCTGAAAGCTGCGGTACAGCAGCAGATCGTAGATGATCTTGATGGTCCCTGCCAGGATAAACGGCGCGCTCAGCAGGGGGGCGCTCGCCATCAATTGGCCGGTGATGGACGGCGCGACCGCCGACCCCAGCGTGCGCGCAATGCCGGTCACGCCCGCAGCCGCAGAGCGCTCATTCGGTTCCACCACGGCCATCGTATAAGACTGGCGTGTTGGCACGTCCATCTGCGAGATGCTGAAACGCAGCAGCAGCACCAGGATTGCCAGCGGCAGAGTGGGCATCAGCGGCACCAGGATGAGCAGGATATTCGACGGGACGTGCGTAAAGACCATCGTATTGATCAGGCCGATCCTGCCGGCAATGCGCACCGCCGAGAGCGCCGATATGCCGGCCAGGATATTGGCGCCGAAGAAGATGCCGCCCAGAACGCCGGGTTCCACCCCGTAGCGCACGTGGAACCAGTATGCCACGAAGCTCTGCAGCACCAACCCCCCGGCGAAAGCATCCATGACGAACAGCGATGACAGGTGGATGACCACCTTGCGGGAGCGGTGCAGACCGAGGCCAAGCCGCGTGACCGGCGCGCGTATGCCGGCAGGCGCTTCCACACGGGCCGACAGGCGCATGAACATCAGGCCCAGCGCCAGGCCGATCAACGCATAACCGATCACCACAACGCGGTAGCTGTTCAGCGGGATCATCCCGTTGCCCTGCAACACCTGCGCCAGGCCGCCGCCGCACAGCGCGCCCAGGGCGGTCGCAAACGACCCCACCAGGTTATACCAGGCGAAAACATGGGTGCGCTGTTTGTCCGTAACAATCTGCGACAGGGCGGCCTGTTCCAGCGCCAGGAACGGCCCGACCTCGTTGCCGCTCGGGCTGATCACGCCGATGGCACCGGCGACGAGCAGAAAGATGAAGTTCTGCGTAAACGCAAACAGAAGGCCGGCGAAAATCATCAATGCCGCCCCGGCGATCAGCATGCGTTTGCGCCCGATGCGGTCGGCATTAGTGGTGATCCACAGCGAGATGACGGTGTCGCCGACCAGGATCAACGTGAGCAGCAGGCCGATCTCCCATTCGCTCATGCCGAGCGCCGACAGATACAGCACCAGGACGATCGATAAAAATCCGTAGGCGAACAAGCGCGTAATGCGCGTTGTGAACAATATAAAACCATTGGGGTCGATATGGCGGGACTGTAACAGGTTGGATATCATGCGTTGCCGGCTTCCGTTTTGATGCTTTCGACAGACTGCGTTCGTCGCAGCTAATCACTGTGTGATGCGCGCAACTGCACCTGCGAAGAACCACCGCATTATAGCCACATTGACCGGCGGCTCGTCCGGTAGATGATCTCGGGTAAACTGGCTCAGCCGTCTATCCTGGCCAACTTTGGCGCGCTCTTCCGCGCAGGCGCGCACTCGGTCAGTCGCCAGTACAGTCCTCGACTTTTCGCTGCTCCCAGCCCCGTCCCCGGGCAGCGTCCATGCACGGTCGTCGATGATCGAGCATAGACTCCCGGAATCTCCGAGATTCCGGGAGTCTGGGTTCTCGTAACCACTGGGACGCGAGCAGGCTGGCGCAACACTGCGCTGCACGGTTTCAGCCGCCGCGATATGCGCTGGAAACATTATGTTATCTTACAATAATCTTGCGTCTCGTTCATCCTCTTATTATCAATGTCCGGCATAATCGAGCATGCGCGGCGCAGGCTGCACGAACAGAGATGCAAACATGAAGTTCGACTTACGAAGAAGTATCGCAACCGTGCTGGTGGCGCCGGCGCTGTTACTCAGCAGCGCCTGTTCGGTGTCGGTGACCTTGCCGGACACCGTCCAGCGCGCCATCAACCGCGCCGGGGATCAGATTCTGACCCAGGTACAAACCAATGCCGCCCCGACGGACCAGCAGCCCTCTAAGGTCGTGGCGGAATTGGCGGACGCCGCGGCCATGACTGACCAGGCCAGGGCGATCTTTTTCGCAGCCCAACCCGTCATCGATACCGACCGGGCCGCCTTCGCGCGCCACTGCGGGGTGCAGGACACGCGCGACACCGTCGAACTGGGCTGTTACACGTCGGACAACCGCATCTACATCATGAACCTGGGCGACGCGCGCTTTTATGGCGAGATGGTGGTCGTCGCGGCGCACGAGATGCTGCATGCAGCCTACGATGCACTCACGCCATCCGAACAGGCCGGCGTGGATAAACTGCTGCAGGCGCAACTGGCGCAGACTCACAGCAGCGATCTGGCGCAGCGCTTGCGCGAATATCGCATCAGCGAACCCGGCCAGCAGGACAACGAACTGCATTCCATCTTTGGCGCCGAGTTTGCGCCGCTCAACGCTGGCCTGGAACAGTACTATCGCGCCTACTTCGCCAACCGCGCTGTCGTGGTGGCCGACGCGCAGGCCTTTGACCGGGTATTCGGCCAGCTAAAGGCGAACATCAGCGACCTGACCGAGCGCATCCGGCAGATGCGTATCCAGATCCAGCGGTATCGCGCGCAGCGCAATATCGCCGCTTACAACCGTCTGGTCCCTCAGTTGAATGAGCTGATCACGCAGTACAACCAGGCGGTGCAGGACTACAACGCCTTATCGCGCGATCTGTTGGGGCAGGAGTCGCCGGTGCCTACGCAGTGACTCAATGCAGCGCAAAACGGATCATCCCGATGAGCGCACCGGCGATGATCAGCCAGACCGAATTCATTCTGAATCGCACCAGGATGGCCAACGCCGCCAGCGCCACAACCCATGTGATGGGGTCGATCAACGCGTTCTGTCCCAACTGCAGCAGCACGCCCGCCATCAGACCCAGCGCGGCGATGTTGATGCCGTCCAGCACGGCGGACGTCAGCGGAGCGCGGCGCAGGCGCGCGGCAAACGGGTGAATCAACGCGACGAACACGAACGAAGGCAGGAAGATGCCCACGGTCGCCAGCAGCGCGCCCGGCAACCCGCCCACCACGTAACCGATGAAGGTCGCCGTAGTGAATACCGGGCCGGGCGTGAACTGGCCGACCGCGATAGCATCCAGAAGCTGTCGATCGGTCAACCAGCCCAGGCCCTGCACCAGATCGGTTCTCAAAAAAGCCAGCAGCACGTAACCGCTGCCATAAACCACAGAGCCGACCTTCAGGAACGTGAGAAAAAGAAGGCCCAGGCTGAACGGAGCCGCGGCTGCCGCCAGCGCGCCCGGCGCAACCGCGCCTGCCAGCGGTAAAAAAAACGCGCCGACGCTGCCGCGCGCGACGCGCTTCTGCAGCAACAGCCAGCGGCTCACGCCGATGAGCAGGCCGGCGCCGAATAACAGCGCCAGCACGTTTACACCGAGCAGATACAACGCCACAACGGCTACGCCGGCGGCGACAGCCCAGTTCGTTTTAAGGATCACGCGGCCCAGGTTCCAGATCGCCTGCGCAATGATGGCGACGACTACCGGCTGGATGCCGTAAAACAACCAGGCCGCCTGCGGCAACTGACCGTAGGCGACATAGGCCCAGGCCAGCGCCAACACGATCAGCATGGCGGGTGTGATGAAGCACACACCGCCGAGCAGCAGCCCCAGCCAGCCGGCACGCAGATAACCCAGGTAGATCGCCAGTTCAGTTGAAGTCGGGCCGGGGATGACGTTGGCGATTCCAAGCAGGTCGATAAACTGCTGCGGGCTGACCCATTTGCGGCGTTGCACCATTTCCTGGTGCATCATGGCGATGGCCGCAGCCGGGCCTCCAAACGCAGTGAACCCCAGGCGCAGGAATACGCCGGTGACCTCCAGCAGGCGGCTTTTGTGCGATGGCGCGGCCATATCGGCAGCGGCAGGCTCGCTACTGCTCATGCCTTCTTCCGCAGCGCCTTTTTGAGATTACGCCAGTCCTTGCCTTTCATTTCAGCGTATACCGCGGGGAATTGCAGCAGCAGCGCCGCGCCCAGATGTTCGTAGCGCTGCGCCGCCTGCTCTAATGCCAGGAGCGTCGCCGGCGGCGGTTGCGGAGTCGCATCCGCTTTCGGCGCGCTCAGCGCGCGCAAGCGGGCGACAGCCATGCGGGTATCCTGGAACAGCCCCAGCATGTTCTGCAGCGCTACCATACAGGATAAAGCGCGTTTAGCGGGTTTCCCATACAGACGCGCCACGAACTCGAGGCTGTAGCGCAGCCGTTTGGCGGCGATGCGCGCGCGATGGTATTCAGCCGGCGGCGATTCCGCAGTGAGTTGGTCGCCCAGCTTGCGCGTTTTACGATAGCGCCGCCGGATCAACGCCGGCGCCGTCGCGCGCGCGGGTGTACCGGCAGCGTCGGGTAACTCGTCAGGTTTCTTCAGGAAGCGGGTAAACGCAGACACCAGGCGCTCGTAACGGCGCGAGTCCAGAACCGCCAGCAGGCGCTGCTGCGCCGTGGCGCGCTGCTGGCGCAGCAGCGCCGCCACCGCCTGGAATGCGGATTGCGGCGTTCCGCCTCCCCCTTCTGCCGCCCAGCCCTCAACCTGTTTGATCATGACGTCGTGATCGCGCAGCGCTCCCAGCGCCGACGCGAACCAGCCCAATTCCTCGCGCATTCTGTTGGCGCGCTCTGGCAGGAAATCCCGGAACAGGCTCATCGCGGCGCGCAGGCGGCGTGTGGCGACACGCATCTGATGGACATCGCGCACGCTCTCGCCAAACCGCACGCCGGGTTCGCGCACCAGCATGGCCGCAAAATGACGCCGTAGTACCGCATAAGCCAGGTCGCCGCTTGTCGCATTCGGCTCGATGCGGGTGGTTCCGAAATCCTCGCCGGCGATCTGGCGCGGCTGCAGGCCGCGCGCGCGCAGCCCGGCCTCAAATTTGCTCAACGCCGCATCGCGCAGGTCACACGCCTTGCGCATGCGCTTGACAAATGACTTGATCGCGCGCGCATCAGCGTCCTGCACCTCGATTTCGATGCGCTGCATGGCGCCATTGGGCGCCGAATCGCCGCCCGGGAAAGCGGCGTCATCCAGGTCAACCTCGCCGGCGCGCTGGTTATCGCAAGTCAACTCATACATGCTGCGCCGGGTGTGCACTTCGAAGAGGACGCGCAGCGTGCGGTTGCCGCGTGCGCCGGCGACGGCGCGCACGCGCGCACCGACGGCGCCCGGAGCGTCGAACACCGCCTGAGCGATGCTGCGCGGATCCGGCTCGCCGCTGAGGTCTTCGTTGATCTCATGGCGCTGCCGCACGCCCTTTGCGGCGGCGTTCAACGATTTCAATGTCGCTTCGGCGCCGCCCCGGGTTTTGCGGCGCACCCGCAGGGCATATCCGGCGCGCAGGACGCGCCAGTCATCCGTGTCAAGATAGGCGTCGATCTGTTCGACATCCGCCTGGAAGCGCGCCTGCACGTCCGAATCGGGCGGTCGCGCCTGCAGCCAGCGCGCGACGGCGCCGATATCATCGGCATCGTACTGCCATTCGACTTCCTGGTGATCCGTGAACAAGCGATTTTCCTCCGGCGCATTTCATTATAGATTCGACGTCACATACGCTTAACCTGCGCTTTACACCCGCTTAAACCTGCGGCGGTAGAGTGAAGGTGTAATCCGCAGGGGTTCATTCAGCCGCTGCAGAGGGAAGATAAAATGAACCGCCAACAACTCGACAAACAAATCGATTATCTGCATCGCGAGTTGACCCACATCAGCCAGGAATTGCTCTACCTCGAAGGAGCCGGGGAGCGATCGTTGCGTGTGCGGCAGGCGCGCCTGATCGCCGAACTGGAGCGTGTCGAGTCACAACGCATCGAAAGCCCCGCCGTCCTGCAGTTATTCACCAGCATAGGGAGCGCAACGAGATGACCGTAGCAGTGATGTCGGGCAAGCGTCTGCCCGACTTCGATGACATTGACCAAACGCGCGGGGGTTTATGAACGGCGTTAGAGCGGCCAGACAGCGTGTTGCGTCCAGCGTTCGCAATCGCCGCGCTCGTACAGGCGCAGCTCCCAACCGGCCGGCGAGTGACAGGCGATCAACTCGCGCGCCAGTTGCGCCAGGCGCAGGCCATGATGAGGCGGAAAACCGTACGCCAGGCTGAGATGCAGGAAATCCTTCAGGATGATGGCGCTGCCGCGCGTCGGAGAATCGGCCTGCTGCGCGAACTCGGCCGCCAACTGCGCCAGCCAGGGCGACTCGACCTTCAGGTAGTGGAATGAATCCTGGAAGCGCATGCCCGTGATGCGAATGGCGGGATTGGCCGGGTCGTGCGCCGGCGGCAGCGCCGCCAGTGCATTGTCCAGCGCGGCCGTGTAAAAAGGCACGGCCGACGGCAAATCCTGAAAAAAGCCTGTGAGCGAGATATGCGGCATATAGCGGTGAGCGGTGTTCGGGCCGCAGGCTGCACGCGCAGCGTCGAAATAGGTGTGCAGTTGTTGCGCCAGCTCACCCATCGGGCAAACATACACAATCAATTCCTGCACTCGTTGCGAGGTCATAGCGATATTAGTCATAAATAACAGCGCCGACTATACACCAATCGCATTAAGCCCGGATTATGCGCGTGTGAACGCTGCGGAGAGGCCCCGTCAATGTGAAAACGCACAAACGTAGTGGCAGACCCGCGTGTCTGCCCATCCCCACAGGCAGGCTCAACGTAGTGGCAGACCCGCGTGTCTGCCCATCCCCACAGGCAGGCTCAACGTAGTGGCAGACCCGCGTGTCTGCCCATCCGCACAGGCGGGCGATCACACAGGATCGCCCCTACGCCTTGCGCAATCAAGTCGTGCGAGTCGTCGCGCCGGCTAGTATTCCCAGGCCGGCGAGTCCGGCAGCAGACATGCCCTCGCGGCATCCCAGTCGCTGGGGACAGTCTGGGCGACGCGGCGCGGGCGGATAGGGCAGCGGTCGCAGGGCGGGCAGCCATCCTTGCCTTCGCGCAGCAGGCCGGCAATCACCTCAAAACAATCGCGCAGGCGGAACAGGATGGCGCGGCTGCCTCCGATCAGGACCTCTTTCTGCAATCCACGCGCCTGCATGTCCTCCCGGTAAGCGACGTGATCGGTGATCGGGCAGGCGCGCTCGCGCCAGCCCCAGGCGCGCCCCTGCACGCGGCGGCCATCGGGCAGCACTATCGGATATGCCTCTGTGCGCAGCCCCAGGCAGGGCGCGCCGGTTGACATCTCGACAACGTGGTGGAAGGTATTCGCGCCGTATCCAACGCCCAGCAGCAGACTGTAACCATCATCCGCCAGGAGCAGCCCCAGCGGCGACTGCGGTCCCATCGTCAACGTGCGATGGTGGAACCCGGTATAACGCCGGCTGTGCTTCCCCCACGCCGCAAAGGAATGGGTCGGGTCCAGGCTGCGCCACACGCCTGGCATCCGCCAGAAGCAGTCGGGGATAGCCCCATTGGTTGTCGGCGTTCGGCCCGGGTCAAAATAACCTGGGCCGCCATCCTCAAACGGCGCGCCGTGGTTGAAAGAAGGCATCAGCAGCGTGCCTGCCGGGGTAATGACTTCCATGAGCGCCTCGACCACGGCGCGCGCGCCGCCTTCGACATGGCCGAAACGCTTCAGCGACGAATGCACCATCACCCCGCTGCCTGACGCCAGACCTAACTGGCGCAGGCCGGCAATGATGTCCGCTTTGGTTACGCACGGCGTGGGCAATGGGTCCGACATGCGAGCCATTTTACTGTCGGCGCAAGACTTTTTACGCGCGCCCGGCCGGAAAATTCACCACGAAGGTCGCGCCTTCGCCCGGGCGGCTGTGCACGTCGATATGGCCGCCGTGCGACTGGACGATCCATTGCACGATCGACAGACCCAGCCCGCTGCCGCTTGGCCGCGGCTTGCCCGGTTCGTCCAATCCCTCATCTTCGTGGCCGCGCGCCTCGTCCACGCGGTAGAACCGGTCGTACAGTTTTGGGATCAGTTCGGCGGGAATGCCCGGGCCGTTATCCTGCACGCTGACCCAGGCCCAATCGCCTGCGCCGTCGCTGCCCGGGGTGTGGCCGGTCTCGACATGCACCTGCGGATGCGCGCTGCGCGACGAATACTTGATGGCGTTCTCGACCAGGTTGGTGAGCATCTGGTTGAGGAACTGTCGGTCGCCATTCACTTTCACTTCCGGCAGATCGCCGGCAACCAGTTCGACGTGTTTCTGGCGCGCCAGCGGCGTCAGCCGATCCACCGCATCCAGGGCTACATCGCTGATATCCAGCGACTCAGAATGCAGGATAGTCTGGCCTGCGTCCATGCGCGCCAGCGTGAGCAGGTCGTTGACCATGCGGCTCATCAACTCGTTCTCCGACTTGATGGTCATCAGGGCGCTCTCATATTCAGCGGGAGAGCGCGGGCGGCCGAGGGCGCGGCTGGCTTCCAGTTCGATGATGGTCAACGGCGTGCGCAGCTCGTGGCTGGCGTCGGCGGTAAACTGGCGCTGCCGATCGAAGCCGGCCTGCAGGCGGTCAAGCATCTGGTCGAAGGTGTCGGCCAGTTCGCTCAACTCGTCGTGCCCGTTCAGGCGCAGGCGGCGGCTCAGATCGCTGCCGCTGATGGTGCGGGCCGTATGCGTGATGATCTGCACCGGTTTCATGATGCGGCCGGCCAGCCAGTACCCACCGCCCAGCGCAACGATCAGAATGCCCAGCGATCCAAGCCCCAGCGTCAATAGAAGCTGCGACAGCCGGATGTCGCTGTCGAGCGGCCCGCCCAGGATCAGCGAGGCGCGCATGGCGTCGCCGTCGATTGGACTCACGACAAACTGGTAATTCGGCGCTGCGCCGGGCTTCCCATTTAACCGGAAGTCAATCGAGACCGGCGCAATCGCCGCCTGTAAACCGGCATCGAGCACGGCCTGTTGCGATGCACGCATGAGCGGCGCGATGTCGGATGCGCCGAGCGGACCGAGCTTTTGAAGGATCTCCCCATGCGCGCCGACCAGCAGCAGAGCATCATCCTCCTGCAACAACGGCAGGGTATTGCTGATCGATGTGGGCTGCGTCGCATCGGCGCGATCGCGGTCGAATTCCTGGTGGAAAGCCAGGCGATAGTAGTCGGCAAGCTGGCGCGATTTGGCTTCCAGCCGGACGGCGGTCTCCCGGCTGTATTCATGCGCCTGGCGCGTGTAGATAAAGACGCTGAAACCGGCCAGAATCAGCGCCAGGATGCCGACAAACCACAGGGCCATCCGGAAGCGGATGCTGTGGGTGACGGCGCTGATGCGCGCCTGGAAGGCCGCAGGCCGATAAGAGCGCATGCTCATGACCCGCTGACTGGAACCAGCGGTTTGCTCAGCCGGTACCCGGCGCCCCGCACCGTCTCCAGAAGCTTAACCTCAAACGGGTCATCGATCTTGCGGCGCAGACGGCGGATGTATACATCCACCACATTCGACGCGCCGTCGTAATCATAACTCCACACGTGCGCCTCGGCCATCTCGCGCGTAATAAGCAGGTTGGCGTTGCGCATCAGGTACTCGATCAGTGCGAACTCCTTGGAGGTCAGGTCGATCCGGCGGCCTGCCCGTTCAACCGCGTGATGGGCCGGGTCGAGCGTCAGGTCGCCGACGCGGATCACCGCGCCGCGGTCCGGCGCATCGCGCCGCAGCAAGATACTGTGATAGAAACGCTGGATACTTCGGTAGCTGCCGCCCTTCTCTGTCCAGCGTGACAACCCCAGCATCGTAATCCGTCCCGTAATGACCAGCATGCCATAAATGACCTGCGTCAATTGCCGTAGATTCGATGCTCCCAACTGCGCTGCGCTGCATGCTAAAAGTGATATGATTTCTGTCAAGGGCTTTACCGGGTGAGTTTGGGTTTTGGTCGACTACAACTCTACTTGATCGGCCCTTTTTTATGTCCCCCGGTTTGGCGAAGGTATTGTGAATAATTAAAGAAAGTGAGGTGAAATATTTATGACAACAAAAGAACTTATCGAAAAATACTTCGCCGCCATTCATACCGGTGGTTGGGAGACGTATGTTGCCGATGATTTTATATTCATAAGCTCCAATCTCGATAAGATTGCGCGCGGCAAAGCCGCCTATGTGGACGGCGCGGGACGTTTTTTCAGCGCGACCACGTCCGTGGAAATGCGGCAGATGATTATCGAGGGGGACAAGGTATGCGTTCTTGCCCGCTATCAATTGCGTTCGCCTAAAGGCAATACCGGCGTATGCGATGTGGCGGAAATCTTGACTGTGAAAGGTGCTAAACTCGCCTCATCAGCCATTTTCTTCGACACCAAAGCCTTCGCCGATTTTACGGCTCAAGGCTAACCAAAATGGCCTATAGCGAAGCTTTAATCAGCAAAGTGAGGAAAGCCCTTGCCCATATCCCGAATGTCAAGGAAAATAAGATGTATGGAAGCACTGCCTTTATGGTGAATGGCAAACTGTGCATGAGCATTGGTGATCACAGGATCATGTGCCGCATTGATCCAGCCATTCACGAAGCAGCAATCAAGAGAAAAGGCTGCCGGACCGTAGAAATGAGGGGACGGGAATATCGGGGATATGTGTATGTGAATGATGGCGCTGTAAAAACAAAAAAAAGATTTTGACTACTGGATGGAGATTGCCCTTGATTTTGATAAAAGAGCGAAGGCGTCCAGAAAGAAAAACTGAAAAAAGAATTTGCCGCCAATGAAAAACTTGAAATCGTCCTTTCCGCTCCGCTTCAAGGCGAGGCGGGGGGAAGGGGTGTGGGGGGAATTCCGCACGCCGCGCCCAGTCAGTTCCGTTCGGATATTTGCAAACAGACACCGCCTCAAAGAAGAGATTGGAGATTTGTGATTGGCGGCACGAAGGTTTAGGCCGGGATGATTGTGCCACACCCACACTCAATCTCCAATCTCCAATCTCTAATCTCTAATCTGCAGCGCTTCCCTGATGGTCCGCGGTGAATCTCCAATGATGCCGTTTACCCCGCATGCCACCATGCGCCGGATGTCAGCGCGGGCGTTGGCCGTCCACGCATTCACCAGGATGCCGCTCGCGCGCCATAATTCGACCATTTCCGCCGTCACCAGGCTGTAGTGCGGGTGGCGGAACTGGTGCGGCATTAGTGGGTCGGCGAAGACCTGCTGCAGGTCCAAAGGGCTCTCCGGGCTGAACAGAAACGCGCGCGGGATATCCGCCGCAAGGGCAGCCAGTTGGCGCAGCGACAGCGGGTTGAATGACGAGAAGACGACGCGGTCCGCGATGCCGTGGCGACGCACCACGTCGATCACGGCGGCTTCCAGCCCATCGTCGGGCGTGCTGTAGTTGGTGACTTCGACGTTGACCAGCAAGCCGGATCCTGCGCCCTCGAAAACCTCGTCCAGCGTGGGCACGCGTTCACCGCGTCCGGCATCCAGCGTGCGGAGGTCTGCAAGCGTCCATTCATGCACCTTGCCGGCGGCGCCGGTGGTGCGCCGTAATTCTGGGTCGTGCATGATGACGACCTCGCCCGATGCGCAGCGTTTGGCGTCGAGTTCGATGCCGTCGGCTCCCTGCTCGCGCGCCAGGCGGAACGCAGCCAGCGTGTTTTCCGGCGCGTGCGCGCTCGCGCCGCGATGCCCGATGACTAATGGTCGCTCGTGTGGTAAAAGCCAGTGGTTCATAAGCCAAGTTTACTTGCAGATTGTTATCATACCGTTATCATTCAGACTATCACAGGTCAGCGAGGGAGCAATGAGCGAATCAGGACACATCTTTCAAATCAGCATCTCTGCGGGCGGCGTACCCAAACAGGCCATCCACAAGTCCAGCGTAGACAGGCTGGGGCTGGCGGGCGACAAGCATCGCGACATCGTGAACCACGGCGGGCCTGAACGAGCCGTGTGTTTGTATTCACTGGAACGCATCCTGGCGCTGCAGGCCGAAGGGCATCCCATCTTCGCCGGGTCGGCAGGTGAAAACATCACGGTAGCCGGCGTCGCCTGGGACAGCATCGCGCCCGGGTCGCGCATCCAACTCGGCAGCCAGGTCGTGCTTGAGGTCACAGACTACACAACGCCGTGCAGCAATATCACCCGGTCATTTACGGACGGCTACTTCAACCGGATTCATCAGAACAAATACCCCGGCTGGTCGCGCGTGTATGCGCGCGTGCTGCAGCCCGGTGAGATAACGGTAGGCGAAGCGGTGACGGTGGAGTAAGGTAATCATCACCTCCGAGTTCTTTGAGAACTCGGAGGTGTAAATTCATCACTATTCCGCCAAAAGGTGTTTAATAGCCGATTCAGCGCCGGCGTCTTCGACAAAAACACGATAAGCTTCCTTTGATGGAACCTGGGATAAAACAATATCCGGCTTTGGCAAAGTGCCATTGCGCATGCCTACATAGTCTCTATAGGAGGAGAATTCCCATTCCTGCGGGTGCTTCACCAGGCCGGCCTTAACTGGATTCCGGTGGATATATGCAGATAGCTGCAGCAGATATTCGTCGCGGTCAACCAGAACCGATTTGAACTGTCCCTGAAACAATGACCCAACTCGATGATAGCGCTTGTTGATTGCTCGCGTGTATGATACCGACAATGCCATCATTTGTGTAGACAGATCGCCGTTGATCAAGTATAAAATGAGATGGTAATGATTGGGCAGAAGACAATATGCCACTATGTCAGCACAACCCGCAGAGTACTTCCTGATCAGGCGCAGAAAGAAGAGGTAATTTTCTCTCTCGAAGAAAATCGGCTGCCGATTATTTCCTCTGTTGTAAACGTGATAATAGTTGCCTGGTAGCAGCGGAGTCAGGCGGCGTGGCATGGCTCTATTGTATTGAAGTCTAGAAAGAAGGTATAACTCCGAGTTCTCAAGCCGAACCCTGTTCGGCAGAACTCGGAGTTATATCCTTACATCGCTGGAGGCGCGCGCGTGTCGTTCGTTCATTTGCACGTACATTCGGAATACTCGATGCTCGATGGCCTGGGGCGTGTGAAGCATCTCGCCAAACGGGCCAGAGAGTTGGGGATGCCCGCGCTGGCGCTGACAGACCATGGCGTCATGTATGGCGCGATTGAGTTCTTCGATGCGTGCCACAGCGCCGGGGTCAAGCCCATCATCGGCATGGAGACTTACCTGTGCAGGCGCGGGCGCCGCATGCAGGATAAGGACGGCGGTCAGGACCGCAGCCCCCACCACCTGCTGCTGCTGGCGCAGGACAATGAAGGCTATCACAACCTGATGAAGCTGGCGAGCCTTTCGCAGCTCGAGGGCTTTTATTACAGGCCGCGCGTCGATCATGACACGCTGGTCAAATACGCCGCCGGCGTCATCTGCACATCGGGCTGCCCTTCCGCCGAGATCCCGCGCTTCATCCTGGGCAGGCAGGAGGAAGAGGCCCTGGAAGCGATCCGCTGGTATCGCGATGTGTTCGGCGATCGCTTCTATCTGGAGTTGCAGGAACACGACCTGGACGAACTCAAGCCGATCACGCCGGCGCTGGTGCGCTGGTCGAAGGAGCTGGGTATACCGCTGGTGGCGACCAACGACGTGCACTATGTGCGCCGGGAGGACGCGGCGGCGCAGGATCTCATGCTGTGCATCCAGACCAGCACGCTGTACACCGACGCCAAGCGCATGAAGATGAACAACGACTCGTATTACCTCAAGAGCGAAGAGGAAATGCGCGCCATCTTCGATCCGATTGCTCCGGAGGCCATCGCCAACACCGCCCGGCTGGCCGAGCGTTGCGAGGTCAACCTGAAGGCCAGGCAGTTCCACCTGCCCGATTTCAGGCGCCCGGAACAATTCGCCTCCGACGCCGATTACCTGCGCGATTTGTGCGCGCGCGGCTTCCAGGAACGTTACGGCATCCCATTTGAAGAAAGGTTAGAGATTGGACGCGGAGCGTCGAGATTAAGCGAACCTCAGTCGGCCTCTCCAATCTCCAACGACGATCCAATAGATCTCACTGCCCGCTCGCCGCTGGCGCTGCCCAGTTCGGCCGATAACCCCAACCTGCGCCCCTCGGCGCTGCGTCAGCGCCTGGCCTATGAGCTGCGCATCATCATCGAGATGGGTTACGCGGCCTACTTCCTGATCGTGTGGGACTTGATCCGCTTCGCGCGCGAGAACAACATCTGGTGGAACATACGCGGCAGCGGCGCGGGCAGCGTGGTGTCGCACGTGTTGAACCTGACCAACATCGAGCCGGTCAGCAACGATCTGTTGTTCGAGCGCTTCCTGAATCCCGACCGCGTGTCCATGCCCGATTTCGACATGGACTTCCCCGACGACCAGCGCCGCCTGCTGGTGGATTACACCATTAAAAAATACGGCAAGGAACAGGTGGCGCAGATCATCACCTTCGGCACGATGGCCGCGCGCGCCTCGCTCAAGGATGTCGCGCGCGTGCTGGATTTGCCGCTGGGCGAGGTGTCGCGCCTGACAGCGCTGGTGCCCGCCATCCCCGGCAAGCCGGTGTCCCTGAAGGAAGCCCTGGAGCAGGTGCCGGAACTTAAAAAAATCTACGACAGCGAGGAGCACCTGCGCGACCTGTATGACAAGGCCATTACGGTCGAGGGCACGGTGCGTAATGCCGGCACGCACGCCGCCGGCGTGGTCATCGCCGATAAACCGCTCATCGAGTACGTGCCGCTGCACCGCCTGACCGGCACGCCGCTCAGCAGCGAGTTGCACGCGATCACGCAGTTCGAGATGACCTATCTGGAGAATATCGGCCTGCTCAAGATGGATTACCTGGGCCTGTCGATGCTGACGATCATGCGCAAGGCCTGCGAGTTGATTAAGCAGCGCCATGGGGTGGAGTACACGCTCAATACCATCCCCATCCACGATCCGATCATTTACCAGACGCTGTCCAGGGGCGATGTGCTGGGGGTGTTCCAGGTGGAAGGCACGGGCATGCGCAATCTGATGATGCAGATGAAGCCGACGCGCTTCGAGAATATCGTCGCGGCGGTGGCGCTGTTCCGCCCCGGCCCGATGGAACAGATCCCGACCTACATCCGGCGCATGCACGGCGAGGAGCAAACCGAATACCGCCATCCCGACCTGGTTCCAGCGCTGCAGGAGACCTACGCCATCATCGTGTATCAGGAACAGATCATGCGCGTGGCGCGCGATATCGCGGGCTACTCGGTGGGCGAGGCCGACACGATCCGCAAGGCGGTGGCGAAGAAGAACGCCGAAGCGCTGATCAAACACAAGACCAAGTTCCGCGAAGGTGCGGTCAAGAAAGGCTACACGGCCGAGTTGGCCGACACGATTTTCGGCGACATCGAGTTCTTCGCCCGCTACGGCTTCCCAAAGGCGCATGCCGCCGATTATGCGCAAATCACCTGCCAGACGGCTTACCTGAAGGCCACGTACACCATCGAGTACCTTACGGCGCTGATGACCTGCGAAGCGGGCAGCACGGATAAAATCGCCGCACTCGTCGCCGACGCCAAGGGTCACGGCATCGAGATCCTGCCGCCCAGCATCAACCACAGCTTTGCGGAATTCGCCATCGAAGATTACCAGCCGAAGCCGGAGGCCGGAAGTCCGAGGGCAGATGGCAGAAGTCAGACGACGGCGGTGTCGAAGATCCGCTTTGGCCTGATGGCGATCAAGAATGTGGGCATGGGTCCAGTCGAGGCCATCGTGAAGGCGCGCCGGGAAGGCGGGCCGTTCAAGTCGCTGGACGATTTCTGCAACCGCGTGGACATGGGGCAGGTGAATAAACGCGCGCTGGAATCTCTGGTCAAGGTCGGTGCGTTCGACGAGTTCGGCCCGCGCCACCAGGTGCTGGCCGTAATCGATCAGATGGTGGGCATGGCCAACCAGGCGCGCAAAGCCGCTGAGCGCGGCCAGTTCATGCTGTTCGGCATGGCGAGCAGCGACAGCGACGAAACCTTCATCGTTCTGCCCGCCAACGTCCCGGAAATCCCGCGCAAGGAATTGCTGCGCTTCGAGAAGGAACTGGCCGGCACGTATGTGTCGGAGCACCCATTGGCGGCGGTCATGTCGTCTTTGCGCGAGTCCATCACGCACACCAGCAACGAATTGACCGAGGCCGATCACGGCCAGAAGGTCGTGCTGGCCGGCGTGATCACCATGGTGCGCCCGCACGTCTCCAAGAGCGGCAAGTCGATGGCCTTCGCCGAGTTGGAGGATATGTATGGCCGTATTGAGCTGACCATCTTCCCGCGCACGTGGGAGGAATATCAGGACAAGCTCCAGCGCGAGAAAATCGTGGTCGTGGCGGGCAAGGCCGAGGTGCGCGAAGGCAACACGCCCAAGCTGCTGGTGGAGCGCGTCAATGACTCGCTGGTGCGGGCTATTTCCGCTGATCCTCATCCGGCTGCTCAGACGGTCGCGACGGAAGCTATGCCGCAGGAAAACCCACTGGCGGTGGTCGCAGAGCCAGCCACGATCCCCCAGCGCGATGACGGGTTAAGGCCAACGCCATACGCCGCGCAGCGTCCCGCAGTTCCGGCGACTAGCGTAAGCGCGCATGCGGTTAACGAGGATTCCGCCGTTGCCTTTGACGAACCGCCCGAGCCGGAGTTCGCGCCCGATTTGCCAGACGATGATGGGGTATATCCGGCGGGCGAAACAGATGTCTGGGTACCCGATGGCATGCCGGTGTACGCCAACCGTTCGCAATCAGTAAAGGCGGTGCATGTCGAGCCGAAGGTGATTAAGCCGGCCATCGCGCGCGACACCCGGCCGGCGCATCCCGCGCCGGCAGGCGCCGTTCAATCTGCGGAAGACAAGCCCGCCGTGCGCCAGCCTGACCCGACCGTGACCCAGCCGCTCTCAACCGGCCCGATCCAGGTAGTCATCCAGCGTTGCGGCAACGCGGCGCAGGACGTGGCGCGCATGGAAGCGGTTCATCAAACGCTGGTGCAGTTCGAGGGGCCGCAGCGGTTCAGCATCTGCCTGCGCAATCACGGCAGCCAGGACGTGACGCTGGATTTCCCCAACGACAGCACGCGCGATTGCACCGAACTGCGCATGAAACTCGCGGCGCTCGGCGCGGATATGGTGCGGCTGGCGTAAACCCACGAGCCACCGAATGAATCCGGCGTCTGGCACACGCTGCGCGGAAACCGGCCCAGGCCGGTTATGCCAACGCGCTTCGAGCGCGTTTCGCTCTGGTCAGCCTGCGGTTTGGAACCGCAGGAGCCACCGAATGAATCCGGCGTCTGGCACACGCTGCGCGGAAACCGGCCCAGGCCGGTTATGCCAACGCGCTTCGAGCGCGTTTCGCTCTGGTCAGCCTGCGGTTTGGAACCGCAGGAGCCGCCGGATTCATCCGGCGTCTAGATCGGAAG